>NZ_JBPOGL010000040.1:0-35977 GCF_051251875.1 Polaribacter sp.
GTTTTGTCCTTTAAAAATATTCATAATAATACTATATTTGTTGACTTTAAAGATATGAATTTAAATACTGACCTCTATATTATTTTATTTATTGATGCCCAAATTACTATCCAAACAAAATAATAGTCTTTTGAGTCTGAACAAAATTAAATCTTATGTATTTAAAAGTAAGGATAACCAATTCAAAAATCATTAAAATCTTATCTCTGACATAGAAATCTATTGCACTGTTAAAAAGTAGGCACAAATTTCTTTAATGAGATTGTATAAAGTATTATTCTCTCACCGAAATAATTTCAAAATCTGAAGTTTTTTCTGCAACATCAAACAAGTGTTTTGCTTCTTTGGGCGGAATGGTTAATTTTCTTTTTGTTAAATCTATCCAAGCCCCGTATACTTTTATTATGGCTGCCAACGCTCCAGTTTCATTAAAAACTTGATGGGTTATTTTCCAGCGTTCATTGTTTTTAGACAAGCCTGCTATTTTTATATCTACAGTAATATTTTCACCTAAATGAATTTCTTTTCTAAAAGAAGTTTCTTCTGTAAATAAAATAGGTCCTATATTATGTTTGGTAAACTCTTCTATTGAAAATTGTTGTTCTTTAAAATAACGCACACGCACTTCTGCAGCGTAGTCATTATAGGCGGTATGACGCATGTGTCTGTTTGGGTCAAAGTCGGCCCATTTTGTGGCAAAAGTTACTTGAAAACTCATTTTTTTTGAATTTAGATTATAAATTATATTTTTTTAAAAATAAAAATCTGGCTTTTTTTTACAAAAATGCCAGATTATAGTCTATACTAGTTTTACCTATTTTTTAATTTCTTACAAGTACGTTAGATGTTTTTATTTTTAAATCATTTAAAACATTTAAAGCTTCAGAAACATACATGTCTTTGCTTAAATTTTTATGCCAAGCCATTCTTTTATCTGATAAAACAGAATCTTTTTTCAGTAATGGAAGTTCATAAGTTGGTGATATAAAAGTTAAGTCTGAGTCGTATTTAAAAGCACTACTGTATTTTTCAGCTTCTTTATCATCGTCTTCATTCTCTTTAGAAAAAACTTTATAATTTAGAGAGTAAGAAGTTTCATCTTGATTCTCTTTTAACCATTTAGCATATTCATTTATCAACTTAAATTTAGGGTCTTTTGCAATTCTATCTTTACTTTTATATATGACATCCTCAAAATTCTCATAAGTACTTGTTTGTGTGTAATTTGCTTGTGGTACCTTATCCCAAGGCAAAGCACCATCTAAATCGCGTTCTCCAAATTTCATAAAACTATACCTACTTGGCATTGCAATATCAGAATAAACGCCTTCTATTTGGGTAGAACCTCCATTAATTCTATAGAATTTCTGAATGGTCATTTTTAAATATCCTAAATCTTTTTGGTATTTAGTAAATTGATTAATTGGTAAAATATTTTGCACAGTTCCCTTTCCGTAGGTTTGATTACCACCTATAATTACTGCTCTTTTGTAGTCTTGCATTGCCGCAGCAAAAATTTCTGATGCAGAAGCAGATAATTCATTTACTAATACCACAACAGAACCGTCCCATTGCATTTTAGGATCTGTATCATATTTTACGTTGGGTTTTTCTCCTCTGTATTTTACTTGCACAATTGGTCCTTTTTCAATAAATAATCCTGCAATTTCTATAGCAGTTTTTAAAGAACCACCGCCATTATTTCTTAAATCGATAATAAGGCCGGTAACGTTTTCTTGTTTCAGTCTTTCTATTTCTTTTTCCATGTCTTTTGCAGAATCTCTATCATTCTGATCATCGAAATTAATATAGAATTTTGGCAAATCTATCAATCCATATTTTTTACCTTCTTTTTCTACAATGCTAGATTTTACAAAAGTTTCTTCTAGTTCTACAACATCTCTAATGATAGAAATAATTTTTGTAGATCCGTCTAATTTTTTCTTTACTGTTAACCTAACCTCTGTTCCTTTTTTACCTTTTATAAATTTTATAGCATCGTCTAAACGCATGCCAACAATGTCTAAGGGTTCTTCATCTCCTTGCGCTACTTCTAAAATAATGTCATCAGCTTCTAGTTCTCCTTGTTTCCAAGCCGGACCTCCAGAAACCAATTCAAATACATGCGTATAAATGCCTTTTTTTACCAAACGAGCGCCAATACCTTCTAATTTACCAGACATGTCTTGATCAAAACGTTCTTTAATACTAGGTGCCATATAGGTTGTATGAGGATCAAATGCGCCAACAACGATATTTAAAAAGGTAGAAAACCAATCTTCATGTTCTAATTCATCAATTCTAATATAAAGTTCGTCCATGTTTTTTAAAACTTCTGAACGCGCCTCTTTTTCTAAACTTGTAAAAGATTTTGTTTTAAAGTTTTTATCCTCTTTAACTATTTCTTCTTGTTTGGTGATTTTATCTTGAATTCTGCTTAAAGTGCTTAATTTTAATTGTTTGCGCCAGTAGTTTATCAGTTCGTTTTCGTTTTTTGCAAACGGTACTTTTTTATAATCAATCTCTATGGTTTCGTCTTTTTTGTAATTAAAAGGTTGTTTTAATAAATCTGCATAATAAGATTTTGCATTTTTAATTTTTTCTGAATAACGTTGGTAAACAAGATTGTAAAAAGAAACATCATCATTTAATAGCTGATCATCTATTGTAAATTTATATTTAGAAAATTCTTTGATGTCTTTTTCTGTAAAATAACGCTTGTTAGGATCTAAACCTTCTATAAACCCATGAAAGATTTGTTCAGATAAATCATCGTTCATTTCTTTTTCAACATAGTGCATGCGTGTTAAAATATTTTTTAACATGTAAATTAATACTTTGTCTTTTTCTGGGTCAGGATCTGTTTTTACATTAGAAGCTGGGGCTTTAAAACTAAGTAATAACAGTGCTATTGCTAATATAAAAGGGGTGAATTTTTTATGGATTTTCATAAATTTATTATTGTTGTTTTGTGTGCTATTTTATGTTGACTAAGTTACTAAAATAATGCCAAGTTTTTATTTAAAGGTTATAACCTTATTTTGATACACGTAAAAAATGTGCATTACAATGTTACATAAAAATCGGAATTTATATTCTTTATAAAATGTTAAAAAGAAATTTGTTTAAAATGAATTACTTTTGTTGCATTATATTTAATGTACAATATCAGAAATTAAATGTAATTGAGCATCTTAATTTTGATTTTTAAACGCGAACCCTAAATTTTTCATGAATGCAAGAGAAACCTCTTATTTTAGTTACTAATGATGATGGTATTACAGCTCCGGGTTTAAGAGCTTTAATAAAAATAATGAATAAAATTGGCGATGTTGTTGTAGTTGCGCCAGACAGTCCGCAAAGCGGAATGGGACACGCAATTACGGTAGATAATGTGTTGCATTGCAATCCTATTACCATTGATGATGGACCTCAATTAGAATATACTTGTTCTGGTACGCCTGCAGATTGTGTAAAAATGGCTGTGAGCGAAATTCTAAATAGAAAACCAGATTTGTGTGTTTCTGGTATAAATCATGGTTCAAATTCTTCTATAAATGTTATTTATTCTGGAACTATGAGTGCAGCAATAGAAGCTGGTATTGAAGGAATACCTGCCATTGGTTTTTCTTTATTAGACTTTAAATGGCATGCAGATTTTGTTCCTACAGAAGAATATGTAAAAAATATTACGTTAAATGCCTTGTTAAATGGACTTCCAGAAGGTATTGTTTTAAATGTGAATATTCCTAGTTTAAAGAAGAGCGAAATAAAAGGTGTAAAGGTTTGTAGACAAGCAAATGGTGTTTGGAAAGAGAATTTTGACAAAAGAAAAAGTCCTTTTGGAAAAGAATATTATTGGCTTTCTGGAGAATTTGTGAATAAAGATAAAGGTCAAGACACAGATATTTATGCCCTAGAAAATGGGTATGTTTCTGTTGTTCCTGTTCAGTTTGATATGACGGCACATCACATGATTCAAAAATTAAACTCTTGGGAACTATAAAAAAAGAAATTTTAGCGGGTATTTTGGTTTCAATTTTTGCAACTGTTGCGGGTATTTTCTTGTATTTAGAGTACTTTTCTAGCTTTGGTTTTTACGAAACCTTAGAGATGATAAAAGAAGGGAAATTATACGGTAAAGTTTTGTCTTTAGCTGCAATTCCCAATCTTTTTGTGTTTTTTGTTTTTATCAAAAAAAAGCAAGATTACAGAGCAAGAGGTGTTTTAATAACTACTATTTTAATAGCTTTTGTAACCTTAGTTTTAAAGTTTATTTAATAGAGATAATGTATCCTCGAGTGCAGTCGAGAGGTTTAATAAGGTCTCGACTGCGCTCGACCTGACAAGTAAATACTTATGAAATATTACATTATTGCTGGCGAAGCTTCTGGTGATTTACACGGTTCAAATTTAATGAAAGCATTGTACAAAGAAGATACAAATGCAGATATTAGGTTTTGGGGTGGAGATTTAATGAAATCTGTTGGCGGAACTTTGGTAAAACACTATAAAGAAAGAGCTTTTATGGGGTTTGTAGAGGTGTTAATGAACCTTTCTAAAGTGTTGGGTTTTATTAAATTTTGCAAAAAAGATATTGCTAAATTTAAGCCAGATGTTCTTATTTTTATAGACAATTCTGGTTTTAATTTGCGTATTGCAAAATGGGCTAAACAACAAGGTTTTAGAACTAATTATTATATTTCTCCACAAGTTTGGGCAAGTAGAGCAAGTAGAGTAGAAGATATTAAAAGAGACATAGATGTATTATTTGTTATTCTTCCGTTTGAAAAAGATTTTTATAAAAAATACAATTATAATGTTGAGTTTGTTGGGCATCCGTTAATTGATGCTATTGCAGACAGAAAACAGGTTAATGGACGGGTTTTTAGAAAAGAATACGGATTAAGTAATTTGCCAATAATTGCTTTGTTACCAGGAAGTAGAAAGCAAGAAATTACAAAAATGTTGTCTGTAATGCTGTCTTTGGTAGATGATTTTACCGACTATGAATTTGTAATTGCCGGCGCTCCAAGTCAAGAAAAATCTTTTTATGACACTATTATAGGAGATAGAAAAGTGAGTTTTATCAATAATAAAACTTACGATTTATTAAGTGTTTCATCTGCTGCTTTAGTGGCTTCCGGAACAGCAACCTTAGAAACGGCTTTGTTTAAAGTGCCGCAAGTAGTTTGTTATAAGGGAAGTGCTATTTCTTATCAAATTGCAAAAAGAATAATTACGTTAAAATTTATTTCTTTGGTAAATTTAATTATGGACAAAGAAGTGGTAAAAGAATTAATTCAGAATGATTTTAATACCAAGAATTTAAAAATAGAATTAACTAAGATTTTAGACAGTAATTACCGCGAGAAATTATTTCTAGAATATTACGAATTAGAAAAAAAACTAGGTGGTAAAGGCGCTTCTGAAAATGTTGCTAAACAGGTGGTTGCTAATTTAAAATCTGAAGTATAATGTATAAGAAATTATTTTTTTTGGTGATTTTATCATGGGTAACCATTGGTTGTTCATCTTCTAAGAAAGTAATTTCAAACACAAAAAATAGTTTTACAAAAGCAGATAAAATTGTAGAAAATGCCTTGCAATATAATGGTGTAAAATATCAGTATGGCGGTGTAACTAATAATGGAATGGATTGTTCTGGAATTGTGTTTGTAGCCTTTGGTAGTCAAAAAGTTCAGTTGCCCAGAGTTTCTAGTGATATGGCAAACCGTGGTAAAAAAACCTCGTTAAATAAAGTAATAAAAGGCGATTTACTGTTTTTTAGAACCAATAAAAGTACCAGAAGTATCAATCATGTTGGGTTAATTGTTTCTGTGGAAAATAGGCAAATTAAATTTATTCATGCTACAGTTTCTAAAGGGGTTATTGTTTCTGATTTATCTGAAAACTATTGGAAAAATGCTTTTGTAAAAGCTGTTAAGATACTGTAATTTAGTAATTTATTTTTTTTCATTAACTTTAACCTGCTATGAAAAGGTTATTGTTTTATTTACCATTACATTTTTGTGTTTTCCTAATTTTGGGAATAGTAATGGAATTTTATGTTCCATTTTGGCCTTTTTCTTTTTTTACAACAGGTGTTATATTTCTTCCCTTAGCAATGTTTTTTCTTGTTTTAAAGAATAGGATTGTACTTACTTTATATAGTTGGTTATTTTTCTTTTTTGTAGGAGTTGCTGTTGTTTTTCTGGGTGATACTAAAAATTATGATAATTATTATCAGCATTATATAAAAGATAATTCTACGGCTATTTTTAGAGTAAAAAAAGTACTAAAACCAAATAATTATTATGCAAAATACCAAGTTGAAGTAATACAAGTAAATAGCGTAAAAACCGTTGGAAATATTCTTTTAAACATTCAAAAAGATAGCATTGCAAATATGTTGGCAGTTGATGATGTAATCACTTTGAAACCTAATTTTAAAGAATTGACCTCGCCTTTAAATCCGCATCAGTTTAATTACAAATCGTATTTGGCAAAACAAGGTGTTTATCAGCAAGTATTTCTAAAAGAAAATGAATTTTTACAACTACATAAACAGGGTTTTTCTTTGGTGGGTTGGTCTGCTAAAAGTAGAAATACAATTCAAAAATCATTACAAAAACATCATTTTAAAGAAAATGAATTAGCTGTAATGTATGCACTGCTTTTAGGGCAACGACAAGATATTTCTAAAGAATTAATTACCGATTATCAAAGAGCAGGAGCCATACATATTTTAGCTGTTTCTGGTTTGCATGTGGGAGTGTTTTTACTCATTTTAAATTTTCTTTTTAAACCTTTAGAAAGAGTTAAATACGGAATTATTTTTAAAACAAGTATCATTATAATTTTACTGTGGATGTTTGCTTTTATTGCGGGACTTTCTGCATCTGTAGTAAGAGCTGTTACTATGTTTACCTTTGTGGCTTTTGGTTTGGCGTTAAAAAGGAAAAAAGTTATTGAATTTTCTTTAATTTCTTCGATGTTATTTTTATTGATGGTAAAACCCATGTTTTTATTTGATGTTGGTTTTCAATTAAGTTATTTGGCTGTTTTTAGTATTGTTTGGTTGCAACCCAAATTGCAAGAAATTTGGAAACCTAAAAACAAAGTATTCCTCTTTTTCTGGCAAATTTTCACAGTTTCAATAGCTGCTCAATTGGGTGTTTTACCTTTGAGTATTTTTTATTTTCAACAATTTCCAGGACTTTTTATGTTGTCTAATTTTGTAATTATCCCTTGTTTAATGTATATTTTAATAGGTGGAAATATAGTAATCGTTTTATCGCTTTGTGCAATGTTACCGGCTTTTTTTGTTACTATATACGGCACCGTTATTTCTTGGATGAACGGTTTTGTGCATTGGATTTCTAATCAAGAAGAATTTTTATTTAAAGAAATTTCAATGTCTTTTTTAAGTATGATGTTTTGGTATGTACTTATTGTATTTGGATTTCGGTTTTTTATACATAAAACAGCAAAACGATTATTGTTTTTGTTATGTGCTGTTTTAATAATTCAAAGTACTTATCTGTTAGAATATATCAATAAAAAGGATAAAAAAGAACTGCTTTTATTTCATAAAAATAAGCAAAGTATTATTGGTAAAAGAATAGGAGATACCCTGTTTTTGCAACACCAATTAGATACGGTAAATTATAAAGATGATTATAGCTTAAAATCCTATAGAATTGCGGAAGGTGTTTCTAATATTCATGAAACTAGTTTTCATAATTTTCTTAAATTCTCTAACAAAAATATTTTGTTTGTAGATAGTTTGGGTGTTTATAATTTAAGAAATATAGAGGCGCCAATTGTGGTGTTGCAATACTCACCAAAAATTAATTTATCAAGGTTGATAAAAAAAATAAAACCATCACAAATAATTGCAGATGGTTCTAATTATAAAAGTTTTGTTCTCAAGTGGAAATTGACTTGTAGTAAAGAAAATATTCCATTTTATGATACTAGAGAAAAAGGAGCTTTTGTTTTAAAGGACTAGCTTTTTTCTTTAAACTCTGGTTTAAATTCATTGTTATAAGCTTCAAATTTTTCTTTGGTGTCTATCTTTTTGTAATCTTCACCTTTAAATAATTTTAAGTAAAACTCTAATTGATTAGGAGAATAATATCCTCTTAATGGCATAATAAAATCACCTTTATCATTCATAAAAACAATAGTTGGGTACGCATTTATACCCATATAGTCTGCAAATTCATGCGAACTATTTCTTTTGTTTTTTAAAGATTCTTTAAAATTTGTATTTTTAAACGTATTTTCTTTATAGACAATACTATCATTTCCTTCGCCATTAAATTTTACGGCATAATAATTTTCATTAATAAAAGCAGCAACATCCGGATTTTGGAAGGTGTTTTTATCTAACATTTTGCAAGGTCCACACCAATTGGTAAAGACGTCCATTATAATTTTTTTTGGTGCAGTTTTCTGAAGTTCTAAAGCTTCATTTAAACTCATCCAATTCACTTTTTCTTGTGCTTTTACAGTAAAACTTAAAAATGCAATGGTAAGTATTGTGATTGTTTTTTTCATGATTATTTTCTAACAAATGGTGTGCCAATTTACAACAATGTGTAAATAGTATCTGTAAGCTCTTTCGTTTTTAACTAATTTTTAAGAATCTTATTTTACGCCGTGCATCAACCTTTTTAATAGCGGATTTAAAACAATAGATATTAGTCCTACTACAACGGGTACCAATGTAAATATTAAAAAGAAAGTACTTAATGAATATTCTTCGGTAATTTTATCAATCATTCCACCCATTGTACCTGCTGCTTTTTGCCCAATAGCGATGGCTAAATACCAAATACCAAACATAAAACCAATCATTCTTCCAGGTACTAATTTACTTAAGTATGATAATCCTACAGGTGAAATACAGAGTTCTCCCATTGTGTGAAATAAATACGCAAAAATTAAGAAAAACATACTTACAGATGCAGTTTTTGCTCCTTGTTCAATACCCATCGTTCCCATAACTAAAACTCCAAAACCTAAACCTAATAGAATAAGACCTAAACCGTATTTCATTGCGGCACTTGGGTTGTATTTACTTTCCCACCATTTAGAGAATAAAGGGGCAAGTGTAATGATAAAAAACGAATTTAAAATACCAAACCAAGAAGCTCCTACTTCCGTAGCATCTTTGCTAAATTCTCTGTTTACTTTCCAAATTACAATTCCCCAAAGGGCAATAAATGCCAAGGCTAAAATAAGGTTAGACAAAGGAATTTTAGAATAGGTTTTTTGAAATAATAAGTACAAAACCCAAGAGATAATAGCCAAAGGTCCAACGGTTAAAATTAAATCGATGATTTTAAAAATCATTGCAGAAGATCCTGCCAATGTTCTGCTGGTATAATCTCTAGCAAAAATGGTCATAGAACCTAAAGATTGTTCAAAAGCTGCAAAGAAAAATACTGTAAAAATTCCGAAGATGGCAACTGCAATAATCTTGTCTCTGATGATAGCTGTGTATCTTGAAATTCTTGAGATTATTAAATACAAGAAAAAAGCTAAAGCTGTAAGGATGGTTATGTTAGAACCATCCATAGTTCCTATTTTAAAATCTAAAATATTTGCATTACCAATTTTAGACATTGGATCATTAAATAAGTACAGAATTCCTCCTATAGAAGAAAGGATAATTAAAATTTTATCTACACTTGTAAAAGGATTTAATTTTTCTTCTGATTGATTTTCTTCAACAGGGCTAACTTCATTAATGTTTTGAGGGACTTCTACTTCATAAACTTTAGAAGGTTTTTCTCCAATACTACCAAATAAATCTTTAGCCAACCAGAATTGAAGCATTCCTAAAAACATGAAAATTCCTGCAAGACCAAAGCCCCAAGACCATCCAATATTTTCTGCCAAATAACCACAAAGCATCATTCCAAAAAACGCACCAGCATTAACGCCCATATAAAAAATGGTGTAAGCTCCATCTTTTTTAGATTCTTTTCCTTTGTACATTTCAGAAATCATAGAAGTTACATTGGGCTTAAAAAAACCTGTACCAATAACTAATAATGCCAAACCTAAGTATAGTGTAAATTGTGTTTCAAATACCATAGAAGCATGACCTAACATCATAATAAAACACCCAATAATTACAGCCCATTTATAGCCTGTAATTTTATCTGCAATCCAACCACCAACAATGGGCGTTAAATATAGCAAAGAGGCATAAGTACCTATTAAAGCCATTGCGTGTTCTCTTGGCCATTCCCACCCCGGATTGTCTCCAATTAACGGAGCTGTTAAAAATAGCACCAATAAAATTCTCATTCCGTAGAATGAAAAACGTTCCCACATTTCTGTAAAAAATAAAACAAACAATCCTGCAGGATGCCCAATTACTTTGTCTTTAAATAGATTTTCGATATCTGTATTCATAAAATGATTTTTAGGTAATGCAATTATAAATTAAAAGCCTCATAAATAGAATTTGTGAGGCTTTTATTTTTTTATTAGTCTGCTAATTCAAAGCCTTCAGCTTCATCATTGTGCATTTCAATTTCATTGTCTTCTGCACCATGAGTTAATCTTTTTAATGGTTTAAGTAATGCTAATACAATTAATCCAAAAATTACGGTAAACACAACTATTCCTGTGAAAATAGTATATTCACCAAACTCAGCTGATTTTTCACCTAAAATACCAGCAACTTTACCTCCAAGACCGGTTGCAGCAAAATATAACCCCATCATTAGTGAAGCATATTTTACTGGTGCTAATTTTGTAACAAATGATAAGGATACAGGAGATGATGATAATTCACCAATGGTATGAAATAAATATGCAAGTATTAACCACTGCATTCCAGAGCTACCGTTTGCTTCATATTCTCTAACAGCAAGAATCATAAAAACAAATCCCAATCCCATTATAATGGTTCCCGTTGCCATTTTAAATAATGAAGACGCTTCTTTTCCTTTTAATTTACGTTTAGCCCAAACATTTGCAACCCAAACAGCAAGTAATATGATAAAACCAGCATTTAAACCTTGAAACATAGGAGTAGGTATAAGCATACCAAATAACATTCTATCCGTTTTTTGCTCTGTATAAACACTCATTAATCCACCAGCTTGCTCAAATGCTCCCCAAAACACAACAACTAACAAGAATGATAATAAAAGTACTAGGAATCTATCTTTCATTATTTTAGATTCTAAATCTTTATAGATCATCATTAATAGCCCGATAACTAAAGATAAAAATACAAAGAGTGCTCCATATCCCCAATGATCAACACCTTCTTTTGTATATCCAAAATATAGTGAGAATATAATCATTATTGCCATTATACCTAAATGTAAAGGAGATTTGAAGATGTTTCCAAATATTTTTCCAATAGATATATTGTCTTTACTCTCTTGTGCTGAAATTTTATTTCCTACATGAGTTATAAATTTTTGTCCCCAAATATATACAAATAAACCAAGTATCATTGCAATTCCTGCAAGGCCAAACCCAGCGTGCCATCCCCATTTTGCTACTACCAATCCAATAAAAGTTGTTGCTAATAAAGAGCCTAAATTAATTCCAATATAAAAAATACTAAATCCTTTATCTCTTCTGATATCGCCTTTTTTATAGAGTCCACCAACCATTGTAGAAATATTAGGTTTTAAACAGCCAACACCAATAATAATAAAGCCTAAACCGGTAAAAAATGCCCAATCTTGTTCAATAGCTAATACCCCATGACCTATTGATAGAAGTACAGCGCCTAACATTACTGTTTTTTTCTGACCTAATACTTTGTCTGCTAAAATCCCTCCAGGAATTGAGATTAGGTAAACCAACATTACATACCAACCATATAATTGATAGGCTTCTAACTCTGTCCATGCCAAACCAGGACCATTTTTATCTGTTGCTTGTGCAATCATGTAAATCACTAAAATAGAACGCATTCCGTAATAAGAAAAGCGCTCCCACATTTCTGTGAAAAACAAAACGTATAATCCAACGGGATGACCAAATAATTCTTTTTGATGTGGTAATTTAGCAGTATTGCTCATATATTTATTATTTTATTTGTTTGATTCGTTGTGTAAATTATTGTTGATAAAGTTAGTCATTTTTGTGTACAAATTTAAGCGTGTATTTCTTCCTTTATAAATACTGTGCGTTCTGTCTGGAACCATAAACATATCAAACTGTTTGTTTGCTTCAATTAAAGAGTTTATCATCCTATAAGAGTTTTGTACATGTACATTATCATCTCCAGTTCCATGTACTAATAAATATTTTCCTTGTAATTTATTGGCATAGTTAATTGGTGAATTGTCATCATAACCACTTGCGTTTTCTTGCGGAGTTTGCATATAACGTTCTGTATAAACAGAATCATAAAAACGCCAAGAAGTAACCGGCGCAACGGCAATGGCTGTTGTAAAAATGTCATTACCTTTTAAGATACAATTTGTACTCATAAAACCACCATAAGACCAACCCCAAATACCCACATTATTCTTGTCTATATAAGAGCGTTCTACTAATTTTTTTGCAGCAGCTATTTGATCTTCAACTTCATATTTACCCAATTCTTTTTGAGTAACTTTTTTAAAATCAGCTCCTTTAAATCCTGTTCCTCGACCATCAATACAAACTACAATGATACCTTTTTGTGCTAACATATTGTGCCAGTAATCATTGCTTCCGTTCCAACTATTTCCAACTTGTTGAGAACCGGGACCAGAATATTGAAACATTAATAAAGGGTATTTTTTGTTTTCATCAAAATCTAAGGGTTTTACCATCCACATATTTAAATTGTTTCCGTTTATGTTGATGGTAGAAAACTCTTTAGGACTCATTTTATATGCAGCTAATTTTTCTTTTAACTTTGCATTGTCTTTTATCACCTTTAACATTTTTCCTTTAGCGGTATACAAAGAATAAATAGGTGGTGTATTTGCAGAAGAATATGTGTTGATGAAATAATTTAAGTTGGTGCTAAAAGAAGCTGTGTTTTGCCCACTTGCATTGCTTAATAATTCTTTCTTTTTGCCTTTTAAATTTATAGAATATACACCTCTGTTAATAGAACCGTTTTCTACAGATTGATAATAGATGGTTTTTTTACTTTCGTTAAAACCATAATAGTTAGTTACTTCCCAGTTTCCTTTTGTAATTTGGTTGATGAGTTTTCCACTAAAATCATAATGATAAATATGATTGTAACCATCTTTTTCACTTGTCCAAATAAAACTATTATCTGCTAAAAAAGTAAGGTTGTCCGTAATGTCTACATAGGCTTTATCAATTTCATTTAATAACAAAGTTGCTGTATTATTTTGTGTATTTACTTTGTGTAATTTTAAATTATTTTGATGACGGTTTAAGGTGGTTGTAACCAAAACATCGGCATCATTAGACCATTTAATTCTAGGAATGTACTCGTAATCTCCCAAAGAAATTTCCGCTATTTTTTTAGAAGAAAGTGTATACATGTGTAGCGTAACATCTGCGTTTTTTTCTCCGGCTTTGGGGTATTTAAAAACTTGTTGTGTTGGGTATAATTCAGAACCTGTAATGTCCATAGAAAAAGTAGGAACACTGGTTTCATCGAAACGTAAAAACGCCAAATGACTTCCTGTTTTATTCCATTCAAAAGCTCTTACAAAGGCAAATTCTTCTTCGTAAACCCAATCTGTAATTCCGTTAATAATTTCATTTATTTTACCATCATTAGTAACCTGTGTAATATTGTTAGAAGCTACATTTTTTATAAAAATATTGTTGTCTTTTGCGTATGCTACATGTTTATTATCCGGAGAAAAAACAGGTTCTTGAATTTTATCGCCAATTTTAGTTAATTTTTTAGAAGCAATATCATAAGCATAAAAAGTACCTTTATAAGAATGTCTGTAAATTTTCTCGAAGTTAGTACCTAAAATAAGTTTGGTTTCATCAGTATTAAAACTGTAAGAAGAAAAGCTATGTAAATCTTGTAAGTCATTACTATTAACAATTGTTTCAACTTTTTCTAAGGTTTTATAGCTGTATTTGTCTACAGATACAGAATTTGTAAGGCTATTGTACTCTAATACAGCATAAAAATCACCATTCATAGAATTTAAAGAATTCATTCTTTCGGCGGAAAAGGTTCCGTTCCAGATTTCTTCTAAAGTAATTTCTTTGGTGTTTGTTGTTTGATTAGGACTTGTTTGGGCAAAAAAAGTGCCAGCGGTAAGTAGAAATGTTACCACTAAAATGTAGATTTGTTTCATTTAGATTTTATTTTAATAAAACTTTGCCAAGTTTACGGAAAAAACGGCAAAAAATGTCTTAAAAAACCATTAAAATTGAATATATCTTACTAATTTAATAGTTTGACTTATCTTTGTTCTATATAGTTTTATACCCAGATAAATGAGCAAACTTATTTCAGGTTTTTCTAAGTTAACCAAAGAAGAAAAGATACAATGGTTAACAGAAAATTACTTTCATAATCAATCAGAAACTCTTACCATAATTAAACAATATTGGAATATTGATAATGATTTACAACAATTGCATGATGATTTTATAGAAAATACCATTTCTAATTTTTATATGCCTTTTGGTGTGGCACCAAATTTTATAATAAATGATAGAACCTATGTAATTCCTATGGTTGTAGAAGAAAGTTCTGTAGTTGCTGCAGCTTCTTTAGTGGGTAAATTTTGGAGTACTAGAGGAGGTTTTAAAACCCATGTAATTTCTACCACTAAAATTGGGCAAGTACATTTTATGTATGCTGGAGATAAGGCAGCACTTGAAAAGTATTTTCATGAAAATAAAACGGAATTATTTGCTGCAACGGCTGCGATTACCAAAAATATGGAAAAACGTGGTGGTGGAATTTTAGATATAAAATTGGTTGATAAAACGGATAAGTTGGCTAGCTATTACCAATTGCATGTAACTTTTGAAACAAAAGATTCTATGGGTGCAAACTTTATAAATTCTTGTTTAGAAGTTATTGCCAAAAAGTTTGAAAAAGAAGACATAGAAATTGTAATGAGTATCTTATCTAATTACGTTCCGGAATGTTTGGTAAGAGCAGAAGTGAGTTGTACAATAGAAGAATTAGGAGGAGAAAATCCTCAGAAATTTGCAGAAAAATTTGAGCAGGCAGTTAAAATTGCTGAAATAGAACCTTACCGAGCCGTAACGCATAATAAAGGAATTATGAATGGTATTGATGCGGTAGTTTTAGCCACTGGTAATGATTTTAGAGCGGTTGAAGCTGGCGCCCACGCTTATGCTTCCAAATCTGGTACTTATTCAAGTTTGTCTCATTGCAGTATTAGTAACGGTATTTTTAAATTTTGGATTGAGATTCCGTTGGCTTTAGGTACCGTTGGAGGATTAACATCTTTACATCCAATGGCAAAAATTTCTTTAAAAATGCTACAAAATCCATCTGCAAGAACCTTAATGCAAATTACAGCCGCCGCAGGTTTGGCTCAAAATTTTGCTGCATTAAGAGCATTAACAACAAAAGGAATTCAGCATGGTCATATGAAAATGCATTTGCAGAATATCTTAAATCAATTAGGAGCAACAGAGCAAGAAAAACAAGAAATAAATGATTATTTTGAAGGTAGAACAGTTTCTCATTCTGCAGTGGTTACCAAGTTTAATGAATTAAGAAAACCAAAAATAAATTGGGTAGATTTTTTAAATGTTGATGAAATTACCAATAAATTGGAAAGTTTAACTAAAGAAACCCAACCACTTTTTGGAAAAATGAACGGACAGCAAGTAATAGAGCATTTAAGTCTATTGATGCAAATTTCTAACGGAAAAATTGATGCCGATTATTATGTTTCTGACGAAAAAACGACCAGAAGAAAACCTTTTTTAGATACTGATGAAGAGTTGCATATTGGTTTTAGAGCGTCTATTTTATCCGATGAACCTACCCCAGAAAAATTTAACAATATTGAAGAAGCAATAACAGATTTAAAGGAACAAATAGCAAACTTTGTAACCCATTTTAAAACTGCAAAATCTGAAAATCATCCATTTTTTGGTGAATTAGATTATGAATATTGGCAAAAATTTCATGTTAAACATTTTACACATCATTTTAAACAATTTAGATTATTGTAATTTATATTTGTCATCCTGCTAAAGCAGGATACAATTGATTTGGATTTTATAAATGTATTGATTTAATTCATTTTATTGAATTCAATTGCAATGTTTTTCAACCCATTGTAATGAGAATGTGTAATTTGGCTAAAGCCAATTTGTGGACAATATTTTTTTATCATCCTGCTAAAGCAGGATGCAATTAATTTGGATTTTATACATGTGTTGATCTAATTCATTTTTTTGAATTGAATAGCAATGGGTTTCAACCCATTGTAATCATTGAAATGTTTTTTGAATTGAATAGCAATGGGTTTCAACCCATTGTAATAAATAATAAAATTGATGATTGGCTTTAGCCAAATTCTAATATTAAATAAAAATTATGCCTTTTGTAAAAGTCTATATACATTTTGTTTGGAGTACCAAAAACAGAATTCCGTTTTTGGCTACAAAAGAAATTAGACAAAAAGTTTGGGCACATATAAAAGAGAATGCAAAAAAGAAAGGGATTTATATAGATTTTATAAACGGATATACAGATCATTGTCATTGTTTAGTTTCTCTTGGAGTAGATCAAACAATACAAAAGGTAATGCAATTAATAAAAGGAGAATCTTCTTTTTGGATTAATAAAGAAAAGTTAACTGTAGAAAAATTTCAATGGCAAAGCGAATATTTTGCGGTTTCAGTTTCTGAATCTATGATTGATAAAGTTAGAAATTATATAAAAAATCAAGAAGAACATCATAGTAAAAAATCGTTTCAAGAAGAGTATGAAGATTTTATTTTGAAATATGATTTTATAAAATTAAAAGATTAATAATAAATTGCAATAAGTTTTAGCTCATTGTAAAATGATGTATAAATAATTGACTTTAGCAAAATTTTTTGGCAAAGAAAATGTGTGATTTGGCTAAAGCCCTTTGTATGTAATTTATATTTGTCATCCTGCTAAGACAGGATGCAATTCATGAAAGATAAATGAAAAACTATTATTCCAACGGAAAATTGTTACTAACAGGAGAATATCTTGTTTTAGATGGCGCTAAATCTTTAGCAATTCCAACTAAATTTGGACAAGATTTAAGTGTTGAAAAAATTCAAGAACCAGAGATTATTTGGGGAAGTTTTACACATACAGGAGTCTGTTGGTTTGAGGCTGTTTTCGATATCAAAAAATTACGTTTGATAAATTGTACGTTTAATTCTGATAAAGAAGGAAGCGGAGAAGTAATTGCAGAAACCTTGTTAGATATTTTAGAGGAAGCAAAAAAAATGAATCCAAGTTTTTTAGTGTCAAAAGGTGGATTTGTAGTAAAAACAAACTTAACTTTTCCTAGAAATTGGGGTTTAGGAACTTCATCAACATTAATTAATTCTGTTGCTGCTTGGGCAAAAGTAGATGCTTTTAAATTGTTGTGGAACTCTTTTAAAGGAAGTGGTTACGATATTGCTTGTGCTCAGAATGATACACCTGTTTTCTATCAAATTAAAGATAAAAAACCTGTTGTTGAGCAAGTAGCATTCAACCCAAGTTTTAAAGAAAACTTATTTTTTGTACACTTAAATCAGAAGCAAGATTCTAAAGAAGGAATTGCAAAATTTAGAGAAAGCAATATCAATTTTGATAAAGAAATAAAAAGAATTTCAGAAATTTCTGATGCCTTTTTAAAAGTTGAATCTTTAGAAAAGTTTGAAGAATTAATTGTTGAACACGAACAAATTATCAGTTCTATTATCAAATTAAAACCAGTAAAAGAAAACTTATTTCCAGATTATTTTGGAGCCATAAAAAGTTTAGGCGCTTGGGGAGGAGATTTTGTGTTGGTAACTGGAAATGCATCAACCCCAACTTATTTTAAAAATAAAGGATTTAAAACGATTCTTACTTATAAAGAAATGATTTTATAACATAATGTCACATCGAGTAAATTTATTGAAGAATGAAATAAATTTGTATCGAGATGATTTAATAAAAGGTTCTCGATACAATTTTGAAAAAAATCAAAATCACTCGAACTGACAACATAAAAAAAATGAAAAAAGTAATAATTATTGGAGGAGGAGCAGCAGGATATTTTACAGCGATAAACGCTAAAGAAAATAATCCGGATTTAGATATTACAATTCTTGAGAAAGGAAAAGACGTTTTACAGAAAGTGAAAATTTCTGGAGGAGGAAGATGTAATGTTACACATGCGTGCTTTATTCCGAAGGATTTAATCGAATTTTATCCAAGAGGAAAAAAAGAATTGTTAGGACCTTTTCATCAGTTTATGACCGGTGATACTTTTGAATGGTTCGAAAATAGAGGTGTTCCTTTAAAAATAGAAGAAGATAATCGGGTTTTTCCAGAAGCAAATACAAGTCAGGCAATTATAGATTGTTTTCAGAATGCTGTTGATAACTTAGGAATTAAAGTGTTGACAAATTGTGGTGTAAATTCTATTTATCAACAAGAAAATAAATGGGTTATTAACACCAAAGAGCAAAATATTGAAGCAGATAAAGTAGTAATTGCCGCAGGAAGTTCTAAAAAAGTGTGGGAATTATGCAAAACATTAGCACATACAATTATAGAACCTGTTCCGTCTTTATTTACGTTTAACATCAATGATAAAAGATTGGTAGATTTATTAGGTACTTCTGTACCCAATGCCACGGTAACTATTTCTGGAACAAAATTAGAAGCATCTGGGCCATTGTTAATTACGCATTGGGGAATGAGTGGGCCAGCAATTTTAAAATTATCCGCCTTTGGCGCAAGAATTTTAGCTGATAAAAATTATCAATATAATGTAGAGGTAAACTGGTTGTCTAGACCAACGGATAAAGTATTAAATGTTTTGTTGAATTTAAAAAAGAAAGAACCTAGAAAAACAACTATTTTAAAATCTCCATTTGTTGAGGTTTCTAAAAGATTGTGGGAACGTTTTGTAGTTGCAGCAGGAATAAATGCAACTCAGAATTGGGCCGATTTAAACAATATGCAATTAGAAAATTTGGCAAATCAACTTACAAAAGGAATTTTTAACGCCAATGGAAGAACAACTTTTAAAGATGAGTTTGTAACCGCAGGAGGAATTGATTTAAAAGAAATAAATTTTAAACGTTTTGAAAGTAAGAAACATCAAAATTTGTTTTTTGTTGGTGAGGTTTTAAATATTGATGCCGTAACTGGCGGTTTTAATTTTCAAAATGCTTGGACAAGTGGTTTTATTTGTGCCAATGCTTTGGCGGAGGATTAAAAAAGTACAACTTATGTCATTTCGAATGAGGAGCGAAGAGGAATCTTATCGTTATGATGAGATTCCTCAATCGCCTAAAAAGGCTCATTTCGGAATGACAAACTAACAACTAAAACCAATCACTAATAACTAATTATTATGGCAAGAACAGAATCTAACGAGTTTAAAAACGGAACAAAAGCACCAGACTTTACTTTATTAAATACAGTTGATGGCAATTTTCTTTCTCTCGAAAAGGCAAAAGGAGAAAAAGGAACTGTTATTATGTTTATTTGTAATCATTGTCCGTTTGTAATTCATATAAATAAAGAATTGGTGAAATTGGGGAATAAATATCAATTACAAGGAATTCATTTTATTGCCATAAGCGCTAATGATGTGGAGAATTATCCGCAAGATTCTCCTGAATTGATGACACAATTGGCCAAAGATGAAAACTATCCTTTTCCGTATTTGTATGATGAGACGCAAGATGTAGCAAAAGCCTATGACGCTGCTTGTACGCCAGATTTTTATGTTTTTAATGAAAATTTAGAAGCAGTTTATCATGGGCAATTAGATAGCTCAAGACCCGGAAATGGACAGCCTGTTACCGGAATTGATCTAAGAAATGCTCTTGACAATTTGTTAGAAAATAAACCAACTTTAGAAAACCAAAAACCAAGTATGGGTTGTGGTATTAAATGGAAGTGATTTTTATACTTTAAATACGGCCACTTAGGTTTACTTAATTATTTTGTTTTAGTGATGGTTATCCTTTTTTTAATCTTAAATTCTCCATCGCTAATGATAGCCATAAACAAATAAGTTCCTTTTTTAGTAAGTGTAATAACAGGGGTTTGAGTATTTGGATTGTTGTTTTCAAATGTTACTTTAGGACCTTTTTTTAGAATCCATTTAATCTCAGGATATAATTCATCAGTATCTTTATCAATTATATCAACGATAAATTTTACAGTGTTTTTTGAATCATAATCTGTTTGAATGGTTACTTGTGGAGGTAAATTTAATCCTGTATTTTTTGATTCAATATTTTTGGAAATTTTTGAGTTTTCCTCTATACCAGCCGCCCATAACACAATTCTTTGAGCAAACTCTTTATTATTTGAATGTGTTATTTGACTGCCATCACCAGCATTCCACATCATATTTCTATCAAACAAACCTACCACTCGTCCTTTGTTTATAGTTGAAACAGCAAGTGTAACATCAGTATCTGGATTAAAAACGCCATCTATTTTGTTTACTTGTAATTTGCCTCCCAAACCATGGTCTTGTGCTTTTGCCAAAACCTTTGCTGGAGGACTAATTCTAACAAAGCTAACGCCTTCACCTCTAAAACGAATTCCACCATTTTTGTTGTTATTGTTGATAAAATGATCTTTAGTGTATGAGGTAATGAGGTAATTACCACCTCCGTTATCCGTTAAAAAATGCATTCCAAAGGCTTTGGTAACTTGGTTGTCAGAATCTCTACCCAGTGTATTGTCAATTCCTACATGTTTATAGTGGCCACCAAAAGCACTATCAGACCAAGCAATAAGCCCACCTCCCTGTTTTACCCATGTATGTATGGAATCAATTTCTGTTTTAGAGAATTTTTTTTGATTAGAACCTAAAATAAGCACATCTACATCTTTTAAAAAAGTAGCATTAAAAGTAGTTTCTGCATCATATACTTCCGTAATGTTCAAACCTGTTTCTTCAATAGCTTCCTTAAATAGACTCATTCCATACCTACCTTTGTCTACCAATCTCATTTGATGAAAAGGACTATCTTTTCCAGACGGAACCATTCCCTTTTCAGACACATCACCATAAACATATACTACATTTTGTGCTGTTATTGTATGTGATAATAATAACACTATAAAAATTGAAAAAGATTTGATCATAATTTTATTCCTTGAAATTAAAAGAAATAAAGATAATAGTTTTCATCTTTAATTGATAGTTGTATATCAGCAAAAAAAACATTTTGAAAATTAATTATACGTGTAAATTAATTATATTTGTACGTAAATAAATTTATTATGGATACTAAATTAACATTAAGGCTTGATAAATCTGTGATTGAACAAGCTAAGAATTATGCTAAATCTAATAAGGTTAGCTTATCTAAACTTATTGAATCATATTTATCTTCCTTGACAAATAAAAGGGCTGAGGCAAATAAAATCACTCCACTAGTTGAAAGTTTAAGTGGTGTAATTAATCTAGATAATACTGATAACTCAAAAGACGATTATACTAATTTTTTAATGGAAAAATATAAATGATTCGTTTATTAGTTGATACTAATATAATCATTGATTTATTAGCCAAACGTGAAGAATTTTATACTGAAACTGCTACTCTATTTTCTTTAGCTGACAAAAATGTAATTACATTAACTGTTTCATCTTTGAGTTTTGCTAATACTCATTATATACTAACAAAGATAAAATCAAAAGAAGAATCAAGAACTATACTAAGAAAATTTAAAGTTCTTGTTGAAACTTTATCTTTAGATGATAAGGTTACTGAATTAGCCCTAAACGATGAGAGTTTTTCTGACTTTGAAGACGGATTACAATATTATTCTGCAATTGAAAATCAAGTAGATATTATTATTACTCGAAATAAAAAAGATTTTAAAAACTCAAAACTTCCTGTTTTAACAGCAAAAGAATATTTAGCGAGTAAATAGCCGATTGTAAAACACCTGCTAGAATTAATTCGGCTTAGTCCGTGCTCATAAAGGTTCTGCTTCTTTTCTTCCCTTACTAATCCTAGGCAAAACCGTTATAGGAGATAAAATAACTTTAAATAACGATGTCTGTGTTTCTAATATGATTGTTTAATGAAAGATTAATTTACGTGGTTTGTTAAGTTTAGAACAAACTAAATTATTTAACTTGTGCTAGAGGAGTTTTAAGTTATTTTAAAATTTCCTTTTTACTTCTTTTGCCACTGAATAGTTTGCATAGATTTTGATGCCAATTTAGTGTCAGTTTATCTAAGATAATTAAAGGAATTGATTTAGAAAATTCTCTTGATACTTTATTAATAAATCAAAAATCAAGTATGGATTTCGGTTTAAAGTATAAGTGATTTTTTAGGATTTGTTACATGAATCAAACATCATTATTTACTTCTATCCAATAGCCATTTGGGTCTTGAAAATAGACTTGTAAAATACCATCATTTCTAATATAATCTTTGTTGGGCGTGTTTTTCCAATCAGAATAATCAATATTTATAGTATTTAAATGTTTTACAAATGAAGCCATATTTGCCGTTGTTAATGCAAAATGAACTGCTTTATTTATTTTGATTTCAGCATTGGGACGCGGAATTAAGTGCAACTGTTTGCCTTCACCAATAGCCAACCACCTTGTTTTAGAATCTGAAGCCGTATTTTTAATTTCTTTAAACTGAAATACTTGCTGATAAAACGCTATAGATTTATCTACATCTTTAACAGAAAGAGCAATGTGATTGAATGTAAAAGTATGCATTTATATAAAATTTAGGTATTCTAGCTTTATAGGAAGCTAAATTAAGAATTAATAAAGAATATCTAACTTTAATTATTTTAGAATTATTAATGATATTTTTTTACTTCAATAGCTAATAATTACATCTTGTTTTTTGTACAATAAAACAAACCTACAAGACAGGAAAGCCTTGTAGGTTTAATTAAAATAATTTAAAATGCTATTTTAACGAAAAGATTACCAAACGTAATTTTTTAATTTTGCTTGCCTTTTAATGGCATTAATCATCACATTATCTAGCTCATTTTTTTTAGAACCTTCTTGCTGTTTTTTTGTAATAAACTGTCTTCTTTTTGTATTCAAATCTTTTATTTCTTTTTGAATTTTTGTGCGTTTTTCAGATTGTTCTTTTACATAGGATTTAATTTCAGAAGCAGATTTGTTTTGCAATTCCTTAGGTAGGTTTTTTTTAGAAATTTTAGCATAATCTACTTGTTGTTTTTTTTCGGCATCTACTAAATCCCAAGAAGCATTGTCATACAATCTAGAGCTTTTACTAACGGCTCTTTTTACGGCAATTTCTTCATGCAAAGAAGAGGCGTTGGCATCTTGCATTTTTTGATTAGAATGTTTAGAAAATCCTTTATCACCATAATAAATATACGTTTTGTTCAGTTTTTTATTCAGAATAATAATTTCATCGTCATAAGGAGTTACAATATGTACCATTTTTTTATTTTGATTAATGGTCATGTAATCGCCACCACCAGTTACCGCTCCGTCTTGCCACATTCCAGAAATTCCGTTGTTATAATCTCCACAAAAAATGGTGTTTATAAGAACATCTTTTTCTTTTGCATTGGCAATTGCATCTTTGTAATTTAGTTTTCCTTGGGTAAAAGGTTCGTTACCGGCAATAAAAATAAGACGTAAATCATTTTTGTTTTTTCCCCAAGAAAGTTCATCCAAAGAAGTTTGAATTGCTTGTCCGCAAAATTCGCTTCCACCATTGGTGGTTAAAGAAAAAAGCTTTTCAGAAATCTCATCTAAATCGCTACTAAACTGTAAAACTTGCCTAATATATCCTTCTTTTGCGGCTAAAGAAGAATTGCCATATTCATACAAACCAATTTCTAAATTGGGTTTTTTAATTCCATATTTAGCATAGGATAATTCGTTTACAATTTCCCAAAGTTGAGCTTTTGCTTGGTTTATTAATCCGTCCATACTATTACTAGTATCTAATAATAACGCCACTTTTATGGTTTGGTTTTTTATTTTTTCTGTGGTTGATTCTTGTTTTGCAAAACTATTTAAGGAGATAAATAGTGCAATAATTTTTAATCCTAAATTTTTCATGATGTTTTATTTTTAAGTTTTATAAAATTGTAATGCTGGTTGCTTTTTATACTTCAATATTAATACCAACTTACTTCTTATAAAAGCTAGAATGAGCAAAACGGTATTTTGAATGAGTGAATTGGTATAAAAATTTAGTAATTGATGATTTTAAAAGAAATTTTAGTTCGAAATTATTTTAAGCCGTTTTTTTGGCTGCTTTTTTGTGTGTATGTTTACAGTAATAAATTATTTATGAGCACACCCAAACACATAACGTTTTTTTTAATTCTCTTTAGTATTGTAGCTTTTTCGCAAGAAAATAGTTCTATAAACGCCAATAGAGATCTTTCTATAGAGGTTAAAGTAGAAAATAAAGAAACAGGAAATGCTATAAAGAATGCAGAAGTTACTGTGAATGGTTTGCAGTTTTCTTATTCTGAAATATCTGGAAATTATACAATTAAAGCTAAAGTTGGTAACGATTTAATAGTGATGCATCCAGATTTTGAAACGGTTTTTTATAGGATAAAATCTGATGAAGAAATTAAAATTTTAGTTGAAGGTTTATCAGATCAGAAAGTTTCAAAAGAAAACAAATACACAAAATATTCATCATCTAGAAAAACTGTAGATGCGCAAGATAAGTATCATACATATTTAGATTCTGCAAAATTTTATACTAAAAAAGACATTGATAAAAGTGTGTCTTTTATAGAAAAAGCCTTACAAAATAGAGAATCTAAAGAAAGAAATGCAGCTACTTATAAAACTCTAGCGGATATTTATATGTACTGGAAACAATATGATTTGGCAACAAATAATTATAAATTATCAATTCAAATAAAAGAAAATATAAGTACTAAAATCTCTTTGGCAAAAGCACAGTTTTTACTTAAAGAGTATGTTAATAGTCAGAAAATATATGAAGAAATAAGTGAAGAAAAATTAAGTAATTACCAACGAATTATAGTTTTTGAAGGTTTAGGAGATGTTGCTTTTGCTTTAAAAAATTATAACGAAGCAAAAAAATCTTATGATAACGCTTTAAAAATTGCAAAAGAGAATTTAGTAACTCCAAAAATTACAGATTTAAATTCAAAAATTGCAAATGTTTTTGCGGCAGAAGGAAATATTTCTCAGGCCAATCTTAGGTATAAAAACGCATTAGATTTGGCATCCAAAGAAAATATAAGTCGCTCTTTGGTTGAAGAAGAAAAAGTGGCAGATTTTTATAATAAATCCAATCAACTAGACAGTGAAATTAAATTACGAAAAGAGAGTTTAAAAAAAGCAAGCAGTAAAATTTCTTCTCAAGGATTTACAAAGGAAAGAGATTCTATAACATCGCAAAAAATAAATTATAAAATTGGAAATGCTTACGTGCAGAAAGAAAATTATGATGAGGCGATTCCGTTTTTAGAAAAGAGTATAAAAGATGCTGATAAAAATGAAGATATTATAATTAAAAAAGATGCAACTCGTAAATTATCAGAAGTTTATGCAACAGTAGGTGATTATGATAAAGCCTTAAAAAGTTACCAAGAATATGTAGAATTGGTAGATGAATCTTATGTTAAAAAAGAACAAGAAATACAACAAGTTCAGCGTTTTTCTAAGAAAATTTCTGATAATCAGAACAGAATTGCCAGTTTAGAAAAAGACAAAGAATTGGCGCAAAGTAAAATTAGTTTGGCGTATATAGATAGTAAATTATCAGAAGAAAGCAATAGAAGACAACGTGTAATTATTTATTCTTTAATTGCAGGAATTTTATTGTTAAGTCTGCTTGCTTATTTTATGTTTAGAAACAACAAACAACAAAAATTAGCCAACAATTTATTAGCCTTAAAATCGATGCGTTCACAAATGAATCCGCATTTTATTTTTAATGCTTTAAACTCTGTAAATAGTTTTATTGCGGTAAATGATGAACGAAATGCAAACCGTTATCTCTCTGAGTTTTCTGCCTTAATGCGCTCGGTTTTAGAAAATTCTGATGAAGATTTTATTCCTTTAAACAAAGAAATTGAGTTGCTAGAATTGTATGTTAAACTAGAACACAACAGGTTTAAGGATAAATTTGAGTATGAAATAAATGTTGATAAAACCATTGATTTAGACCAATTTTCTATTCCCCCCATGCTATTGCAACCGTATATAGAAAATGCTATTTGGCATGGTTTGCGTTATAGAAAAACAAAAGGGAATTTAGAAATATCTATAGATCAAAAAGATAAAGAAACACTTTCAATTTTTATTATTGATGATGGTATTGGGAGAGAAAAATCGCAAGAATTAAAAACAAAAAATCAATTAAAACAGAAATCGAAAGGAATGAGTAACATTAAAAATAGAATCTCTATTTTAAATGATATGTATAAAGATAGAATTTCTGTAGAGGTTTCTGATGCTTTACAAAACGGAGAAGGAACAAAAGTAGCATTGTTGTTAAAAAAGAAATAATTGTATTAGAAAGTTTCTCTTTACATGTCTGAGAAAATGGAAGCGCAACACAAGGTAATTACAAAAAAGTTATGAAACTAAAAGCAATATTAGTAGAAGATGAACAAATTAGCAGAGATATCCTTCGAAATTATTTAGGCAAATATTGCCCAAATGTAACCTTAGTAGCAGAGGCAAGTACTATTGATGAAGCGTATAAACTGATTCAGCAACACGCTTTAGATTTGGTGTTTTTAGACGTAGAAATGCCTTTTGGAAATGCGTTTGATTTATTAGAAAAAGTGGAAGACAGAACCTTTGAAACCGTTTTTGTAACTGCTTATGACCATTATGCAATAGATGCTTTAAACAATCATGCTAGCTATTATTTATTGAAACCCATTTCTATAGATGAGCTGATAAAAGCAGTAAATATAGTTACTGAAATTAAAGAAAAAGAAAGTCAATTACAACATCAAATTTTAGCGCCTAAAACAAATTCTGCGATTGGTAAAATCACCATTCCGCAACAAGACGGATTTGAAGTTTTAGACATCAATGATATTGTTTTTTGCAAAGCCGATGACAATTATACCGAGATTCATTTGGCAAATTCTAAGAAACTAGTGAGCAAAACCTTAAAATATTTTGAAGAAGCTTTAAAAGAGCACACATTTGCAAGGATTCATAAATCGTATTTGGTAAATGTAAATGCCATTACAAAATACAAAAAAGGAAAGGGCGGAAGTGTGGTGGTTTCTAACGGAAAAGAAATCTTAGTTTCGGCTTCACAGAAAAGCAATTTGTTGTCTTATTTTAAATAGAAAAATTTGTATTATTTGCTCTTTATTTATTTGGAATAAACCTATTAAGTTTTTAAAAGAATATAGGTTTAAAAAAATGATAATTATCAAAAGTATTAATTCATAAAGCAGTATTTTTATACTTCAATATGAAACAATTTGTAAATAAAAATATCCAAATTCTATTTTATACCTGTTGGTTTTTTAGCCTGTTACTGCAAGCTTTATTTACAGAACTCATGTATGATGAAGCCTACTATTGGATGTATTCTCGAGAGCTTTCTTGGGGATATTTTGATCATCCACCTGCCATTGCATTGCTTGTAAAAATAGGGTATTCTCTTTTTAATAATGAGTTAGGAGTACGATTGTTACCAATGTTGGCAAGTGTTTCTACCATTTTTTTGTGGCAAAAAATCATCAATCCAAAAGAATTAAAAGTTTTTTACTTGTTGGTTTTATCTATGGGCATTGTGCATTTTATGGGCTTTTTAGCGTTGCCAGATAATCCCTTATTGCTTACTTCTGCGTTGTTCTTTTTTGTGTATAAAAGGTTTTTAGAAAAGTCAAATTTAAAAAACGCTTTATTTTTAGGTGTTGCGGCTGGCATTTTGATTTTGTCTAAATACCATGGCGTAATTATAATAGGGCTAACAGTTCTTTCAAATTTAAAATTATTTCGAAACAAGTATTTTTGGTTGGCAATACTTCCTTTTGTGGCAATTTTAATTCCGCATTTTTTATGGCAATTTCAAAACGATTTTCCTTCCATAAAATATCACTTATTTGAAAGAATTGTAGATAATTATTCTATTAATTACACCTTAGAATATTTAGGAACACAACCTTTTATTTTAGGGCCATTTACCGGAATTTTGTTTTTTATAGCGCATTACAAACTGTCTAGTAAAAATCAATTTGAAAAAACACTACAATACCTTTTTTGGGGTGGTTATTTGTTCTTTTTTATCATGTCTTTCAGAGGAAGAATAGAAGCACATTGGACACTCTTTATTGTATTTCCAGCCTTGTATTTTGGTTATAATTATGTAATTAAACAAACAATTAGAAAGAAATTGTACTATTATTTTGGGGTAATTTCTGTTTTGTTAATTGTTGCCATAAGAATTCTAATTTCAATAGATTTAGAAAAGAATAACACTTCTATTGTTGCAGAAATTACAAAGCAATTTCATCAAAAAGAGAAAATGAAGGCCATAGAAAAACAAGCCAAAGATTTGCCTGTAGGTTTTATGAATTCGTATCAAAATGCTTCTTTGTATGAGTTTTACAGTAAATCTAAAGGTTTTTCTTTAAATAATACCTGGGGAAGAAAAAATCAGTTTGATGTTTGGAATGTGGAACAAAAATACAGAGGAAAAAAGATATTCTTGGTTGCAAATTATGAGAATAAAAAGTTAGATTCTATCAATGGTTTTCCTAAAATAAAGTATGCAATTCTTGAGAATTTACAATTATTTTCTGGCATTAAAATTACGTCAAATACTATGCGAAATACGGCATTTATGGCAGAAGAAATTCCGGTAACCATCACTTTAAATAACAACAATAAAGAGGTGTTAAATTTAGAAGCAAATTCTAAATATCCACCTAGTTTAATTTATCAATTTTTTGAAGGAAAAAACATGGTTTTTCAAAAAGAAATTCAAAGAATAACCAATCAATCTTTAAATAAAGAAATTAAATTTGACATGCAAACACCAGATAAAAAAGGAAAATATACTGTTTGTTTTAGTATTATGGCAGGTTGGTTGCCACCAACAATAAACAGTAATAAATATAAAATTGAAATTAAATAATTAAATAAAATGAAAATAATTAAAGCTGTAAATGGTAAACATCCACAGATACCAGAAGATTGTTATGTGGCAGAAAACGCAACAATTGTGGGCGATGTTTCTTTAGGAAAAGACTGTAGTATTTGGTTTAATGCCGTAATTCGTGGCGATGTGCATTATATAAAAATAGGCAACAAAGTTAACATTCAAGACGGTGCAGTTATACATGCAACTTATTTAAAATCTCCAACAAATATTGGCAACAATGTTTCTATTGGCCACAATGCAATTGTACATGGTTGCACTATAAAAGACAATGTTTTGGTGGGTATGGGAAGCATAATTATGGATGATTGTATTATAGAATCTAATTCTATTATTGCAGCTGGTGCTGTAGTTACTAAAAATACTCACGTAGAAAGTGGTAGTATTTACGCAGGAGTTCCCGCAAAAAAAGTTAAAGATATTTCGCAAGAATTAATTTCTGGAGAAATAGACAGAATTGCGAATAATTATGTAAAATACTCTGGTTGGTTTAAAGAAGAATAGCTAGGTATTACTTAGAGTTGGGCTTTCACAACTTTTTTTTTATCAAGTAAAAAAAACTGTATTTCAAAAAAGAGCTTAATTATAAAGTAAGTTTTAATTTTAGGCGAAATAATATTTTTAACACAAAGCAAAAATGTTTTAAAAGTAAAAACCCGATTTCAATTAAGAAATCGGGTTTTTTCAATCAACTAATCAACCAAAACTAGTTTACTTATTTTCTTCAAGTTTGTCTCCTCTTTTTTTTCCTTTGCGTTGTTTTCTGTCTTTCTTCCCTTTCATTTTATGCATTGCTATTTTACTTCTGCGCTTTTGCATTTTTTCAAACTTCTCAAATTGCGCTTCATCTAAGATGTCTTGCATTTTGTTTTTCATTAATATTTGATGATCTAACTGCTTATTTTTCATAGCATAAATTTCATCAGCTGTAGGTCTTTCTTTCTTTGTTTTTTCAGCTTTTCTTTTTTCCATTGCAGCTTTTCTTTCAGACATTTTTGCCATTAAAAGAGGTTTAATTTCATTTTGCTGCTTTTCAGATAAATCTAAGGCCAAGGTCATTTTTTTAACAGTTAAAGTTGTTTGTTGTTCAATTGTTAATTTTGCTTGTTTATCACCTCTTTTTTTCTGAGCTTGTGTTGTTAAAGTAAATGCGAATACTAAAACTAAAATGCTTGCTAAATTTCTCATATCTAAAAATTTTTAATGTTTATCTATACTTCTTTGACCGCTAGAAAGCACAATAGTTTAATACAAATTTTTGTTTAACAGATAATTAACATTGGTGGAAAAATAAAAACTCGATTTCAATTAAGAAACCGAGTTTTTTCAAAACCAATCAACCCATAACTAATTATTCTTTATTTTTTTTTCCTTTTCCTTTTCCCTTTCCTTTTTCTTTCCCTTTACCTTTTCCTTTTTGTTCTTTTTTAAGAGTATTGTAAGTTGTCATTTGCTCTTCAGTTAAAATACTTGCTAATTTAGTATTCATTTCTGTTTCCGCAGCATCTCTTTCTTTCTTCATTTTCACACGCTCTTCTTTACTAGGTTTTGTTCCAGCTCCTTTTGCTGCTTTTCTAGTTTCATTCATCGCTTTTCTGTCTGCTAATTGTGCTTCAAAAATTGGCAATAACTTAGTTTGTTGGTCAGCCGTTAAATCTAGCTCTTTGGTCATTTTTTTAACCATTTTGTCTGCTGACATTTTACCACCTTTTTTTTGTGCTTGTGCAGTTACTGTAAATGCGAATACTAAAACTACAATCGATATTATTTTTTTCATTTTTTTAAGTTTTTATTTATTTATGATACTTCTAAGACTCTTAAATATTTAAAAGGTTTAAATTTGCATTTCTAATTAACAGATTTTTAACATTTTTTCAAAATGAAGAGATTTATTTGGGTTTTATTATTTTTTTTCTCAATTTTTATAAATGCGCAAGATAGTACACGTGTAGATTTAAGTAATCCGCATGCTGCAATTTATACACACTTATTTTTTTTACAATCAGATTCTTATCAACCTAAAAAAGCATCAAAAACTATTTTAGGATTGCCAGAAGAGCAAGCGGTAAAAAAAGCGATAAAGATTAAACAAGTGTTAGATGGTAAAGGTTTATATGTAGATTTTAATAAAATACCTTTAAACCCAAATTATAAAGACACGGTTGGTTATTCTTCTTATTATAGATATGTATTGTTTCCAGGAAGAATGCCTCAAATTTATGTAGAAAAAATTGGAGAAAATTGGTATTTTTCATCAGAAACGGTTTCAAAAATAGATGGTTTATATAAAGAAGTGTACCCTTGGTATGTACAGAAATTACAAAATTTAATTCCTGTTTCTGGACATAAAAAAATATTTACTATAGAGCTGTGGCAGTTTGTAGGGTTGTTGCTAATGCTTATGCTATCATATTTTATCTTTTTAATTATTAAAAGGATTGTTTTTTTTATTTTATTAAAAATTCAACAACAAATTACTAAAAATTCCAATTTAGAAGTTAATAAAGTGCTAAAGAAATTAGCGCATCCTATAAGTTTATTGGTTGGTGTGTCTTTTGTAGATAAAATTTTTCCGTCGTTGCAATTTGGTTTGACAATAAACACTTGGGTGTTTTTAATAATGAATATTGCCAAAACCGTATTTTGGATTTATGTTTTCTTAAAATTAGTGCAAGTTATCATGCGTATTTATGGTGAATTTACAGAAAGAACTCATGGTAGATTAGATGATCAATTAGTGCCTATTTTGCATAGTTTTCTTACAGGTTTGGTTATTGTTGTTGGTGTTTTTAAACTTTTAGTTCTTTTTGGAGTAGACACAACTACCATGTTAGCTGGTGCAACTATTGGAGGTTTGGCTTTTGCTTTGGCATCACAAGATACCGTAAAAAACTTGATAGGAACTATTATGATTTTTCTAGACAAACCTTTCCATATAGAAGATTGGATAGAAACAGGTGAGTTTTCTGGAACCGTAGAAAGAGTAGGTTTTAGATCTACAAGAGTTAGATCTGCAGATACTTCTATTTATCAAATACCAAATAGTAAATTGTCTGAAATTGTTATTAATAACAAAGGTTTGCGTTTGTTTAGAAGATACAATACTAATTTAGGTTTGCGTTATGATACGCCGCCAGAATTAATTGAGGCTTTTGTAAAAGGCGTGAGAGAAATTATTATTGCACATCCAGAAACACGTTCAGATTCTTACAATGTAGAATTTACAGGTTTTGGCGATTCTGCTTTATTGGTGATGGTAAATGTGTACTTTAAGAGTCTAGCTTGGGGTGTAGAACAATCTTCTAAACATAGATTGCATATTGCTATTGTAAAATTGGCAAAAGAATTAGGCGTAGATTTTGCTTTTCCTTCTACCACAGTTACTATTGAGAATTTTCCTGAGAAAAAAGGATTGAATCCTAAATATGATATTAGTAAAGAAAGAATAGATGCAGTTATAGCGAATGTTATCAAAGATTTTAGTTCAGAAAACCCTATAGAAGAAACAACATGAAAAAATTCTTAAAAATTGTATTTCGCTTTTTTTTAGTGCTGATTATTGCCGTAGTCGTTTTTTTCTATTGGGCTTCTTCATCAACATTAAACGAAAAGGAATATGAAGTTTTAAGCGTTTTTGAAAATGAAAATGCGCCAATTAACGATTCAATTTTTAGCATTGTTACCTATAATATTGGGTATTTAAGTGGCATGACAAACAACCTTCCGGTACCAAAACCAAAAGAATTGTTTGACATTAATTTACAGAAAGTTTTAACACAAACAAAAAAGCTACAGGCAGATATTATTGCATTTCAAGAAATAGATTACAATGCTTCTAGAAGTTATTTTGTAAATCAGCAAAACAAAATTGCAGAACTTGGTTTTAAATACGCAGCGCAAGCTGTAAATTGGGATAAAACCTATATACCTTTTCCGTATTGGCCGCCAACAATGCATTTTGGTAAAGTTGTTTCCGGACAATCTATTATTAGTAAATATCCGTTAAAAGAGCATGAAAGAATTGTTTTAGAAAGAGTTGCAGGCACTCCTTTTTATAGAGATGCTTTTTATTTAGAACGCTTAGCACAGGTTGTAAAAGTTACTTTAAATAAACAAGAAGTTGTGTTGATAAACATTCATTTAGAAGCTTTTGATGCTTCCACAAGAAAAAATCAATTTGAAGAAGTTTTGGCTATTTTTAATACATATAAAAAAACGTATCCAACCATTTTGTTAGGAGATTTTAATGCTAGTGCAAGCAATAAAGATGCAATTGTTCAAAAAATGTTTGCCATGCAAGATGTTGGAAATGCAGCTTTTAATGCAAAAAACCCAGCAAATACCTTTGATACAAAATCACCTTTTGAACGCATAGATTATATTTTTTACACTAAAAATTCAATAGAATATATTTCGGGTAAAGTGTTGTCTGAATTTGGAGAAGCATCAGACCATTTGCCAGTAGAAATGAGTTTTAAACTGAAGTAAATCAACGTTGTTGTATTCCTTAATAAGGCTTATATATTGTTACGTATTTAATTCATTAAAAAAGAATCCCAACAAACATTTACATTAGTATCCGTTTTTTGCTTCTTTAAAAATTCCTTCAACAGCAATAGCATACGTTTTTGCGTTTTGTGCTTTCTTTATTTTTTTATAGGTTTTTTGGGGGTTTGCAAAACTTTGCGAAAAATATTCCCAAAAGCCCTGCATTTTCATTTTAATGGGTGTTGGCCCAGAAAGTGCTGCATCATATTCTTGATAAATTCTATCGTGAAAATCTTTAAAAATATCAAACCTATTTTTCGGATATTCTGTAGTATTATTTTTAATCATACTTGGTAAAAACGGATCGGCAATTAAGCCTCTTCCAATCATCCAATGATCTATAGAAGTAAAACGTTGCTGTAGTTTTTTAAAAGCAGCTACCGAAGTAATATCACCATTATAATACATTTTATGTTTGCTGTTGTCTAAACATTTCTGAAAAGCTTCTAAATTTGTTCCACCTTTATACAGTTGTTTTCCAATTCTTGCATGAATGGCAATGTTTTTAAGCGGATAATTGTCTAAAATAGGTAAAACATCTAAGATTTCTTCTGGAGTTTCGTACCCCATTCTCATTTTCATAGAAACAAGAATGTCAGACTCATTATGAATTTTATGAAGTATGCTATTTATTTTTTCAGCATCGCTAATCAATCCAGAACCCATGCCGCGTTTTGTAACCATCGGGTAGGGGCAACCTAAATTCCAATTCAATTCTTTGTAACCTAATTCTTGCACGTATTTAGAGACAAATAAAAACTCATCAACATCATTGGTAATAATTTGCGGAATTACCTCTAATGTGGAGTTGTTTTCTGGTAAAAGATCTCTTTTATAAGAATTTTTAATAACCAGTTTTCCGTTTAGTCTAATATATGGCGAATAAAAAGTGTCTATTCCACCAAAAAAATGATGAAAAGCATTTCTAAATTTAAAATCTGTAAAACCCTGTAAAGGAGAAGATAATAATGTCTGATTCATAAAAAATAAAGTTGCGCAAATATACTACCATTTTTAATGCTATTAAGAAACAGCCAAGTATCCATCAGTTTTAAAGTGAACTAATTTTTGTTTTTAAGGCTTCTATCACTTTTTTACTATTTCCAATAAAAATTTCATCATCAACCATAAAAACCGGACGCTTTAAAAATGTATATTCATCAAGTAAATATTGTTTATAATCAGTTTCAGACAGGTTTTGGTTTTTCAAATCCATCGCAGAATATAATTTGGCACGTTTGTTAAACAAGGCTTCATAGCTATTAGAAAGTGCATACATTTCTTCTAGTTGAGCAACAGTAATGTTGTTTGCTTTTATTTCCTGACGTTCGAAACCAGCTGTATTTACCTCTTTTAAAATTCTGCGGCAAGTATCACAAGTTTGTAAAAAGTAGACTTTCTTCATTTTAATAAATTATATTTACATCTTCAAAATTACATATAAAAATGAAAACACAAATAGATGTTTTAAGAAAATCTAGAGAACTTGTCTTAAAAGAATTAGAAGGATTAACTTTAGATCAAATTCATGCAATTCCTGCAGGATTTAAAAACAGTATAGCTTGGAATGTTGCCCATTTGGTGGTTACCCAACAAGTTTTACATTACAAATTTTCAGGCTTAAACTGTCTTTGTCCAGATGAGTTAATTGAAGATTATAAAAAAGGTACTTTTCCAACCAAAAATTTTACAGAAGAAGAGTTTTCTGAAGTAAAAGATTTGTTATTGGGCTTGCCAGACACCTTAGAAGAAGATCTAGAAGCGGGTATTTTTGAGAACTATACAGCATACCCAACAAGCACGGGTTATGTTTTAACTTCTATTAACAATGCAATTTCTTTCAATAATTTTCACGAAGGAATTCACTATGGAATTATAAGATCTATCAAAAAGTTTTTATAATTTTATTAGAAGCTATTTCCAGCTTTCCGTTATATCTTTTTTCTTCTGTTCTCGATACAAATTTGCAAAAAAGCAAATTCACTCGAACTGCCAGAAAAAAGGATGCCACTTCAATCTGGGCTCATATCTTTGTAGTAGTCAAAGATATTTAAAATATCTATCTTTAAAATTAGAAATTGATAAACATAACCAGGTAGCAAAATTGTATCGGGGCGAAATACATCTATTGATGA
>NZ_JBPOGL010000041.1:0-35469 GCF_051251875.1 Polaribacter sp.
AGGGTTCTTTTTGTGTTTTCATAAGTGACTATAATTAAGTGTTTAATTTTTAGTCAACCTATTTCAGGAAAGTACAGAAATAGAAACAAAACCAACGCCATTAAACACCATTTTATGGACTGCCAATGTAGAAACAGAAAATGCTTTTTTAATTGGTCATTCTTCTTTTTTTGATCAAAATCCGATTCATTTTTCTAGCTACCCTAAAAATCATGAGCTATTGGGCAATTTGGTAAAGCAACCAAAAGTACAACGCATGATTGCCATTTCTAAAGGTTGGTACACAATCAACAAAAAAAATAACACACTATATTTTAACGACTTACGTTTTGGTGCTTTGAGTCTAAAATCAGATGCTGAAAATTTTGTATTCAAGTATAAAATTGAAATTGATGCGAACGGAATACCGTTTTTTATAGAAGAACCGAAGGAAAAACGAGATGTTAAAAGGTTGTTATCAGAATTATGGACGAGAATTAAGGGGAATTAAAGGGAATTAAAGGGAATTAAAACGATAATTTTTCGACATCAATTTTATATAAAAATAGGCATCAACCATTGATAAAAGATGAATTATAATTTCTATAATTTTTGTATTAAAATAGAATTCGTATTATTGTTACTCTAGAACTACAACATTTAATGGTAAACGATTTACTTAAGAATAACCTACAAAAAAACATGCCCATTTCTAATTCAGATTTAGAAAGCATTTGTCATTTTTTTAAACCTCAGGTTATTCAAAAAAAAGATTTCTTATTAACGCAAGGCAATATTTGCAAGTTTGAAGGTTTACCAATTTTACTATAACAAACTAATTTAAATTAAGCAATGCAAACAACCAAACTTACCGCTGACAGTATATTGCCACTCACCTGCTCACGCTCAGGAACCTGTTGTTTTGGTAAAGCCGTTATGTTAAATCCGTGGGAATTATTTAGTTTTAGTAAAGAAAAAGAAATTAGTCCGCGAAAATTTCGTGATTTATATACCGATTTTGGAGGAATCCGATTAACATTCAACGGAAAACCAGATAAAAAAGGACAATTAGCATGCAGTCAATATATAGAAAATCATGGTTGTAGCGTGCATAAAGGAAGACCGTTAGCCTGTAGATTGTATCCTTTAGGAAGGCAAATACAATTTAACAAAGCTCATTATATTTATGAAGGCAAACAATTTCCGTGCTTAACAGACTGTGCAGAAGTATTAGATTTACCAAAATTAAGTGTTGGAGAATACTTACAAGGACAAGGAGCAAATCCTTTTGAAAAAGCACAAGATGAATATTTAATAATCATGCAAAATATTGCTGACATTGCTTTTGAATTATTATTAGATACTGGTTTATCCGCCTCTGGCGATACAAAAACACTAGCCGTTTGGAGAGAAATGGGTACTGAAATTCCGGAAATTTTAGCAGAAAGAATTGGAAAAGATTGGATAGATTCTCTAATGATTCCGACCATCACAGAAGCCATAGATAATCCTACTGAATTTGCGAAAGAACACAACAATTTGCTACAGTTAAAAGCGCAAGAAGCCTTTGGCAGCCTACAAACACTTGAGCAAGTGCATAAAGCTTGTATTTTAATGATGGGCGTTGCATTGCATTTGTCTAGAGGTTTGGGTGCCGATACAAAAGGAGTTTCTGAACTTTGGATAGAAACTGCAAAAAGTCATGGCGCAAAAGAATAGAAATGGTTGTATTTAGCGTACCAATTTCAGTCAATTTATGTTTTAATATCAATAAAAAAAATCGATAATTTGCAGACTAAAATTTTTATTCGAAAAAGTTAGTCTGCATTTTTAAGCGCAAAAATGCTAATCACCTTTTATGAATTCAACAATTCTGGATTGCTAAGAATCAATTCTATTTTCTTTATAATTACCGTTATTTCATTCATTTGAGATTCTATATTTCTAAAATAAAGACTAATATCTCTGTTTACCCAACTTTCAGAAATAACTCTTGCTCCCAAACTAATTCTTAAAACAGCACTTTGCACACCATTTTCATAGGTTACATTTACAGCTTGCCCAATATGACATTTTTGTGCTGCAAGTCTAATAATTTTTAAGGAGGCTCCTTCAAATTGCAGAGACATATCTGAATTTAACAAAACATAAAGTTTTTTTACTTTTTCTATGGATAAAACTTCTTTATTTTTCAGAATGAAAAAAGGAAAAATTGTACGGATATTTCTAATTCCGAATTCAGTATTATTATACCTATTTTCACTTGCTTCATCATCACAAAGTGCTTCTAAGAAAGTAGCTTCTTTTATAGAATCTTCCACAAAATTACAGAACATTTCTATGCCCATATTTCTGTATAAAATGGGTGTTTTATAATACCTATCCATTTCTACAATAGCAGCTTTCCAACGCATGTATGAACCAAAATTAAACCCATCAGATAAATCATTTGAACAAAACCATGTTGTTGGCCAATCAGAATTATGGTAATATTTGGTTAAACCTATTGGCAAGGTTTTTTCTGAATCACCAATGGTTTTACTTACCGTTTTAGGAAAAATTAAAGCTCCTGAATACGGTGGTCCTGTAAAGTATTTACTTCCGGTTATACTTACAATATATCCTTTTTGCAAATATTTTTGAATATCGATAGGATCTAATCTTAATTGAGCTGCATCTATAAGTACTTGTATAGATACATCTTGAAGTGTATTCAATTGTTCCATCATCTTTTTACTAGGAGATTGATAGCCTAGTTTTGAATGATCCATTACATGCAGTACAATATGTTTGCCCAATGCATTGGTTTCTGAAATGGCTGTAAATACCTCACTATCTAATTGATTTGCAGATTTTAAGTGGCCTTTTTCATCTCTAAAAGGGATTTTTATCAAATCAATATCTCTAAAACCTTCAATTTTATCTCCTTTTTTAACCGGATAATTGAGCGCTGTATTATTTTCAAAATGACAGCCTTTTAATGCTCCTGCTACTCCACTACCTGTTTCATCAGAAGCCACTAAAATATGCGTAATTTCTTTCTCTGTTACAATTTGGGTGATGGCTGCAATTTGAAGCGATGAATCTGTTCCTGATGGAGAAAAGATTATTTGGCATTCCTCACTTAATTTAAATATTTTTCTCAGATCGTTTTTTAAGGATTCAGAAAACTCTACAGCGGTCTTCTCAAAGCCATTTTTTAAACTATTTTTTATTAAAATACTTCTTATTTTGTCTGTCTTATCATAGGCAAAATTAGAAACACTAGTTGCCGTTGAAGAAGCAAATGTGAAGGCATCTGGCCTAGGAAAAGGTCTACATCCATATTTATTTAACAAATCTACTTCATCAATATTCAATCTAAGATCTCCACCGGCCATTAATAAATATTCTGTTGGTTTTGCTAAATTATCAACAACGGGTTTCCAAGATTTTTCAAATACTTTATTGGCTGTATTTAAACCATGAATAGCTTCTAAATCTTCATGTTTTAATAAAGATTCTGCATTTAAACCTTCTACATTTTTTATTAAATTAATCAAAGAAAAATCAAGATCTTTTAATTTTTCCTTGTCTTCTTTGGGTAGTAATTGGTAAAATATTCTAGTTACTTCTAACGCGGCAATATTACACAAAGCTGTACCATGTTTTTCTGTTCCTAAAGCTTTGTACCAAAGTTGCCATTCTATGCCATACCTTAAATAAACGAGTGCTAAAACAGGATTTTTCAAATATAAAGTCCCAATTATAATAGATTTATTGGGTATAATTTTAAAGAGATTAGGTACCGTACTAGAAGTAATAATATTGATGTTGTTTACTTTAGGTACCGTGTTAAACCTTTTTAAAACGTGTACTAAATAATTCACATTTTCTTTTTCAAATAAAGAGGTTCTTTTATATTGATCTTCTATCGCTATATTATTTGTCATAAGTGCTTTTATTTAAACGTTTCTGAGAACGTATTTCTCTACCGAACCTATTTTTTACTTATTTTAAAACCAGTATCGATTTTGTGTTTTATTTGATTTTTTATTCTGAATAAAAGAAGCTAGTTGTATTTAATAAATTATTCTTATTAATAAATTTTCTCCTCTTCAAAACTTGTCATTATTTATTCATTTAAATTTATTAATTCGTCTTTAGTATCAGCATCTGCAGGACAATCACCACAAACGGCTGAATGATTAATATCATCAATTAATTTAAAGCATGATTTACATTTATACCAATCTTTTTCAAACTCATAGTCTCCTCCCTTTATAAGTATGGCCTTGCCTTCTACAAAAGCTTGTGCTATTTTTTTTAATGCACTATTGTAAATTCTGGTAAGTGTAGGGCGCGAAACTTCCATCTTTTCGGCAGCGGCAACCTGCGATAACTTGTCATAAATAACCAACTTAACAGTTTCATATTCCTCAAACTGCAAGCTAATATGAGGTGCGTCACAAAACCGTATTCCGAAGGGTTTAAATCCAAGCATTTTTGGCGGATGATCTATTTTTCTCTTTTTTTTAGGACGTGGCATTTATTCATTTTTATCATATTATTTCTTAAGTCTGTTATTAGAATTTGTACAAACAAATAATCAAAAAAAATAATATTAAATTGTTTTAAAATAGTGTTATTTAAAGAGCCTTCTATTTTTTTGCAAATTTAATGAACTTAGGTTCATAATTAAAATTATAACTACTTATTTTTGTTAATAAACTGATAAAAAAGACGTGAACTTTACAAAAATTAAAAATGCATTTATACCTAGAAATTGTTATTTACCAGCGCATTATTCATCAATATTTCATATTTCTTAATTAAAACAAAATTTAGTACGATTTTTTGTAAGGAATAAATATTTTATTCGATTGCATAAGAACATAAATCTAACAATTTAAAATACCACATGAAAAAAATTTTAACTACATTATTTGCTAGCTTACTACTTATTGTAAGCTGTAAAAAAGACCCCGCAGCAACAAAACAAATTGAAGAAAAACCGGTTGTAAGTACTTTTTCTGAAAAAATTGAAAAAGCGCATAAAAAAGTGAATTTTTTAAGTCATGAAGCAATACAGTTTGATGCTTTTATTGAATTTGGAGGAAATGAAGTTTTTAACGCTACAGTTACTATTTCTACAACATCAGACTTGTCTAAAATTACCTATAAAAATGGTGATGAAATATTTGTAAAAAAAGAAAATGTTTTTGTTTCTCCTAGTTTAAAAGACAATAAAGCAGTTCGTTTTCATGCATACACTTGGGGATATTTTTTCTTATTTCCTTATAAGTTAAGTGACCAAGGAACCCATTGGAATTACAATTTTAAAACAGAAGAAACTTCAAATCCATTTGATGTAGCAAGATTATCTTTTGAAGCAAATATTGGCGATGCACCAGATGACTGGTATATTGTATATGCTGATAAAAAAACACAACTTTTAGAACATGTTGCCTATATTGTTACTTCTGGCAAAACAATAGAAGCAGCAGAAGCAGATCCTCATGCCATAAAATACGAAGATTATAAAATGATTGATGGAATTCCGTTTGCTACAAATTGGGGCTATTATGGTTGGAGTATTGACAAGGGTTTATCAGAGAAAATTGGAAATGCTAAAATCACCAATATTCATTTTGTAGAAGGCTTTAGAAAAGACTTTGCTATTCCTGAAAACTATATTCAAAAGTAATTTACTTGTAAACAATTGAAATTTCACAAAAACATACCCTCAATAGAAAATACTATTTGAGGGTATTTTTTTAGTATCTAAATAGCTGTATGCAATAAGAATAATTTAAAGCAAACATCATTCTATCAACAACAAAATGCTTTTTAATTTTTAATTTGCACAACCGTTACAGTTTGATCTAAAGAATGTGCAACAGGTCCAAATTGATTAAAAATGGCAACATCAGCCGCATCAAGGCCATAACCTACGGCTACATAACCACCTTTTTTACCGGTTTGAGTTGCATCAAAAGTATACCATCTTCCGCCAATATAAGCTTCAAACCAAGCGTGCATATCCATAGGATATAAATTGTGTAAATACCCAACAACCATTCTTGCCGGAATACTTAAACTTCTGCATAATGCTATTCCTAAATGCGACAAATCTCTACAAACTCCAGATCGTTTAGAGTGAACTTCTGTAGCAGAAATAGGATAATCACTACTACCTGGAATATAACTAATAGTAGTACGCAACCATTCTTCTATTGCAAATACTTGTTTGTAACCCACTGGTTTGTCTGCTGTAATAGCATTTGCTAAATCATTAAAACGGTCAGATTCACAATACCTACTTGGTAATAAATAACAAAGTAAGTCGTTTGGTAAATGCTGTATTTCTACAAAAGGAGCATCAAAATTTACATCAACAAATTCAGAGGTTTTTACATCTGAACTTGTAGAAATTGTAAAATTTCCTGTAGGCGCAACAAAACGTTGGCATAAATTACCATAATCATCTGTAAATTCCATGATGGGTACATTTGGTACTATTTTAAATTCATCTCGTTCTACCCATTGTTCTGCACCACTTCTAGGACGTAACATGGATATAAAAGGAGTTGGGGTTTCAATTTCAAAAGTCAAATTACAACTAACACGTAACCACATAAGTACATACAATTTAAACAGTTATTGTTACCAAAATTGACAACTCTTAAATGTAATCTATTAAAAGGTAGAAAACTATACGTTATATGTATAAATTACACCATAAATTTGCTGAAACAACAATAATTTGCCCTAAAATCAGTAATTATTAGGACAAGTTCTATCTTATGAAGACAAATCATTTATACGTTATAATGAGAATTTAATGGATTTAACAAAAAAAAGTAAACATGAAATGAAATACCGTTTTCTTGTTTTAAAATACAAACTTGTATTGTTTCTTTGCTGAAAATTAAAATAAATGAAATCTCTACAATTAATACTTTCTAACGTAAAGTATTTTGCCCCTTCTTGGGTGTTTTCTTCCATTAATATTTTGGTAGGAACTTGGGTACTATATTTACCACATATTAAAATGAAATTTGAATTAAACGATTCTCAAATCGGATTGGCTTTATTTTTTACTGCATGTGGTTTACTTATTTCAATTCCTTTTGTGCCTTATATCAACAAAAAAATAGGTGTTGGACGCTCAACAAAAATAGGTATCATCATTTTTGCTATCCTTTTTAATTTACCTTTAGTAGTTTCTAATTTTTTTCTTCTATGCCTTAGTTTATTAATTATAGGTGTTTTTTCTGGCTTTACAGATGTATCTATGAATGCTTTGGTTTCAATAATAGAAAAAAGAGAGCAACAACATTTTATGTCTGCTGCTCATGGTTTTTTTAGCTTAGGAGGTTTTATTGGTGCAGGAGTTGGTAGTTTTTTAATCACAAGGTTTTCAAACCCAAGCTATCACATGCTGTTAATGTCGTTGTTTATTATTTTAACAACATTCTTATTATCTAAAAATTACGAAAATATAGTAGAAAATCCACAAGAAAAAGATATAGAAAGCACTAGTATTTTTAAGCATATAAAACCAATATTGGGTTTGTCTATCATTGCTTTTATTATTATGTTTAATGAAGGTGCGGTTGAGCATTGGAGTAATTTATTTTTGTTTGATATTGTTCAGGTTTCAGAAAGTAAGGCAGGTTTTGGATTTGTAATTTTTTCTTTAACCATGACTTTAGGAAGGTTTTTAGGAGACGGTGTTAGTAAAAAAATTGGCGCCATAAAAACAATAAGTTATGGTTGTATCATAGCTATTCTTGCATATTCTTTAATATTAGTAGCTAATTTCTATAGTAGTGTTGTAGGTTTTGGCCTTTTAGGTCTTGGTCTTTCTGTAATAATTCCAGAAATTTTTAGATTAGCGGGTAACACAAAAAAAATGAATACCTCTGTTGCTATTTCTGTGGTATCGGGAATTGGCTTTTTAGGATTTCTTATTGGCCCTGTTTTGTTAGGTCTAATTTCTAATTGGAGCAATTTAAGAATGAGCTATGTATTTTTATTAATCTTAATTAGCATCACTTTTTCTTTAGTGGTATTTCGTTTAGTAAGAAATCAAAAAGGATGATAATAAAAAGGAAATAATAGAGGTAAGTATTCTAAAAATTTCAAAATACATGAACGTGTAATTTGTAGAATTAAATACATTTTCAATAAAAAAAAACGCCCTTTAATTATTTTATAACGTTTTTGAATGTAATTTTAATGAACAACAAAATTAAATGTATTTACTTCTTATTTACACCTACTTTTTTAATAAATTAGAGCAGAAAAAAAATCAACTTTATTAAGTAAAATAACGATGATAGAAAATAACAACGCAGTTTCAGAAAAAAAAGACAGAATACAATTGCCATTTTATTTTAATGTTGATAAAATACTAACGGAAATAAAGGCTTTAGAAACCACAAATTTCGAATATTACAATGTAATTCAATTAAGAGCTCCTGCACATTTGGTAGATACTTCATTGCCATTTCCGCCACCGGCGGAAGATTATGCAGATGGTTCTTGGACAGATTGGTTAGATACGGATGCACAAAAAAAATCTCCTTATATAAAAAGTATTGTAGACACGTTTCAAAAGCACACAAAAGTAACTTTGGTACGTTTGTTAAGATTAGCTCCAGGGTCTGAGGTTAAAGAACATACAGATCCTACGTTGGCTTTAGAAGTTGAAAAATCTGTTATTCGATTAACAATTCCTATTTTAAATAATGATAAAGTAGTGTTTTACTTAAATGAAACTCCTGTGTTAATGAAACCTGGAGAATGTTGGTACTTAAAACTTACAGATCCTCATAAAGTTACTAATTTTGGAACTGAAGAACGAATTAATTTAACCATAGACATAATTCCGAATGAATGGGTTAAAAACTTAATTGAAAAAAATGCCAACTAATTTTGCTTTGAAGTATTGATAAAATAACCCCGTTGTGAAAATTTTAAAAACAACAATGACAATTAATGCGCTAAAATTCTAATTTCTGCTACAATTTCATTTATTTTCTTAGTATCAATAGCAATAGAATGAGTAGCCTGCGCATAAAAATAACTTCTTTCAAATAAATGCTTGGCAATAAATTCTGCCATTTCTTCATCATTTAAATTAGCCACCAATGGTCTTTTGCTTTTTTCCTTTTTCAATCTTTCTACTATCAAGCCAATACTTGCTTTTAAATAGATAGAAATGACATCTGTTTCATTCAAAAACTTCATATTATCTGCATAACATGGCGTACCACCACCCAAAGAAAGTACAAATTTAGTTTCTGAAGCTACTATTTCTTTTAAATATTTGTGTTCTATCAACCGGAAATAGATTTCTCCTTTTTCTTTAAAAATAGTTGAAATCTCCATTTTTTCTTTCTCTACAATATACGCATCTAAGTCTATAAAAGGAAGATACAACTTTTTAGCAAGCTGTTTTCCAATGGTAGATTTCCCAGAAGCCATGTAGCCAATTAATACAATTTTCATACTTAAAATTATTTTTACAAATATCTGAAAAACTTTTTTCAATTTATGCTAATAATTCAAATGTTTGATAGTATATTTGCAACCGATTTACAAAAGACCTGGTAGCTCAGTTGGTAGAGCATCTCCCTTTTAAGGAGAGGGTCCTGGGTTCGAGCCCCAGCCCGGTCACTATTAAAAGTTAAGCTCTTGCTTAACTTTTTTTGTTTCTTTACATAATTCTTTGAAGTGCAGTGTTACTTTAAAAGCTATTATTTTTAGAATGAATAAACTATTTGCGCACGTGGCGAAATTGGTAGACGCGCAGCCTTGAGGGGGCTGTGTTCGCAAGAACGTGGAAGTTCGAATCTTCTCGTGCGCACTATATCATATTATAAAGAACTAATAAACAGCTGAATAGATGTTTATTTTAATATTTTTACCCCCAAAAACACCCCTTTTTTATATTCTTAACCTAATTTAACGCTTATTAATTATGTTTTAAAAACCATCGTTTTTATCTCTTCTCTAAAACAGGTTTTAAAAATTAAAGATTCTATCGTAGGGGGTATGTTCAAAAGTTTATATGATTATAAAAATATATTTGAAGGTGGTTAACAGCAGATTACCTCAAATAGTTTTTGGTTTATAATACCTACAAAAAACTCATACCAAGATTCTATAGTTTTTTATTAAGCTATTTAAATAAACTCCCAACTTTAAAGGAAAAAACAACCTAAATACTTCTCTATAGAAAATAATTAAAACCAGCTTTATAATTAGAGTTTTTAGAAAAAATCCTAATATTTTCAAATTACTGTTTAAACATTATTTGTTACAATAAAAAAAACATTTACTAACAAAGTTGTAAACCTATAAAAAACTTATATACGCATTGGGACTATAATTCTAAAAAAAATAACCTTTTTAAAGCGACAAATAAAATACAATATATTCCACCTAAATGGTTATAACATTCTCTTCAACACTCTTATAATTTATTTTTGTGTTTTTTAAAGATTTTTCTAATTGAATTAACAAAACAAGTTTTAGTTATACTACTAAAATAGAAATTTCAGGATAAAAAATTTCTTTTAGCCATTATTTATGATGCTTTTTAAGTTAAAGTTTTATTAAAAAAAGGATGTTATATAAAGTAATCTCAGATAGTCCTAAAAATCAAATAGTTAAAAAAAAATCAATTTTAAGTTTTATTTTACTTTATTTAAACACTTGTTTTACAGTGCTTTATACTACTATCTTTGCAATGTATAACAGTGATCACGTTTACATTTCAAAATTATAAACATTTAAACTTAAAAAAATGATAGTAGAAAAACAAATCCAATTTTTTCAGATGTCTATGGAGGACCTGAGTACAATAATTAAGAAAGCTGTAACATCCGCAATACAAAATCCTAAAATAATAAATATGAATAATTCTTTGGATAAAAGCAACACAAACCCAGAAGATGATGTACTCACAAGAGAAGAAGTCAAAAATATTCTAAAAGTTAGCTATCCAACATTATGGAAGTACAACAATGATGGTACTTTAAAGGTCAAATCTAAAATTGGCAGAAGAGTTTATTACTCAAAAAAAGATTTAACTAACCTTTTAAATGATGTTGCATAATGATAGACTTAATTAAATACTTTATTGTTAATAAAGATAAATTTATAAAAACTATTGAAGATTCAGACAAAGTAGATTTAAGAATGAGCGTTAATTCAAAGACTGCCGAAATTTCTGATAAACGAATTGCACATTACAAAAGCATGTTTATTGAAACTACTATAAACAGAGCGACTTTAAAAGGCAGTATTCATAAATATTTTAATATGATTAAAGGTTATGGAAATCAAAATTATAATGATTTTAGTTACTGTGATTTCAAATACGCATTAAATCATTTGCAAAATACATTTGAATTAAAAAATAATAACACAAATGTTACTAATTTAGAATTTGGTATTAATATAGAAACAACTCAAGATCCGCAAGAGTTAATTGATTACTATATTTTAATGTATGATTATAAATTACCTAACAGAAATGAGAAATTTTATGGAAAAGGAGATTATTTAGAATTCAAAACAACTGATTATAGTTTAAAAATCTATAATAAATCAAAACAGTACTCTTTAAAAAATAGAAAAATATTAAGAGTTGAATTGAAAATTACTGGTTCTAGGTATTTGAAAAGACATTTTAATATTTTCACACTTAAAGACCTTGATAGAATTCGTTTTAAACTTCTTTTTAATAAGTTATTAGAACATTTTAATAAGTTGTTAGTAGTAGATGATTTGGCCTTAAAAAACCATGACAGAATGGATGAAATGATGCTTTTTAAAGATGGAATTAATCCTAATTATTGGAAAAGATTAACAAATTCTAAACAACGGGAAAAGTTTAAAAAAGATTTTAACATAGTTCTTGAAAATTACAATTTGCTTGAAACCAAAAAATATTTAAAAAAATTATTAGAAAATAAATATAACGAGTTAATGAATTGTGATTGTGATAAAATTGAAATGGTTGCATAAAAGATAAAGGGCTAATTGTTTGTAGTTATATAGCTTACAATTAGTCCAACTCTTAGTTTTTGTAATTTACATCTATGAAACATTAAAAAATGTGATAATAATTTTTATGACAATAAGTAATTATATTATTTTTTCACATCAAAAAACAAGAAAACTTATTGAGTTGTGGCACTATACCCTGAACTGATATTACTTAAACAAATATCATGAATCTTATCTTTTGAATAGCTGTTTATATAAGCAACTTCAGATTTTTTCTACTTACATAAAACTTATAAGTTAAACATCCTATATTACAAAGCATACATTTACTTTGTTTCATAGAAATGTTTTTCGCTCTTCTTTCAGTTGACCAGTCGAATTGTTGCTTCAATGAACCAAAAAACCATATTTTTGTAACTTTTGAAAATACTTATTCTTGTTAATAAGAGATTCAAAAATAGAAGTAAGTGTAAACAAGATTCAATAAAAACATATCTTATAATATGTGCATAATAACCAAAAAACACCTCTTTTTTTACTTTGAATTTTATAAGTTCTTATTGAATTTTAAGAAGTTTTTAAACGTTTATATTGCTTTTTGTACTATGATATAAATAGAAAAAGTAAATGGTTAAAAATGGATGGATTATTACAAATATCCAAATATTTGCTGCTTTATAGCCTAGTCCTGTAATGTTGCCTATATATTGTAAAATGTCCACACAAATATCAAATACAGTGTTCATAATTATTATTTAAAATATTCAACAGAATCATTTTTTGAAAGTGATAAAATTGCAATATTTGAGTTAGCTAATAAAATAATACCATGCTCATTATTTTTTATATCTGATAATTGAAATTTAACTAAATCTCCAACAGCTTCAAGTGGTGCAACTACATCAAATAAATAATCACGTGGGTTATCAATAGCAAAATTTCCAAAAAAAGAGTTAGCGTATCTTATTTCTGAACTAATTTTAATTTTGTAATTACTAGTAGAGTACTTTAATGCTACTATTTTTGAGTTTATTAATCGTTTAGATTTATATTTTTCCCTATCCTTTTCAGTTTTTATAGACCTTTCGTAAAACTCAATACTTTGCTCTTTTCTTTTAGAGTAAATTCCTATAATTTGAGATTCAATTGGTTCCTTTCCGATTAGCCTATTCCAATAACCCATATATTAAAAATTATAAACAAATAAGCGACAAATTTTATTCGCTTTAATTTTGAAATCATTTAAACTTAATTCACAAAGTGAGCTTCGCTTTTTACATACTTCATAAATAACTTCAGTAACAACATCAAAATGTGAATCTCCATAACTATTTGGTCTTACTCCATCTCTAAATTTTTCTGATTCACTAAAAAGCACTAAAAAAGTAAAAGTACTAATATCATTTTCTAAAAATTCTTCAATTTTATCAAAATCATACAACCTATCATAATAACTTTGTCCAATTGTTTGGGCAATAAGCATTCTATCTAACAAAATATGTGTATAAATCTCATTTGGTTTATCTGCCATTACTAATTGATTTCTTCTGTTAAAATGCTCAATTAATATTTTGGCAGTGTTCCCAGGTGAACCAAAACCATTTTTCAATATAAATTTCGTAAACATTTTATTAGTTTAATGTTATATAATTTTAATAAAAAATTATTCAAGGTGTCTTTTTTTGACTTTATCACGAACTTTATTAAGGCTATTCATAATTCTTTCGTTAGATATTACAGAATTAAGTTCGGTATCATTTATAAACTTTTCTTTAAAAGACTTATAAGTGCTCCCCAAAGAACCAATTATAGTCAATGAAATCATTTGAGGACTGTCTTTGAATTCATTAGGTATTCGTTCAATAGCTTTATTAATGTTTGTATAAAAACTTTTTTCCATCATATCTTCAAATTCTTTAATATCTCTATTAGTAAAAGGTTTTGATTCTCTTTCATTAAAAACAGTACGATTTGATTGCTGATTTTGCTTTTTTGGTGTATCGGCATAAGGTTTATTATCCTTTATCAAATTATTAACCACTAAACCAAAAAATATTATTCCTACTAAAACTACTCCTATTGACATAAAAATTGGTTTTATTGTTTTTTGTAAATAGTTTCAGCCAAATCACCTAAAGGGTCGTTAATCCATTCTATTTGAGTAGCTGAAATTTGTTTAAACTCATAAGTTACAATTTGGCTACTTAAAGTTATATCAATGCTATAACTATTATTTGCAGTCATTTCATTTACTTTTGTTGTTGCTCCTGAATTATTCAGTTGATTTAATTGTTCCTTAAAGCAACTTTGACCAGTTAATATAACCAAGCAGAAATCATTATTTGAAAATCTAAAACCAGAGTTTGTAGTTACTCCTTCTATTAGCCAAGTACCCTGAATCCAACTAGGAGGATTTATAGAGCTGGAATTTCGTAAGTTATCATCTGAAGATGAGCAATTTAAAAATAATAAAGCGAAGCAAAAAAGAAGTATATTTTTTTTCATAACTTAGGTTTAATTACAAATTAACTTGTTTTGAAATTAAAAACCTTACGGCTTTCCGTAAATTAGTGTAATTAATTAGAAAACTCTTTAATCATTTTGTCTGCCTTTGAAGATTCCATAAAAACAGAACCAACTTGTTTATAAACAATACGCTTTCCACAAGCGTCTAAAGAATAGGTTGCACCGTGTAAACCTTTTATGCTATCAACAATCTTAATTTTTTCTTTTGAGCAGTTTTGCTCAATAGCAACAGTTTTAATAAGATTTTTTTCAGTTGTACCAAAAACAGTTCTATTAACAGAACCACAAGCAAGTAAAGTTGACAGTAATGTAAAAGCGATTATTTTTTTCATAAATATTATTTTTAAATTTTATCAAATATAAAAATAAAATACGAGCATACAACCCCTAACATACAATCCCTTACAAACTACTGTAATTTTACAACTTTGCTAAATGCCAAGAAAACGTAAAACACCGATTCCTATAGTTGTAATAAATTTCGGTAAAAAAATTAAAGAATTACGTATCGAAAGAAAAATGAGCCAAATGGATGTAGGTGCAGCTTTGAATATAGATAGAGAAAATGTAAGGAAATATGAAAAAGGACTTCAAGAACCTAAATTATCTACAGTAATTAAATTTGCAAAAATATTTGAAATAAGTTTTAACGAATTATTAAATTTATAAATTACTATTTTTTTTTTAACATTAACTTTTGATAAGTTTAGTCAAACAAATCCTTATGTTTTTCCCAATAACCTTTCAACTTAACAGCATATTCTTTTGGGGTAATTTTTATATAGTCTAAAAATTGAGATTCAGTTTTATGACCTGTTATGTTCATTATTGTTAATGTTTCTAACTTACCATATAAATTGGAGGCGAATGATCTTCTACATGTGTGGCTTGTTACTAATTCGTATTTAGGAAATTTTCCATCTTTTTTTCTATGTATTATTTTCTTTTTTCCGTTTTCCTCTATTTCCATCGGACACATTTTAGCTCCTTCAACTATTTCTGTAATGCCTGCTAATTTGCAGACATCTTTAATATAATCGTTAAATTTTTGGTCACTTAAACTTTTAGGGAAGTTATTATTTCTTTTTTCTAAAGTTTCTTTTACGTGTTTATGTATTGGTATTATAACTGGAAATTTTGTTTTATGGGTTTTCTTGTAAATAAATTCTTCATCTCTATCTTTTTTTGTCAACTTTGTTAAATCAGAAACTCTTAATCCAGTATACAATCCTATTATTAACCAATCCTTAGCATTATCTAATTTTTTATTTTCAATTTTTGTTTCATAAATCTTATTAATTTCCTTAGTAGTTAAATAAATATCATTTGTCTCATAACCTGGGGAAAAGAATTCGCTTAATTTAAAATCATTTGAAACTTTAATACCTTTATTATCCGCATTTCTACAAAAAGACCTAACATCATCAATATAACCTCCTATAGTACTATCCTTTAAGTGTTGGTCATCCCTTAAATGAATTAAAAAAGCGGAGTGAAAATCTAAATCTATATCAGTTAACTTTAATCTCTTATTAATTTTATTTTCTAATGATTGTACTTTTCGTTTAGTGGTTTCGTAATGTTGTATTGTTCGTTTAGCGACAGGAGTATTTTTTTTAGTTTTTCTTGTGTGCGATTTTTTAATATATAAATCAATAAAATTTACAAAGAATATTTTTTCATCAATATCAGTGTTATTGGTTTCTGTATTTAAAAAGGCAGCTATTTTTTCTCTTAACCATTTAGTACTTATTATTGTTCCTTCAGTTTTAGCCTCTTCAAACTCTTTAAAGATATAATTTTTAAGTTCTTTAAGTTTAATGTTAAGTTTTACACTATTAACTTTTATAGTCCCTAAAACTTCTTGTTTTGATTTGCTCCATCTATTTTTTGGTACTTTTAAACCAGTAGAAACCTCACTATCAAAACCACCCTGCTTAAACCTAATATAGATGCTATTCCATTCACTATTAGTCTTTAATCTATAATTAATTGAAGCCATAAAAATAATTTAATAATTTTTACCAAATATAACAAATTACCCCCATTTTTACCCCTTTATATGCTAATATATCTAAATACTTTTAAATTAATTAAAGTTAAATTTTTACAAAATATTTCTTTATAAGCCTTAAACATTGATGTTATTAACATATCAAAATTAATCAAAATTAAAGGTTTGACTATTCTCGTGCGCACTTTAAACTTTATTGAATAGTATCAAGGGATCAAGTCCAAAAATTGTGGAATTTATTATAGTGTTTTATATCTTTCAGAGTAATACAAAAAAGTACAAATAAAATAGTACACTTCCAGTATTTATAAATATTACGAAAGCATTAAACTCCTAAAACAATAGATGGCTCTATACTTAATTTTTTACTTATTTCTCTTGCAACTTTTAAAGTAGGTTCACTTTTACCAGTTAAATACTCACTAACTCTTGAAGTACTAACTCCTAAAAGTTCTGAAAGATTTTTTTGGTTTAACCCTAATTCTGCCATACGCATTTTTACAACTTCTGTTAATAATGGCTTTGTAACTGGGTAATTTTGTTCTTCATAATCTGCAACCAAATCAGATAAAATATTGAGCTCTAAATAACCTTTAGCGTTTTGATTCTCTATGTTGTTAGGATCTTGTAAAAGCTCCTCTACACGCTCTAAAATGGCTTTGTATTGTTGTTCCGTTTGTATCATAACTAAATGTTTTTAATATTGTTAATTTTATCATATTCTGCGTGTGTGCCAATAAATCGGATATAGATTTTTTGAGCATTAAAAGAGATAATAACAATAATTCTATAATCATTACCTTTTATGTTAAACACATATCTATTGTTACCCACATAATCCACACGATTGAAAGTTTGTTTAATATCTGTAAAATTTCTCCAGGTTTTAGCACTTGTAGTATGATACCAAACATTTAATGGCATTTCTGCATCTGCGTGTTTTGTTGAAAATTCTTGAATTCGTTTATAGGTTACAATACGCATTATTTAATTATTACGATTACAAAGATAATACCAAATATTTTATTTTTCAAAATATAATTTTGAAATTTAAAACATCAATCCAAACTTATTGGGGGCTAAAATGCGTACCAACAATTTTTCTATGAAATATTTTCATTTTTCTACCTTCAACTACATTTGTAACACCAGCAGTTTTACTAACTAGTTTTTTGTAATCATTGAATTTTTGGTTACTTATTTGTCTTATAAATTTGCCTTCTCGTTTATTTAGAAACTCAATATTGAATTTCACAAAATGTATTCAAAGTATGTATGAATTGCTTTTTTAGACCTTCAATAAAAAAGAGTACTACATTGTAATTTTTTTTATCAATAATTTAAACTTCTTCACAAAAATTTAACCTTTCTAAAAGCAATTATTACTAATATTGCAAGATGCAAAGATTATTATACATATTGTGCTTTTTAGCTTCTTTAAGCACGTTTTCTCAGAACGATACCCTTCGTGTTAAAAAATTAAAAGGACAAATTATAAAAGCAGAAAGTACACAAACTTTAAGTGCTGCACATATTTTAAATTTAAACACTGTAGTTGGAACAATTACCAATGAAGATGGTTTTTTTGAATTACCTACCAGAGTAAATGATACTATTTTGGTGTCTTATTTAGGATATTCTTCTATTAAATTAAAAGTAACAAATGATTTATTAAAAGGAAATGAATTATTAATTGCTTTGTATGAAAAGCCAGAAGAAGTTAGAGAAGTTGTAATTAATTCTACCAAATTAATTGGAGTTTTAGAAATTGACGTAAAACAAGTACCTAAAGATAGATTTACGCGAATAAAAATTAACGGATTGCCACAAACTTATGAAGTTGGTAAACCAAAAGGAAAAAGCTTCTCTTCTCCTCTTGCCGCTTTATTTCAACCTGTAGATTTTTTATACAATCTTCTCGGAAACAAACCTAATCAACTTAAAAAGCTTCAAAAACTAAAAGGTGAAGACGATTTACGTAAAATGTTAGCGGGTAAATTTGATAGAGAAGTAATGATGGAATATTTAGAAATGGACAGACAAGAACTTTCTGAATTACTTTCTGACTGTAATTATTCTGAATATTTTATTAAAAAAGCCTCAGATTTACAAATGATTGAAGCCGTTTTAGACTGTTACGAAAACTACAAAGCGCTTAAAAAAGGAAAAATTGAGCGTAATAAAATTCCTGAAAAAAATTAATTCATTTTAATTGATAAAAGTAGTTGCTAGGCTTTTGAGCTGCCAATTGTTTTTTAATATATTTAGTATTCTCTAAAAGGCCTTTTACCATTGCTATTTTCAATATTTATTATAGCAGCTACCTCTATATAAAAGGTTGCATACTTTCTGTACAAACCCAATGGGTTAAGAAATTTCTAAAAATAATTAAAAGCAATAATACTCCATAAAAATAGGGCCAAAAGCAATGCTTCTGACCCTAAAATCAACTATTAAACTAACTAATCAAGAACTAAAACATGTTTGTAATGTATTTGTAGTTGAACTTTATATAATGTTAGACGGTAAAAAGGTATTGTAGTTACATAGTAAAACGAGTTTAACAGAACTTTAAGAAACCTATGTGCATAAAAAAATCTAGCCAAAGCTAGATTTTTTTTAGTTGTAAACAATCGTATTTCGAGGCTTGCCTAGAGATTATTGTTTAAATTTCCTTAAGATTAAAGAAATGTATAAGTTTTAATTATTGGTTACCTAAAATAATAGGCATTCCAGATTTTCCAGAACCAATTACTACCACTTTACTGTTTGCAGATTTAGACAACTCTATAGTAGCTTGAATACCTTTTTCTTGTAAAATTTTATCAGTTAAAGAAGCACTTAAAATTTTATTCGCAACTGCTTTTCCTTCAGCATCTATCTTTTGTCTTTCTGCTTCTTTTTTAGCCTTTGCCAATCTAAACTCATATTCTAAAGACTCTTGCTCTTGTTTTAACTTGGTTTCAATGGCCGTTCTAATAGTAGTTGGTAATTTTACATCTTCTACCAAAACTCTTTTTACCATTAAAAATTGTTCTTTTAAAACAATCTGAATTTCATCTAAAATTTCTTGTTCAATAACATCTCTTTTACTAGAATATAATTGCTCTGGTGTATAACGCCCAACCACACTTCTTGCTGCTGCATTAATTGCCGGATCTAACAATTCGCGTTCATAATCTTCTCCTTTAGTCTTTATTAGTTTTCCTAAGTTAGAAAACTCTGGTTCATACCAAATGGTACCGTTTACTTTTACTTCTAACCCGTTTACAGAAAGCACATTCATTTCAGTAGAAATAGCTTGCTGACGTACTTTTCTTACAATCATTCTATTCCAAGGTGCTACAATTTGAAATCCTTCTCCGTAGGTTTTTTCTGTATTTATACCATCTCCTAAAGTTTCAAAAATTACTCCGCCTTCTCCTGGACCAATAGTTACGGTAGATTTAGAAAAAATTATAATTACCAATACTGCTATGATGATAAAAAATAAACCTCCTTTTGGAAACCTAATATCAACTGGATTATTTGCCATTTTTATTTGTTTTTAAATTCATGTAAATTTACAATATAACTTTGTTACTTACAATCTATATAGTTACAATTTTCTATAAATACCCAACTTCAATAAGGAAGATGAACTTCCTTTAAACCTTGCTAATACAAGTTGCTGGTATTTATTTTAAGCCATGTTTTGCGCTCCTTTAAACAATGCTTCAATTATGGTGAAAAACAGTGTTAAAACGCCTTATTTTTAAGTCTAATGTTTTCTACCAATATCTTTAAAGCAATAAATAGTTTCTAAAAGAATCTATTTATCTTCTAATCTGTCTTTTACATATTCAATTTTTGTTTTACCATGCTTTTTAGGCTTGCCGTTTTCATCCAAAGAAACCATCACAATTTTATCAATATCTATAATTGTTTTTCTTGTTAATTTATTTCTAACACTACATTTTAGCGTAATAGAAGAGTTTCCAAAACTAACAACATTAATACCTATTTCTATAATATCTCCTTGCTTTGCAGAGCTTACAAAATCTATTTCAGACATGTATTTGGTTACCGTTCTAGATATTTCTAATTGAATAATTGCATAAATAGCCAACTCTTCGTCTATTAACTGTAAAAGTCTTCCTCCAAATAAAGTTCCATTCGGATTTAAATCTTCTGGTTTTACCCATTTTCTGGTGTGAAATCTCATCTTAATTTTCTATTGATTTAAATTTTTCCATAATATTTTCTAACAAACCATTCTATTGACAATAAAGAAATTACCGCAAATAAAATCCATTTCCAATCTATCAATTCCTGTTCTTTTATAGTAGATTTCTGACTTGTATAAAACAACTTATTTTCTAAAAGTACTTTCTTTACTTTTTCAAATTCGTCTTTAAAATACAACTTCCCTCCGGACCTATTTGCTAATTTTAAGAGTTTTGCTGTATTGGCATTTGTAAACTGTTCTTCTATTTGATATTCTGTGATTTTAAATTTTCCAAAAGCATGTATATCCTGCCCAATCACAGCAACTTTATACGTATAATCTCCAGAATCAAGGTTCTCTATTTCAGATTGATAAGAATTATTTAGTAAAGAAAATGGCAATTTACTTACTTTCTTTGTTTTCGTATTTGTGATGGTAATTTCAAGAGAAGCTCTGGCATCAAACTTGTAATTTTTATCGGTATAAAAAGCGGCTATTTTAATGGTAGAATTAGCTGGGTACAAATTTTCTGCGTGTACTTCTAATCGATTTCTTTTTTTATTTGATGCCAAATATTGCACCAAATTGCCTATAAATTCATCAAACTCTTGAAAAGAATTGGTATTTAAATAACTGGCAGCTCTCCATTTCCAAATTCCTGCACCAAATAACACTCCAGATTTCTGATCATCCTGTTCAAATGTAGCCAACAATGGCTGTGTTGTTTCTAATCCGTTTATCTGTTGATACAACAATGTTTGCGACTCCTTAGAAACCACCACTTCACCAAACTGATCTTGCAATGGCGGAAACTGATGAAAGCCAATATCTTTTTGTAAAAAAGTTAAAAAAGACCTATTAAAAATAGCTCCATAATTCTCTGAATTTCTGATGGCTTTTTTAGCAAATCCTAATGCTTTCGTATTTATAAAATTCCAATCTGTATTGGTTCCAGAAATTAAAAAATAATGACTATTTTGAGTCTTTATTACTTCAAAAACTTTATTAAAGTTATTGGTTGGTTGACACAAAATAACCAATTGATAATCAGTTAATTGTTTTTTAAAATTATCAACCAAAAAAACATCTACTTTTCGTTGTTTACTTTCTATTGATTTTTTTATCGCGCCTAAATCAGGATGCAAAACACTTGCTAAAATCAACACTTTTGTTTGTTCATCTATTACTTCTACAGAGAAACTTTTAGTGTTATTTTTAATATTTTTTTCACCATCAACTTCTTTAAGAATTGCCTTGTAAAATTGCAAACCTTCTGTGCTTGAAGTAAAATTAGTATTTATTGTTTTAGACCTTTCTGTGGAAGAAAATTGTACACTTTTAGTAAAAACAGTTTTTCCATTTTTAAGAATAGAAAATTGTGTACGTACCTTTTCTTTTCCTTCATAATTCAATAAAACTTCAACAGGAAATTTGTTTTTTATATAACTGTATTTATTTACGTTTAGCTGACTTATTTTTAAATCTTTATACTGAGTAGTATCACCAAAAGCAATAGGATACACAACTTGTTTAGCATTGATAAATTCATAATCTGCACCAATGGTTTGATTGCCATCTGTTAGTAAAAGTACAGGAGCAATAGTGTTTTTATATAGTTTATGAATGCTATTGATGGCTTCTGAAATATTGGTTTCATTATCGGCAAAAGAAAGACTATCTAAACTCGTTAATTTTTTACCAAATCTAAACTCCTTAAGATCAAACTTCTCTGACAACTCTTTATCAATCTTAATTTTAGAAATAAAATCGCGCAGCTGTTGTTCTTCGTTAAAAAACGGAATGGACTTAGAATTATCAACCAAAACGGCCAACACTGGTTTTGTATTTTGTAATTCAGTTTTATGTATTGTGGGGTTTATAAACAATAACAACAACAAAAACAGCGACAATGATTTTAAAACAAACAATAAAATAGACACTTTAGAGTTGTTTTTTGTTTTGTAATAATATTGAAAAAAAGCTACTGAAAAACTCAGTAACAAGGCCAAAATAAGATATAAAATAGTGGTTGTTTGCAATGTTTTTTATTGAATGCGAAAGATATACATAACTATTCTAAAACAAAAAACCTGAAACGTTAAATTGCAACAGGTTTTTAATTTTAATTTTTTTACAAGACTAAGAACTAAAGACTAAGGTTTAAAGTTTAAAAACTAATTTCTTAATACTTGATACTTAATACTTGATACTTAATACTTAATACTCATTTAAGTTAACATACCTCCATCAACAGAAAGTGTTTGTCCTGTAATATAAGAACTCATATCCGAAGCTAAAAACACACAAGCATTTGCGATATCTTCTGGCGTTCCTCCTCTTTTTAAAGGAATTCCTTCTCGCCAACCTTGTACTACTTTTTCATCTAATTTATCGGTCATTTCAGTTTCTATAAAACCAGGTGCAATTACATTGCTACGTACATTTCTAGATCCTAATTCTAAAGCCACAGATTTAGAAAACCCAACAATACCCGCTTTAGACGCCGCATAATTAGTTTGTCCTGCATTTCCTTTTAAACCAACCACAGAACTCATATTTATAATAGAACCTGCTCTTTGTTTCATCATCGGACGAATAACTGCTTTGGTTAAATTAAATACAGATTTTAAATTCACCTCTATAACGGTGTCAAAATCGGCTTCAGAAATACGCATTAATAAATTATCTTTAGTAATACCTGCATTATTCACTAAAATATCAATAGTACCAAATTCTTTTAAAACGTCAGTTGCCAATTGCTGTGCTGCGTCAAAATTTGCTGCATTAGATTGATATCCTTTTGCTAAAACTCCAAATGTTTTTAATTCCTTTTCTAATTCATTTGCAGCTTCAACCGAAGAACTATACGTAAACGCAACATTAGCGCCTTGTTTTGCAAATTCTACAGCAATTCCACGACCAATTCCTCTTGTAGCACCTGTAACAATTGCCGTTTTATTTTCTAGTAATTTCATTTATTTTAATTTTTTATGCATGCAAAGATAGTAAATTAAGAAAACCTTTTTATTTGTCTTCTATATAATTATAGTTTTATTAGTGAAACGCTATTTTGAAAAACAACAAAGCAATACATCTAAAGTAATTAATGCGACCAACTGAAATTTAAAAAGATTGAGTACAATTACATACCTGTTGTGCATTTTAAACTAAAAATATCCAAAACTTTCAGTACGAGTGATGTTGAGGTACGAAAAAATGTATCGAGAACTTTTTAAAAGCTAAAATTCTTACCTGCCTGTCGGCAGACAGGTTCCCGATACAAATTTTATTCATTTCAATCGTAAAACTCACTTGAACTGACAGCATTTTATCAAAACATACAACAGGTAATTATGCATTTATTTTATCAATTCTGATTATATAAAAACATCAAAAGAAACTAGTACTAATTTCTAACTAAACCTTCCTTTTTTTAAACAGACAATTTTCTAAAAATAATTGTAAATAACAGACACCAACTCATAAAAACATGCTGTTTTAGTTAAAAATACCTCATATATTATTTATAAGAATTAGAATTTATGATTTCGTACGACACTACCAACAAAAAACACAGCATATAGCAAGCTCATTTACAGTTTTTTATATTTTTTTAGTAAATTGCAATCAAATTTCTATAAAAACACAAAAAAAATCATATATTTGCTAATAGATTTAATATCAAAAAAGTACTCCCCCTTACAAAGTATTTTGATTTACCCTCTTTAAAAATCAAATATTTTAAATTATTAAATCTGCACTCCCCTGCATAGTACAAAAGAAAATTAAAACAAATTTTAATCAAATGTATTTTTTAAATGAAAATTGTGACTTTTAATTAAATCCGTGTCATAGAACAGAATTAATAATAAAAAAAACAAATTTAAACAATAGTAGTTTTATAATAAAAATGATTTGTGCACCCCTCGTAAAGCACTTTGGCATGATGATAACCTGCCTATAAAGAATCAGACAGTAACAAGAAAATTGTAAAAAAAATAACTCCCCCACACGTAATAATATGGTATGGTGATTACATGCCTTAAAAAAAATTTTAACAACGGATTAATTTTAAAAAAATAAGTAAAGAATAAAAGAAAAAGACCGATGACTTTCCCTAAAAGTTCTGTGTCGTAAATCTGGAATCATAACATTAAAATGAAAATTAAACAATAGTAGTTTTATAATAAAAATGATTTGTGCTCCCCTCAAAAAGCACTTTGGCATGACGATAACCTGCCTATAAAGAATCAGACAGTAACAAAAAATTGTAAAAAAATAACTCCCCCAAACGTAATAATATGGTATGGTGATTACATGCCTTAAAAAAAATTTTAACAACGGATTAATTTTAAAAAAATAAGTAAAGAATAAAAGAAAAAGACCGATGACTTTCCCTAAAAGTCCTATTTCACAACAAACCCCAACCTGAAAAGGAAATTTTAATGAATTATTAATTTAAAAGTAACAAAATGAAAAAGCAATTACATTCAAAATTATCGTTATCCTTAGCCCTGTGTTTATCACTTGGCTTAGTGGGTAACATACACGCTTTAGAAAAGCACACGCCAACAGAAGAAGGCGCTACAATTAGTACAACATCATCTAAAAGTGAATTTGTAAAAGCAGCCACAACTGCCTTTTATTTTGCCGGTACAGATTATGATGTACCCGCAGGTTGTTCTAAATACACCAACATAGATGAAGACGACAAATACACATTCCCTAAAGATGAAAATGTTACTGCTCTTTTTGATGGTGGTACACTAGGTGAATTGAAGGACGCAAAACCTGATTCAGGTAAAACACATAACCTTTATTTATCTGATCTTACCTTAGAAAAAGATATTAAAATTGAAGGTGACGGTACTGGTAATGTTACCTTAAACGATGTTACTAGTGAGAAAAAATTAGAACTTAAAAGTAAAGGTGGTTGGAACTTCAACATGAACGGCTCTTCATTGAAAGAACTTAAAATTGGAGGTGAAGGAAATTCAGGTAATACTGTAATTTTAAATTCTACAATCACAGATAATTTAGAAATTAAACCGGAAAATGGTGATTTACAGTTTTTCATGAGCAATACTAACTCTAAAAATGTTAAAGTTGAAAATGATGACAAAGTTAGTACAGTGATTGTAGGAGGTGTTTTGACTGACGAAATAAATCTTAAATCTAAGGAAGATGATGTATATCTTTATATTGATGGTACAACAGCTAAAAAAATAACTGCTAAATCAGAAGAAGACGGTAAAAGAGCAGATATTATCATTAAAGATGCAACTATAGACGAAACTATTGAGATAGAAGTAAAAGATGCTACAAATTCTTTTGCAGATGTTATTATAGCTAACACTAGTATTGGCAAAGACATTACATTAAAAGGGAATGACGGTAAATTATCTCTTGGAGCAGGCACAACTTTTAAAGATGGTCAAAAAATAACTGGTGGTGATAAAGATACATTTGAACTTTCTATAGAAGCTGGTTTAGTATCTAAAATAGAAACGTACGGTGGTACTACTTATAACACTATTAATGCTGCTGCACTTTCTGCGGCTTCTGCAGACTTAGCAGATGGAGATAAAATATATTTAACCATAGATGGAGATGTAATAGAAGTTAAGGACTTCCATTCTTTAACATTCTTTAACGGAACAGTACCAACAACACCAACAATACCTTCCGTAGCTACCGGTCCAATAAAAACAGCTGTTGCAGGAACAAATAATTGGGGTACCGCTGCGGCTTGGTCTCCAGCTAGTTTACCTACTGCTTGTGAAGATGTAATTATAGCAACTAGTGCTAACATTACAATACCTTCTGGAACTATTAACGCAAATAAATTAACAGTTGAAGCAGGTGCTTCTTTAACTATAGACCCTTCTGCATCATTAAATCTTGCAGCTGGTGAGGTTTTAACTATAAACTCTAGTGGAACAGAATCTGGTGTTTTTATTGGTAAAGGGTATACAGGTCAAATTACATATAACAGATATGTAGACAATCAATGGCATATTATTTCTTCTATGGTTACAGACCAAAGTTTAAATGGTTTTGCAACCAATGCAGCTAATGATATTACTACAGGAGATGGTGGAACTAAATATGCTTTAGGACCTTACTCTCCAATTGCAGATGCTTGGGTTTACTTCACAACCGCTACTATTGCTGCAGCTGGTGATTTTGCTGAAAATGTTGGATATACTTTTAAAAGAAATACTGCAGGATTTGCAACTTTTACAGGTACTAATAATGATGGAGATGCTACTACAACTGTTTTAGCTAAAGGTGTATCAAACGGTTATAGAAGTTTAGGAAATCCTTATCCTTCTTATATGGATGTGAATGTTGGTACTCCTAACTTTGTAACAGCAAATGATGGTATTTTAGCAGCAGGTGCAAAAAATATTTTTCTTTTTGATTTAGTAACAGGTAAATATTTATCTATAGGAGATGCATCAGCAGACAAATACATAATACCAGGTCAAGGTTTCTTAATTAAAACAGATGCTGGTGGTACTGCTACTATTTCTGAAGATTTACAAAGTATTCAATCAGGTGGTACTTTAAGTAGAAGTACATCTAGTGAGATTACAAGAATTGCAATGAGTATTTCAAGTGGTAGTTTACTTGGTAAAGCCAATGTTTACTTTCATGAAAATGGTGCTAAAGGAATGGACAACGATGATTATTTAGTTTTTACAGATTATGATTTTGATATCTATTCTAAATTATTAGATGGTTCTTATGCAGATAATAATTTTAATACACAGTCATTGCCTAATAAAGACTATGAAACTATGGTTGTGTCTTTAGGTATAAATGCAGCTATAAATTCAACAGTAGAATTCAGCTTTACACATGAAGCGTTACCAGCAGGTTATATGCTTTTCTTAGAAGATAAAGAATTAGCTACCATGACAAGAGTAGATGATGGAACTACATATTCTGCAGTTATTAATGCAAACGGAACAGGACGTTTCTTTTTACATACGTCTACATCTGTGTTAGCTACAGAAACAACAATTGCATCTAAAGTAGCTATTTTTAGTGCTAATAACAGCGTTCAAATTAATGGCTTATCTTTAGGTAAAACAACTGTTACTATGTATGATTTATTAGGAAGAATAATTGTAAAAGATAGTTTTTCTGATAAAAATTCTCATGTAATTGCTACTAGTTCATTAAACAAAGGAAGTGTGTATATTGTAGACATAGAAACTACCGATGGTAAAGTAACTAAGAAAGTAATTATTCAGTAACTATGATAAAAACTAGCAATCACTAGTTTAAAAATGATCATAATTAAAGACTGCCTTTTTTAGGCAGTCTTTTTTTATGCCTTAAATTATCAAAAAATAAAACTCCCATAGTATAATGATATTAAAAGATAAGTAAGTATGCAGCTTTTATTACAGGAACAACTTAGCTCATTCATAGTAACAAAAAACGTAAAGTATAATTCTTTAAAGCAGCACTTTCTTGTAAAATATATATTTTAAAAAAAACCTGTAAATTTATGTATGGGTTTTTCCTTTTTAATAGAAACACCTACAATACTTCAAAGTAATCTCATTTACCTGTAGGCTGTCAACATAAGTTTCTAAAGTAAAAAAAAACAAAAATTTTCCATTTTGTATTATGTGTCATTCACAGCACATTTAATAAAGTGTATCTTGATGTCTTGTGAAAACTTTTTTTTGAATTCAACTTTTCTTCAGAGATATCATTTACAAATAAATTACAATATTTTACAAATTAAAATGAAACGCACCCGTTAAAAACCCATTTTAAAAGTAATGTTTTACCTAATATAATCTTAAAAAGCGACTATTTTTGTTTTCAAAAAAAAATACACATCTAACCACCTGATATACAGGTGTATATAATTTTAATTATATTTTTTATAATTATTAAGAAATAAAAATAATATATTTGCCACATTCATTTACACAAAATGAGTGACTTACAAAAAAAAGAAGTGTCTTAAAATTAAGTACGAATAAAAGAAATTATTAACTTATGTATAATTACATTTAAAACCAATATCTATGAAAACAAATTTATTTTCAAAATTAACATTATCACTAATCACATGTTTTTCCATGGGATTAATAGGTAATGCAAACGAAACTTCAAATAAGAAGATTTCTAAGACAACAACATCTACCAACAAAGAATTTACAAAAGCAGCCACAACTGCATTTTATTTTGCAACAGATGTAAACCTAGCAAATGGTTGTTCTAAATTAGTACCAGCAGATGAAGAAAAAATTATTGTACCTGATACTGGTTCTGGAACCGTTGTATTAACAGGAGGTACATTAACGGAAATTGATGAAGTTAAAGTTACCGGAGATTGGGACTTTTTTGTTATCGGAAGCGAACTTAACGATGGTGATAAATATAAATTTGGTAAAGGGGATGCTACTGGTGTGGTAAACGTTACACTTATAGACATAACAAATGCAGCCGGAGAAAGCCCAGAAATAAAAGTTAAATCTAAAGGAGCTGTATCTCTTAATATAGATAATGCACAGACTGTAGATAATATTGAAGTTGATTCTGCTGAAACTACTGCAGATGTAGTAATTATTGGTTCTACCAATACTGGTGATACAAAAGTTGAATCAGATTTAGCATTTACACTTAATATTTATAATACTTCAACTGCCAAAAGTATTACAGGTACTACTGGTGATGACGCTAGTGCTACAGCAGTAATTGTTGGTGGTTCGGTAACTGAGGATATATCTTTAAATGCAGGTAAAAACTCCCCTTCTTTTATGAGCGCTATTATAGATGGCACTGCAATTGATGGAGATGTAATTTTATCAGGTTTTGATGGTAAATTATCTATTGGTACAGGCACAACCTTTGTAAATGGTCAAAAAATAACTGGTGGTGATGAAGATACTTTTGAACTTTCTATAGAAGCTGGTTTAGTTTCTAAATTAGAAACTTACGGAGGTACTATATATACAACTATAGATGCAGCAGCACTAACTGCAGGTTCTGTAGATTTAGCAGCTGGAAAAAAAATATATTTAACTATTGACGGTAAAGTTGTTGAGGTTCAAGGTTGGAATTCTTTAACATTTTTTAATGGAACAGTACCAACTGCACCAACAGTTTCAGGAGCAGCAACAAAGACTGCTGTTTCAGGTACAAATAATTGGGGTACAGCAGCAGCTTGGGCTCCAGCTAGTGTACCAACAGCATGTGAAAACATAGTTATAGCAACGGGAGCTAATGTAACAATACCATCAGGTACTATTAACGCTAATAAATTAACAATTGCAGCTGGTGCTTCTTTAACTGTAGACCCATCTGCAACATTAACTCTTGGAGCTGGTGAGGTTTTAACAATAAACTCTAACGCTACAGAATCTGGTGTTTTTATTGGTAAAGCGTATACAGGTCAAATTACATATAACAGATATGTAGACAATCAATGGCATATTATTTCTTCTATGGTTACAGACCAAAGTTTAAATGGTTTTGCAACCAATGCAGCTAATGATATTACTACAGGAGATGGTGGAACTAAATATGCTTTAGGACCTTACTCTCCAATTGCAGATGCTTGGGTTTACTTCACAACCGCTACTATTGCTGCAGCTGGTGATTTTGCTGAAAATGTTGGATATACTTTTAAAAGAAATACTGCAGGATTTGCAACTTTTACAGGTACTAATAATGATGGAGATGCTACTACAACTGTTTTAGCTAAAGGTGTATCAAACGGTTATAGAAGTTTAGGAAATCCTTATCCTTCTTATATGGATGTGAATGTTGGTACTCCTAACTTTGTAACAGCAAATGATGGTATTTTAGCAGCAGGTGCAAAAAATATTTTTCTTTTTGATTTAGTAACAGGTAAATATTTATCTATAGGAGATGCATCAGCAGACAAATACATAATACCAGGTCAAGGTTTCTTAATTAAAACAGATGCTGGTGGTACTGCTACTATTTCTGAAGATTTACAAAGTATTCAATCAGGTGGTACTTTAAGTAGAAGTACATCTAGTGAGATTACAAGAATTGCAATGAGTATTTCAAGTGGTAGTTTACTTGGTAAAGCCAATGTTTACTTTCATGAAAATGGTGCTAAAGGAATGGACAACGATGATTATTTAGTTTTTACAGATTATGATTTTGATATCTATTCTAAATTATTAGATGGTTCTTATGCAGATAATAATTTTAATACACAGTCATTGCCTAATAAAGACTATGAAACTATGGTTGTGTCTTTAGGTATAAATGCAGCTATAAATTCAACAGTAGAATTCAGCTTTACACATGAAGCGTTACCAGCAGGTTATATGCTTTTCTTAGAAGATAAAGAATTAGCTACCATGACAAGAGTAGATGACGGAACTACATATTCTGCAGTTATTAATGCAAACGGAACAGGACGTTTCTTTTTACATACGTCTACCTCTGTGTTAGCTACAGAAACAACAATTGCATCTAAAGTATCTATTTTTAGTGCTAATACTAGCGTAGAAATTAAAGGCTTATCTTTAGGTAAAACAACTGTTACTATGTATGATTTATTAGGAAGAGTAATTGTAAAAGATAGTTTTTCTGATAAAAATTCTCATGCAATTACTACTAGTTCATTAACCAAAGGAAGTGTGTATGTTGTAGACATAGAAACTACCGAAGGTAAAGTAACTAAGAAAGTAATTATTCAATAATAAACATATTATAAAAACTAGAATTTATACTAGTTCTTAAATAATAATTAAAAGAGACTGTCTTAAAAGGCAGTCTTTTTTTTATGTATTGAAAATAAAATATACAACTGCATCTCCCCTATTTCATTCAATAAATTCTTCTTATAATTTTATAATATTCCTAAATAAAATGTTGCACCCATTCTTTTTAAGGGTACATTTTACATAATTTCTACAAAATACAAGCTGAAAATAACATTACTTCTTTTTTAGTTAATTCTATTTTAGCCAATCTTTTTTTTAATTTTGAGTTTGTCCCTTCTTGGGTAAAATTGTAAAAAAACATCAATTACCATAATTTTATTTTACACAAAACCTAAAATTAAGGTAAAAATTACCGCAATAGCGGATGCTCCTCTTGCTGTAAAAATGCCAACTACATAACCACCGATTACAACAACAAGCTATCATATTAGTGTTTTTTCATCAACGGAAATGTAAAACCGCCAATAGCGGAAGTTGCCGCAACTTCAGCCCCAGACATTGCACCAAAAAGCATGCAATAAATTATATTTACAAAAGTTGTGAACCCAGCAAAGCTATAAATATTCAAATTCACTACACAAATACAAGTTTAACAAAAAATAATTTTGAAAGATTCGCCAACAGATATTTTCCAACAAATTGGTTTTAAGAACGATAAAACTATAAAATAATAGATTATTTGTATAATTTTCATTAAATTTAAGTGCTAATTAAAAAGAATGAATGCATTACCTACCATTTTATTAGAACAAAAAAATCATAGAAATGCGCCTCAACTACTGGTTAAATTTCATTATAACAATTCTTTAATTAAATTAATCAGAAAAATACCTAGTGCAACTTGGAGTCGTACTTTACGTTCTTGGTATGTAAAATATTCCGAAGAAAACGTAGCTTTAGTTTTAAAGACTTTTAAAAATATTACCTCTGTAGATGCTAGTAAACTATCCAAAAAAAAGCTTTTTAAAAGAAATTTAACAGAAGATCAAAAAAAACTTCTGAATACTTTTTTCTTGTATTTAAGAGGAAAAAGATTTAGTGAAAGTACCATACAAACTTACATTTTTTTTGTGGCCGATTTTGTAAACTTTAACACCAACACGCCTTTAGAAAAATTAACCAATAGAAATGTTGAGCTTTTTATTGAAAAAGTGTTTATAGAACGAAATTATTCCATAAGTTCTCAAAGACAATTTATAAGTGCATTAAAAGTTTTTACTGTTTTTTATCCGCATACACAAATTAATGATTTACAATTAGAACGACCAAAAAAGTCTAGAAAACTACCCAGTATTTTGTCTCAAGAAGAAGTGTTAGAAATTATAAGATGCACGCAAAACATAAAACACAGAGCTATTTTGGCCTTACTTTATTCTTGCGGATTAAGAATTGGCGAATTAATTAATTTAGAGTTAAAAGATTTTCATATTCAAAGAAAACAGCTCGTTGTAAAAAACGGAAAAGGACGAAAAGACCGTTATATAAGTTTGGCAGATAGTTTTTTGCCATTATTATCTACCTATTATTATGCTTACAAGCCCAAAACCTTTTTTGTTGAAGGGCAAAAAGGCGGAAAATACAGTTCAGAAAGTGTGCGTCAGTTTTTAAGAAGAAGTTGTGCAAAAGCAAGGATCAGAAAAACTGTTACACCACATACTTTAAGGCATAGTTATGCCACACATTTACTAGAAAACGGAGTAGACATACGATACATACAATCTCTTTTAGGGCATGCAAAACCAGAAACCACTATGATTTATACACATATAAGGCGTAAAGATTTAATGGAAATTCAAAACCCATTAGATATTGCTATTCAGAAATTAAACAAGGTTGATAAAGACAATGGAAATGTTTTATTATCCCGAGATATTTAACCATAAAACAATATATTTGTTTTTATATAACGAGTTGCAAAACATTGTCGAGCAAGTTTGCGGAAATCACTCAAACCGAAAAAATTAGAATACATATTTTTGAGTTTTTTACTTTTAAAGTTAAAAAAAAACGAGAAATTTTGAACACTTTATCAATCGGAAAATTTTGAGAATTTTAAGTAAAATTTGGAATTTAAAAATGTTTGAATTTACTCAAATTCTGAAAATAAAATTGGTGGAATTCTTACTCAAAACCTGAATTTATCAAGTTTGCGGAATTGAGCAAAATGCGGAAAATATGATTTGCGGAATTTACTCAAACTCTGAATTAAAAACTTGGCGGAAAAATCTCTTAAAAGTTGAATTCTGAAAAATTGGAAAAATAAATAAAACGAAGTTATGGAAACAAAAAAACAACGATTTTGCAACACCGTGTAAAAAAAATTGCTAAATTTATTGCTTCACCAAAAGCAGTTGCTTTTTTGCTCACATCTGATTTTCCGGTGGAAAATCCTCGCGAACAAAACCGCAACTTTTCATACACCAACACGTTACCAACAAGCTGAACAAAAATCCTGCTAATGAACAAACTTTCGTCTGAAAACCTAAACCTTCTGCCAAATCCGAATGAATTACAAAAGATTTGTAAATCCATTTCTGCTTTGGAAGCAATTATTTGTCCTGAATGGGAATACAGATATTATTCTTATCAAAAAGATTGGAGTGAAACAGAAGAGTTTTGCGAAATGAGAAACGGACAAGGAGACCAAATGTTAATGGTTTTTAGCAAAAACGGAACTTGTATTAACGGATTTGCTCACGAAAGCGAAATGAATGGCTGGACAAACATTCCGATAGAAGAAAAAAAATCCTTTAAGGAAAAACTATTTGGTTCAAAAAAAGATGTCAAAACGGAATTAACTCAAATAATTCCAAACGGAGTTGTCGATAATTTACCAAAAGTATTTAATGACTTTATATTCGGAGAACCTGTAAAAAGTATTGGAACAACTTTTTGTATTTGGCAAACTGAATCAGATAATAATTGGAAAATAGGAGAAGTCGATTTACCAAAAGACGAATACAAAGATGGCTCTAATGATTTACTACAATTATTAGACGGAAAACCTTTGACTTACAAAAAATGGGCGGAAGAATATTACGAGGAAAATTTTGAGAAAAACGAACTCAAATTGGAACTTGTAGAAAAGATTTATAAAGGAGTTATAATAACAAAAGAATTGGTTCTCGAATTAAATCCAGAATTAGAGGATTTTGAACAATTGAAATCTGATTTAAACGAAATCGGATATGAACATAAAATATAAAAGCCAGTTGGTAACACCGTATATAATTTATTGCTGGCTTCTTGCCTACTTACGAAAATCCTCGCGGATTTTCTATTCGGTTTTTATTTACTAAATTAGGTGATTAAACCACGCAACAAACCATATACAACAACGTTGGCAAAAACTCGGGAAAAGCGCCGAAATGAAGATTGTTTTTATAATTTTACTTTTAGCTTTTCCTCTCTTTACAAAACGAAAATTTGGAAAATGAGGAAAGTTAAAATTTATGAAAAATGCTTTCTCGTTCATAAAAATTTGTAAAAATTGAAAACCTTGAGAAGTTTAATAAAGTAGAATTTACCAAAATGTGGAAAACAAAAATGGCGGAATTCTTACTCGAACTTTGAATTTAGAAAGTCTGTGGAATTTACCAAAATACGGAAAAACAAAATGGCGGAATTTTCACTCAAAACCTGAATTAAATAAGTTTATGGAATTTACTAAAATGCGGAAAACAAAATGGTGGAATTCTTACTCAAACTCTGAATTTAACAAGTTTGTGAAATTCTAATTCCTGGTTTGAATTATGAAAAATAAGAAAATTAAGAAAAATGCGGAACGAAAGAAAAAAATCACGCATTTGCCAACACCGTGTAAAAAAAATTGCTAAATTTATTGCTTTACCAAAGGCAGTTGCTTTTTTGCTCACGTCTGATTTTCCGGTGGAAAATCCTCGCGAACAAAACCGCAACTTTTCCTACACAAACACGTTGGCAAAAACTCGGGAAAAGCGCCGAATTGAAGATTGTTTTTATAATTTTACTTTTGGCTTTTC
>NZ_JBPOGL010000042.1:0-30729 GCF_051251875.1 Polaribacter sp.
GTATGTTTCCTCTCTGTTAATTACAAAAATAATAAAATTTAATAAATAAAATTAGGAATTAAAGATAGTACCTAAACCTGTTTACTAGCTATTTTTTTTAAGTAAAACTTAATACTACTCTAAAAACTTGAATAACCAACAACATTAAACCAATAAAGGTTAATGCGAATACAATTCCCAAATTATTCCAATAACTATACAAGCTACGTTTTTCCAAACCTACTTTATAAGCTTTTGGCAAAGCAGTTTTAATTAAATAAACGGTAAGTAAAAAGAATATAATTCCAGTAATTATAGGAAAACCTTCTAAAACAAAAAAAAACCTCTTAAAAAATCTTTCAACAATTCTTTCACGACAAAATAATATTATTCAATTTTATCAGCAATACTTTTAGCCAAAGCAACAAACTCATCATTAGACAGTTTAACTTTTTGAATATATTGTATGTCTGCCATTTTATTAATAGGAATTAAATGCACATGAACATGAGGCACTTCTAAACCAATTACACTCATACCAATTCTGTTACACGGAACTGCTTTTTCTAAGGCTTTTGCAACGGTATAAGAAAAATCCATTAAGTTAGAATATTCTTCTCTAGACATCTCAAAAATCTTATTTTCTTCCTTTTTAGGAACTACCAAAGTGTGGCCTTTTGCATTAGGATTGATGTCTAAAAATGCAATAAAATCATCATTTTCTGCTACTTTATAACTTGGTATTTCTCCTGTAATTATTTTTGTAAATATGCTCATTTTAAAAAGTTGTTAATTCTTAGTAAATATATAAAAGAATTCGGGTTTTGGCGATGCCAAAACCCGAATTTATAATGAATTTCTGTTGCCAAATAAAATTGAACAACTGCTTATAAAAATGTTAATTTGCCTACAAACAAGACTAGCCCTGATTGAACGGCCTGTTTGAGCTCTTTTTTGTTTTTACAAAAAAAGCGAGTAGTGAAAGCAGGAAATAGCTTCTAATAATACAATTAGAGGTTTTCTGCTTGGAAATAACCTTATCTAGAAATATCCATAATTTCGAATTTCATAATTCCGTTAGGAACCTTAATTTCTGCAAAATCACCTACTTTTTTACCCAATAAACCTTTACCAATTGGCGAGTTTACCGAAAGTTTTCCGTTAGCTACATCCGTTTCAGAATCTGCCACTAGTGTATAAGAAAATTCCATTCCGTTGCTAGAATTTTTAATTTTCACTATAGAATGAATTAAAATTTTTGAAGTATCTAATTGAGATTCATCTATAATACGAGCGTTAGAAACTACGTTTTTTAACTTTGCAATCTTAAATTCTAAATGAGATTGTTCTTCTTTTGCTGCATGATATTCTGCATTTTCACTTAAATCTCCTTTATCTCTAGCGTCTGCAATTTCTTGCGTTACTCTAGGGCGCTCTACTTGTTCTAGTTGCACCAATTCATCTTTCAATTTCTTTAATCCTTCTGCTGAATAATATGATATTTCACTCATTATTTTCTTTTTTAAAACTTTTCTTTTTTTCTAATAAAGTACTCTAATTTACTAAAAAAAATCTACTTTTTACCCAAAAAACCCACTACGGGTTTAAATTTAAAAATCCCATTGCCTAAACAGGAATGAGATTGGATTACAAATGTACAAAATATTTGTAACTTGCCATCGTTTTAAAAGTATCTAAACATTATTATGATAAAAAAAGCACTTCTTTTTATTGCTCTTACCATTTTTTTTAGTTGTACAGATAATACAACTTTAGCTAACTGTTTGCCTAATTTACAGGTTAGTGTAACCACAGACCTAAACAACCCTGGAGTAATAAACGCTAATGTTCCTGGTGGTTTTGCTATCATTAACGGAGGTTCTAAAGGAATATTACTTTTGAATGTAAACGGCAACGATTTTGTTGCATATGATAGAATTTGCCCAGAAAATGACTGCACTTCTCCTATGGAGTTTAAAAATGGATTTATACTACAATGTACTTGTGATGATAGCCAATATGGTGTTGGTTCTGGTATTGGTGGCGCACCACAAACTGCAGGTTTTAATTGTTGGGCAAGAGAATATAAAGTAACAAAAAATGGCTCTGTAATTAGAATCAGTAATTTTTAGCATACTTAAATATTCATACGTATTTTTGTGGAAACTTAATATTACTAAAAGTGAAAAACTATTTTTCTTCTGATTTTAAATTGGGTGTTCTTGGAGGCGGACAATTAGGGCGAATGTTATTGGCTGAAACTCAAAAACTAGACATTCATACTTCTATTTTAGAAAGTAATAAAAATGCACCTTGTGCAGCTATTTGCAACACTTTTGTGGTTGGAGATTTATTAGATTTTGATGCCGTTTACAACTTTGGAAAAACGGTAGATCTATTAACTATTGAAATTGAAAATGTAAATCTTGATGCTTTAGACAAACTAGAAGATGAAGGTTTAACAATTTACCCAAAACCGAAAGATTTACGCATTATTCAAAGTAAAGCAAGACAAAAGAATTTTTATGTAGATCATCAGATTCCTACAGCAGAATTTTCTCACTTTGCACATTCAACTGAAATTAAACATTCTTACCAAAATAATACCATAACGTTGCCTTTTGTTTGGAAAGCTGCGCGTTTTGGCTATGACGGAAACGGGGTAAAAATTGTGAGAACACTAGAAGACATAAACAATTTGCCAAACGTAGAATGTATTACAGAAAAACTGATTCCTTTTAAAAATGAATTGGCGGTAATTGTGGCAAGAAATGCCACCGGTGAAGTAAAAACATATCCTGTTGTAGAAATGGAATTTCACCCAGAAGCAAACCAAGTAGAATATGTAATTTGTCCGGCAAGAATAGATTTTAAAGTGGCAGAAAAAGCCAGAGAACTTGCTCTAAAAGTTGTAAGCGATTTAGATTTTGTTGGTTTATTGGCTGTAGAAATGTTTCAAACAATAGATGATAAAATAATAGTAAATGAAGTTGCGCCAAGACCACATAATTCTGGGCATTATTCTATTGAAGCTAGTTATACCAACCAATTTGAACAACATTTAAGAAGTATTTTAAATCTTCCGCTAGGAAACACGGAAAGTAAAGTTGCCGGAATTATGGTGAATTTAGTTGGTGAGGAAGGTTTTTCTGGAAATGTAGTTTATGAAAATATTGAAAAAATTTTAAAGATTGATGGCGTTACTCCTCATATTTATGGAAAAAAAGAAACACGTCCTTTCAGAAAAATGGGTCATGTTACTATTGTAAATACTGATATTGATATTGCTAGAAAAATAGCACAAGAAGTAAAAGAAACCATTAAAGTAATAAGTAAAAAAAATTAACATTAAACAAGTATCACTGATAATTGATCACCGATAACTGGTAACCGATAACCAATAACTGATCACCGATAACTGATAACCGATAACCGATAACTGATAACTGATAATTGATAATTGATCACCAATAATTGATAACTGGTAACCGATAACTGATTACCAATAACTGATCACCGATAACCGATAACCGATAACTGATAATTGATAATTGATCACCGATAATTGATAATTGATCACCGATAATTGATAATTGATCACCGATAACTGATAACCGATAACTGATAATTGATAATTGATAACTGAAAAGATAATTGAAAAATTATGGTAGGAATAATAATGGGAAGCGATTCTGATCTTCCAATAATGCAAGAAGCAATAGATATTTTAGAGAGTTTTAATATTGCAATAGAAGTAGATATTGTTTCTGCTCACAGAACTCCAGAGAAATTAGTAGACTATTCTAAAAACGCACACAAAAGAGGAATACAAGTTATTATTGCAGGTGCTGGCGGCGCAGCACATTTACCAGGAATGGTAGCTTCTATGAGTCCGTTGCCAATAATTGGTGTTCCGGTAAAAAGCAGAAATTCTATTGATGGTTGGGATTCTGTATTATCAATTTTACAAATGCCAGGAGGCGTTCCTGTAGCAACAGTAGCTTTAGATGGCGCAAAAAATGCAGGTATTTTGGCGGCGCAAATTATTGGTGCTTCCAACCCTAAAGTTTTAGATAAAATTATTGCTTACAAAGAAGAATTAAAATTAAAGGTTGAGCAAGCTTCAGAAAGAGTAAAAAAATAATTTGAAATGAATTTTAACCAAGATGTTCTGCGTAAAAATGCCATATTTTATATTGGCTTTTTTTTATTCGCTTTTATAAGTTTAGCGGTCACACAATATTTTGGTAGAGATGCATTACATCTATTTATAAATGCCCATCATAATAGTTTTTTTGATGTATTTTTTAAATACTTTTCAAAATTTGCACCTATAGTATTTATCATCGCAATTTTAGGATATGTAATTCAGAAAGAAAACTACAAAGTACTTTTTTTTATGCTTACTTCTTATGCCATAAATTTTATAATTGCTACGGTTGTAAAAAGATTATTTTTTATTCATGTGCACAGACCCACTTATTATTTTTCTCAAAAAGGAATAGATTTGCATTTAATAGAAGGCGTAAGAAGTCAGATTCCTTTTACGTTTCCGTCTGGTCATACGGCAGAATCCTTTATGTTCATGCTCTTTATTTGTATGATTACTACTTCTAAAAAAATACAGTTTTTTACTGTTTTTATTGCCATAATTATGGCGTATAGTAGAGTATATTTATCTAAACATTTTTTAATAGATACGGTGGGCGGAGCTTTTTTAGGCGTTTTTATAATTACCTTACTGTATTATGTTTATCAACCAAAAAACACCACCTTACTAAATAAAAAAATAAGAACATCAAATTAATTATTGCTCTTATTGATGCTATTTTTCCGACAATAAAAATTGATAGTTTAGCTATATTTGAACCAAAATTTATACAATTTTATGAATCCTCTTTTACAAGATTTTACAACAGCACCTTTTTCTAAAATTTCTTCTTCTGATTACAAACCAGCTATTAAAAAAGCTATTGAACTTGCCAAAGAAGAAATTAATAATATAGTTACCAATACAGAAAAACCTACGTTTACAAATACTACTGTTGCGTTAGATTTTACAGGTGAAAAACTAAACAGAATTACAAGTATATTTTTCAATTTAAATTCTGCAGAAACCACTGATGAAATTCAGAAAATTGCCCAAGAAATTTCTCCTTGGCTAAGTGAGTTTCGGAATGATATAACTTTAAACAATAAGTTGTTTTTAAGAGTAAAATCGGTTTTTGACACCATTGATGATTTAAAATTAACGCCCGAAGAAAGAATGTTGTTAGAAAAACAATACAAAGGTTTTGCAAGAAATGGCGCTAATTTAAATGAGGAAGATAAAACAGAATTAAGAAAAATTGATGCAGAACTTTCTAAATTATCACTAAAATTTGGTGAAAATGTTTTGGCAGAAACCAATGCTTTTGAACTACATTTAACCGAAGAAAAAGACGTTTCTGGCTTGCCCGAATCTGCAAAAGAAGCGGCACAACAATTGGCAAAAGAAAAAGGCAAAGAAGGGTATGTTTTTACATTAGACTACCCTAGTTACATCCCTTTTATGACCTATGCAGACAATAGAGAATTACGTAAGAAATTTTCTATAATTGCTGGTAAAAAAGGATTTCAAAATAATGAATTTAACAACGAAGAAATTGTTTTAAACATTGTAAAATTAAGACATAAAAGAGCAAATTTATTAGGTTTTAAAACCCATGCACATTTTGTTTTAGAAGAAAGAATGGCAGAAACGCCAGAAAAAGTAATTGCATTTTCTAATGATTTATTACAAAAAGCAAAGCCTGCAGCCTTACGCGAATTTAAAAACTTAGAAAATTACGCTAAAAAATTAGACGGAATTAAGGCACTTGAAAAATGGGATGCTTCATATTATTCTGAAAAATTAAAAAAAGAAATTTTTGATTTAGATCAAGAAGTGCTAAAACCTTATTTTAAATTAGAAAATGTTATTAATGGTGTTTTTACCATTGCTACTAAATTATTTGGATTACAATTTAAAGAAATTTCTACTGTAGATAAATATCACGAAGATGTAAAAACCTACGATGTAACAGATGATAACGGAAATTCTGTAGCTCTTTTTTATGCCGATTTTCACCCTAGAAAAGGAAAACGAAATGGTGCATGGATGACTTCTTACAGACCACAACAAATTAAAAATGGAGTTAATGAAAGACCACATGTTTCTATTGTGTGTAATTTTACCAAACCAACAGCTACCAAACCATCACTTTTAACTTTTAACGAAGTTACAACCTTGTTTCATGAATTTGGTCATGCGTTACACGGAATGTTAGCAAACACAACTTATAACAGCCTTTCTGGAACTTCTGTTTCTTGGGATTTTGTTGAATTACCAAGTCAGGTTTTAGAAAATTGGTGTTTCGAAAAAGAAGCATTAGAATTGTTTGCAAAACATTATAAAACCAATGAAGTTATCCCGATGAAATACATCGAAAAAATTAAAGAATCTGCTAGCTTTCATGAAGGAATGCAAACGTTACGTCAATTAAGTTTTGGATTATTAGATATGAAATGGCATTCTGAAAATCCATCAGAAATAACCTCAATAAAAGACTTTGAAAATATTGCTTTTGCAGACACCAAATTATATCCGGATGTAGCAGAAAATTGTATGAGCACTTCTTTTTCTCATATTTTTCAAGGCGGTTATTCTTCTGGATATTATTCTTACAAATGGGCAGAAGTTTTAGATGCTGATGCTTTTGAATATTTTTTAGAGAAAGGAATTTTTAACACAGAAGTGGCATCAAAATTTAAAGAACATGTATTGTCTAAAGGTGGCACAGAAAAACCTATGATTTTATACAAACGTTTTAGAGGTAAAGAACCAAAACCAGATGCTTTGTTAAAACGTGCCGGTTTACTGTAATTTTAACTGAAAATATTTTCAATCTTTCACTAAAAAAGCCACGAACTAAATCGTGGCTTTTTTGGTTAAATTTATAGGTAAACTTTAGGTAAGTTAATGCATTTGCTTCCTTAAAACAATCCGTTAATTTGAGAGTCTATTCTATCTATAATGTATCCTAAATCTTCTTGATTTTCTACAAAATCTAAATTATCTACATCAATAATTAGTAATTTTCCTTTTGTATAAGTAGAAATCCAAGCTTCATATCGTTCGTTTAACCTGCTCAGATAATCAATACTAATAGAGTTTTCATAATCTCTACCACGCTTGTGAATTTGACCCACCAATGTAGAGATATCTGCACGCAAATAAATTAACAAATCTGGAGGCGTTACTAAGTTTTCCATCAACTCAAACAAAGAACTATAATTATTATAATCTCTGTTTGTCATTAATCCCATAGAGTGCAAGTTAGGCGCAAATATATGAGCATCTTCATAAATTGTTCTATCTTGTATTAAGTCTTTACCTGCTTCTCTTAATTCTAAAATTTGACGAAAACGACTGTTTAAAAAATAAACTTGCAAATTAAAAGACCAACGCTCCATTTCTCCATAAAAATCATCTAAGTAAGGGTTTTCATCTACAGATTCAAAATGAGGTTTCCATTTATAATGTTTGGCTAATAGTTTGGTTAGCGTGGTTTTACCAGCACCAATATTTCCTGCAATTGCAACGTGCATAAATTATAATCTAAAAAGGTTAAAAGTGATGCTAAAATAGTGAAAATAATAAATAGAATAGGGTAACAACCTGTTTTAAAACTAAAATTTATAATGAGTTTATTTTAAACTTTATATTCAAATAGTATATTTTTAAAAAGTTTACATATCAAAATTCTTATAAACCATTCTTAAAGAATAGTAAGATTCTAAAAATTTAATTATATATATATTAAACTTTTGATCTTTTTCTAAGTCTTACTAAATGTAATTGGATCTTTTCTTACATAAACCTAAACTTATATTTATGAAACCATTGTTTACATTCATTCTAATATTTATTTCTATTATTACTTTTGGACAAAGAGATTTTCAAGGACAGGCTACTTATATGTCTAAAACTTCCATAGATTTAAATAACTTTTCGCGAGGCGGAGAGCAACCTTCTGAAGCTAGAAAGAAAGAAATTCAAGCTAGAATGAAATCTCAGTTAGAAAAAACATTTATTTTAAACTTTGATAAAACGTCTTCTCTTTATAAAGAAGATGCAAAATTAGAAGCACCAACAACAGAAGGTGGTAGAGGTCCAAGATTAGGAAGTTTTTTTGGTGGTGGAACAAAATATAAAAACACAAAAGATAAAGTAGCCTTAGAAGCTACCGAATTTTTTGGTAAAAAGTTTTTAATTTCTGATGAAATGGAGCAACCACAATGGGAACTAGGTGCAGAAACAAAACAAATAGGAAACTATGTTTGTTACAAAGCAACTTTGCTTAAAGATGCAAACCCTATAGATTTTTCTAACTTTAGAAGACCTAGAAAAGGAGAGAAAACAGAAGAAAAACCAACAGAAGAAAAAGAAACAAAACAAATATTGGTAACTGCTTGGTATACACCACAAATACCCGTTAGTAACGGTCCTGGAGAATACTGGGGTTTACCAGGTTTAATTTTAGAACTAAACGAAGGAACCACTACTATTTTATGTACAGAAATAATATTGAATCCTTCAGAAAAAAAAGAGATAAAAGCTCCTAGTAAAGGTAAAAAAATTACAAGAAAAAAATACACTGAAACGATTACTAAAAAAATGGAAGAATTAAAACAAAACTTTCAAAAAAGAGGTAGAGGTGGTAATCGTGGAGGCGGACGTTCTTAGCACAAAAAAATAATTGCAAATTAATTTTAACTTATGAAAAAAATATTTTTGCTAACCATTTTTATGGTTACACTTTTTACAAATGCTCAGGTAAAATTAACAGGTGTAGTAAAAGATAGTATTGGTGAACCTTTAGAAATGGCAAATATATTAGCTATAAATAAGGCTACCAATAAAATAGCTTCTTACGGTTTTACAAATGAAAAAGGTTTTTATAAAGTAAATGTAGATAAAAACACCTCTATTATATTAAAAATAAGTTATGTAGGTATGAAATCTTCAAGTTTTTCAATTGAAACTTTATCAGAAGATATTGTTACAAATGCAATGTTAGCTTATGATAATGCTTTAGACGGTATAAATATTGTGTCTAAAATGCCTGTAACTATTAAAGGAGATACAATTGTTTATAATGCAGATTCTTTTCAAAATGGTACAGAAAGAAAATTAGAAGATATTCTAGAAAAATTACCAGGTGTAGAAATAAATGATGATGGAGAAATTGAAGTTGAAGGAAAAACTGTAGAAAAATTAATGGTAGATGGCAAGGACTTTTTTGATGGAGACACCAAACTTGGTGTTAAAAACATTCCTTCTAATGCTGTTGATAAAATAGAAGTTTTAAGAAATTTTGGAGATGTTACCCAGTTAAAAGGTGTACAAGACAATCAAGATAGAGTTGCTATAAATATTAAATTAAAAGAAGGTAAAAAGAACTTTTGGTTTGGAGATATCACTGCCGGAGCAGGAGATGCACCAGATGAAACATTGTACTTATTGCAACCTAAATTATTTTATTATTCTCCAAAATATACCATAAATGTTATTGGAGATCTTAATAATATGGGTGAAGTGGTATTAGACAGAAGAACTCTTAGAGGTTTTAGCGGAGGTTTTAGAAGTCAAAGCCCATCTAACGGAACAAACATTAGTTTGGCTAGTGCAGGTATTGGTTTCTTGTCTGCAAGTACTAGAAATGCAAATAAAATTAATACAAAACTAACCGCTTTAAACTTTAGTTATTCACCAAATAAGAAATTAGATTTAAGCGGATTTTTAATTTTTTCTAGTAATAATAATGGGCAAAAAAACAACAACTCTATAGATTATGTAGATCCTACAACACCAGATGATTTTAGACAAAGCATAACAGATCAAACCAGTAATACAGGCTTATTTAAATTTAGTGCTAATTATAAAAAAGACATTAATAATCAATTAGATTATGATGTTATTGGTCGTTTTTCTAATGAATTTAGAACAGATGCTGTAAATTCTCGTGTTTTAAGTGATATTTCTGAAAATGAAAGAGCAACACCTTTTACTATCAATCAAAATTTAAGTTATTTCTATACAGCAAATGAAAATAATATTTTTGCACTAGAAGTAAAACATCAATTACAAGATGAAGATCCGTTTTATGTGGCTTCTTTAGAAAACAACCCTAACAATAATGACGATGCAAATAATGATGGTTTTGATGATGCTGCAGAAAGTTTAGGCTTAGATAGAAGCAACCTATTTTACAACTTACAACAAGATAGAAAAGTAAAATCGAATCAATTAGATGCAAAATTAGATTATTACAATATTTTAAACTCTAAAAGTAATTTGAATTTAGTTGTAGGAACCATCTTAAGCAAACAAAACTTTGACTCAAAGTTTTTTCAAATTTTAGATAATGGTAGTAGTTTTAATCCAAATCCTACCATTCCAGGAAACACAGATCCAAGAACAACAAATGATACAGAATATAATTTTACAGATATTTATGCAGGAATTAGATATCGTTTAAAAACAGGTATTTTTACATTTACTCCTGGTTTTACAGCACATTCTTATTCTGTAAAAAACACCCAATATCAAACAGAGCTGGTTAAGGATTCTTTTCAAAAGTTTTTTCCAGAACTTTCTTTAATTGCACAGTTTAAACAAAGCGAATCTTTACGATTTTCATACAAACAAGAAGTTAATTTTACAGATGTAAATCAACTAGCAAGAGGTATTGTTGCCAATAGCTATAATTCTTTTTACTTTGGAAATGAGGAATTAACAAATGCTAGTTTACACAATTTAAACTTAAATTATTCTAGCTTTAATATGTTTAATTATACAAATGTATTTGCAAGAATAAATTATAAAAAAACAATAGATCAAATAAATAAGAATACTATTTTTGAACCCAGTTCTGTAGTTTCTAGTAGCACATCAATAAACTCACCACTAGACAATGAAAGCTTTTCTGCATCTGGTAGAGTTGGTAAAACTTTTAATAAAATTAAAACATCTTTAGGAGCTAATTATAATTACAGCAAAACCTATCAATTTGTAAATGAGCAAGAGAATACAAATAAAATTAATAGTTACTCTTATTCTACTAGTATTGGTACCAATTTTAATAAAGCACCCAACGTATCATTAAAGTATGGAATTAGTTTTTCTGACCAAGACAACAGTGCAAGAACCACTATTGTAAAAGGCGTTACACATAAACCATCTATAAGTTTTGATGCTTATGTTTGGAATTCTCTAACAATTCGTTCAGATTTTTCTTACAATGAAGTAAGACAAAATGGTAGCAATCAAAATTCATACAATATTTGGGACACCACGTTTGCGTACAGAAAAAATAAAGATGCAAAATGGGAATATGAACTAGTAGGAAGCAACCTTTTAGGAACTGGCTCTACAACAAAGGTTAATAATGGTACTATTTCGTATACTATAAATGAAACTTTTATTTTACCAAGATTTATAAGCCTTAGAGTAAGATATCAACTATAATTTAAAATAGATTTTTTGAATAAAAAATGGCACAAGAAATTGTGCCTTTTTTCAGTTACTTTCTTACTTTAGCAAGATGAGTTTATTGGCATCAAAATCTACCATCTTTGCAAGCTTTAAAAGTTTAGGAGCACTTTTTCTGTTTATCATTTTTGGTCTTTTTTTAGATAGTTATTTTTTTATAGAAATTACAGAAAACGCACAATTATATGCTAATATTAGCATGTTTATTGGTTTTTTTATTGTCTTTTGGCAAGTAAATAAACGAGTAAAAGAACAAATGATTTATGCTGTTTTAATTGCTTTTTTTGGCGAATATTTGTTTTCCATAGCCTTAGGAATGTACACCTACAGATTAGAAAACATACCTCATTATATACCGCCAGGTCATGCCATAGTATACGTTGCTGTTTTATATTTTTCTAAAGCAGCCTCCATTATTAAACACCGTATAAAAATTGAAAAATATTTTACTTATTTCATCCTTATATATGCTACTTCATTTCTAATTTTTAAAAATGATGTTTTCGGTTTTGTAATGACAATTGCTACCTTACTTATTTTAAGAAACAAGCCTAAAGAACGACTTTTTTACCTAACAATGTATATTACCGTTGCTTATTTAGAAATAATTGGCACTAATTATTTATGTTGGAAATGGCCAGAAACGGCTTGGAATACTTTTGATTTCTTACCAAGTTACAATCCACCAAGTGGTATTAGTTTATTCTACTTTTTACTAGATTTAGGTTGTTTGTGGTTTTATAAAAAACGACATAAACTAGCTTGGAGTAGAATGAAAAATATAAGAAAATTAAAAATGCATTAATTAAAATGCAAATTACCCTACCAAAACAGTGTTTTTTTTTAACAATCAATAAAAAAAATTCAATAAAATTAACATAAAAAATAAAGATTTAGTTTTATGTTTGTTATCAATCTTAAAATAAAAAATAAAATGAGAAAAATTATTATTTTAATTTTCTTGTGTTTTGTTGCTTCTACAAACTTCGGACAAGATAAATTTTGGACATTAAATTCTTTAGAAACCTCTAATTTTTCTCCAAAAGATTTATACAGTAGAAAAACACTACCTACTGCCTTTAAAATTTACAACCTAGATATAAAACAAATAACCCAATCGTTAAAAAGTGTTACGGATAAAGTTTCTACAATTGTCTACTTACCTACCAACAATAACAAAGTAGAAAAATTTAGTATTAGAGAAGCAAGCATATTGGCACCTGCATTGTCTGCAAAATACCCAATGATAAAATCGTATGTTGGGCAAGGCTTAGAAAACCCAGATAAGACGGCAAGATTTAGTGTGGGTACAGATGGTTTACATGTTGTTATTTTTAATGCTGATGAAAAATCTTTTTATATAGACCCTTACACCAAAAATAACAGTAAATATATTGCTTACAGTAAAGGAAGTGTAGATAACGCAAATTCATCTCTTGAGTGTTTAGTGAGAGATACAAAATCTCCAATAATAAATACAGATCCTATTCATAGTATTGAAAATGCGGATGACAGTAAATTAAGAAAACTTAGACTTGCATTGGTCTGTACATCTGAATATGCAAACTTTCATTTAGACCAACAAGGAATTGATATTCTTTCTGATGAAGCCGTGAGAAAAGCTGCTGTATTATCTGCTATGAATTCAACAATGACAAGAGTAAACGGTGTTTTTGAAAGAGATTTAGGTGTGCGCATGGAACTTGTTGCGGATAATGATAAATTAATATTTTTTCATACAAGTTCTGACGGATTAACCAATGACAATGCGAATCAATTAATAAATGAAAGTCAGACCAAATGTGACGATGTAATTGGTGATGCAAATTACGATATAGGTCATACACTAAGCACAGGAGCTGGAGGATTAGCCGGTCTTGGTGTAGTATGCATTACAGGATCAAAAGCACGTGGTGTTACCGGAACAGATAATCCTATAAACGATCCTTATGATATTGATTTTGTTGCACATGAAATGGGACATCAATTTGGTGCAAATCATACATTTAATAACTCTTGTAGTGGTAACAGAAACAATGCTACAGCAATAGAGCCTGGAAGTGGTTCCACAATTATGGGATATGCAGGTATTTGTACTCCTAATGTACAAAGTAATAGTGATGATCATTTTCACGCAATAAGCATTACCGAAATGTGGAATAACATACTTAGCTCTGCTACATGTGCTACATTAGTAGAGACTAACAACCCTGCACCAACAGCAAATGCCGGAGCAGATTATTCAATACCAAGACAAACTCCTTTTGTATTACGAGGAATAGGTTCAGATGCTAGTGAAGGAAATATATTAACCTACAATTGGGAACAAATAGATCCAGAAATTGCAGCAATGCCACCAGTACTTGCTAGTACATCTGGTCCTACTTTTAGGTCATTACCTTCTTCTACTTCTCCGGATAGATATATGCCCGCATTAGCCACCATTATTTCTGGAGAAACATCTACAACTTGGGAAGTTTTACCTGGAAATATTAGAGATATGAATTTTTCTTTGGTGGTTAGAGATAATAATCCTGGTGGCGGAAGTAGTGCAAGAGATGACGTAACCATATCTATGGCATTTGGTTTTACCTTTGCTGTTACTTCTCAAAATAGCGCTGTTACTTGGGATAATGGAAACTCTGAAACCATTACTTGGGATGTAGTAGATTCTGATAAAGACCCTATAAATTGTTTAAAAGTAAATATTAAACTTTCTTTAGATGGTGGTCTTACTTTTCCTATAACTTTAGCTAGCAATACAGATAATGATGGTTCTGAAACAATTGTTGTACCAAATAACGGAACTACAGAAGCTAGAATTATGGTAGAAGCAGCAGATAATATTTTTTACAATGTGAATACCACAAATTTTATTATTAACGGCGCAGCAGCTTCTGTAAAAGATGTGGCTTTTAATGGTTTTAATTTATATCCAAATCCTTCTAACGGAGCATTTCATTTGAATTTTGAAGTCTTAAATACCAACCAAGTATCTGTTCAATTGTTTGACATTAGAGGAAGACTTATCAACCAAAAAGATTTTTACAATACAGCATCAAATTTCTCTGAAGAAATAAATTTTAGTAAAACATTACCAGGGTTGTATTTGATAAAAATTATAAACGGCAACAAACAAACTACCAAAAAACTAGTGATAGAGTAATAATTTCTATATCATTAAAATGATAACACAACGTATTTCATAAAAAAAAGCTATCAGAAATTGTATAATTTCTGATAGCTTTTTTACTTTTATATGCTTGTTATAGAAATATAATACATTCCTATTTATTTCATTATCAACAAGAAAAATTTTAATTTAATACTTCTACTTTACTATCTACAACATCTTGAACCGGTAGTACTACTTTTCCTTTTTCGGTAAGTATAACAACACAAATATTATCTATAGATTCTATAACACCTTCTAAAGAGTCTATTTTTATTCTTTTACCTATTTCTAAGTTTTTTCTAGAATAATAACCAAACAACAATCTTTTTATAATATCCTTAGATCCTAAACCAAAAGCTATGGTAAAGGCTAACACTATAGACCCTATTATTAAAGTTAAATTACTTTTTATAACACTTGTATCTACACCAGCTTGATCAAAAGCAGTAATACCTAAAAAGACAACTATTAAATAAAACGCAATATTTCCCACCAAGTTACCTCCAGAAATTTCTAAAGATTTAAACATGCTGTTAATTGCTTTTTTAACAATTGTACCAATATAAAGTCCTACTACAAAAATAGCCAATGCAGAGAGCAACCTAGGTAAATATGCAAAGAAACTAGTAATAGCATCAGAAATTGATTCTACCCCAAAAATATTTGCACCAGACATTACAAAAATCAAAATTAAAAGCCATTTTAAAACTCCTAATATTACGGTAGTAAGTACTACATTTATGGTAGTATTTCCAAAAATCTCAGTCTCTTTTAATTTTTCTGACCATTCATCAATTTTTGTTTTGTTCAGTGCTTTTCTTACAATCCAAAGAAATACTTTTATAACAATCCACGCTAAAATTACAAACCCAATAAAACCTAAAACTCTAGGTAAAGAGGCTATTATTGTGTCTAAAACATCTTTAAAAGGGGTTAGTAAGTTATCTAAACTTATAGCTAGTAGGACATTCATAATCAATAAATTTTGTTAATTTTTAGTTTTATTTTGGTTGTTATTACTGGTAGAACTAAATAGTTCTCCAAAAGTGTTTGGGTATTTTACTACAAATAAATCAGCAATATCTAAGGTAAGTTTTATCATACCAATATCATTAAGAACTTTTTTCTTAAGTACATTTGGCACTTCATTATGGTGTAATATTTTTTTAAATGGATTTTCCATAATTACATTTCATGATAAATTTTAACTACTTTAGCTTTGGCTCTTTTTATGCGCATTTTTATAGCACTTTCTCCTACTTCTAAAACTTCTTTAATTTCTTTAATACTCAAATCATCTTGGTATTTCATCAATAAAATCATTTTATCTGCAGGTTCCATTAGATCTAAAGCTTTTGCTAATTTTTCTGATTTTAATTGAAATAAAGTACTGTCATCTATTTCATCTAAATCATCAGCGGTATCTTTAATTTGATCTGTTACTACTGTTATTTTTTCTCTTTTCTTATGAACATTTCTTTGTACATAATTCACACAGAAATTATACGTAAAAGAATACAACCATGTAGAAAACTTAGAATTGCCTTTAAAAGTTCTTAGTTTTACAAATAATTTAATAAAAACATCATGTGTTAAATCTTCTGCTTCTTCTTTACTTTTAGAAAAACCGTAACATTTATTATACACAACTTTTGAGAATCTATCATATAAAATAGCAAACAAATGAGTATTATTTGTTGCTACTATTTTAAAGACCAACTCTTCGTCAGTTAAATTATTTGCATCTACAGCTTTCAATTTTATACATTTTTGACACGAGAACAAAATTAAGTCACAGTCATAGCAGTGTTCAAAACACTTTATAAAGGGATACAAATATAGATTTTAAATCTTGAAATAATAAATCCTTAAAAGCTTTTTAAAAAATATAATCTTTTTTGTAACATATATTTACCTTCTTACGTATAATAAGATGTAGCAATACATTAATCCTTTAAAAAGTCATAGAGAATTAGATGAGACAACTTAAAATTACCAAGCAGGTTACAAATAGAGAAACTGCATCGTTAGATAAATACTTACAAGAAATAGGAAAAGTAGATTTAATTACTGCTGATGAAGAAGTAGAATTGGCACAGTTAATTAAAGCTGGAGATCAAAGAGCTTTAGAAAAATTAACCAAAGCCAATTTAAGATTTGTTGTATCTGTTGCAAAACAATATCAAAACCAAGGATTAACGTTACCAGATTTAATAAACGAAGGAAACTTAGGTTTGATAAAAGCAGCAAAACGTTTTGATGAAACTAGAGGTTTTAAATTTATATCTTATGCTGTATGGTGGATTCGTCAATCTATATTACAAGCGTTAGCAGAACAATCTAGAATTGTACGTTTACCGTTAAATAAAATTGGTTCTATCAATAAAATTAACAAAATGTATGCTTTCTTAGAGCAAGAAAATGAGCGCCCACCAAGTGCAGAAGAAATTGCTAAGAAATTAGACATGACTGTGAATGACGTAAAAGAATCTATGAAAAATTCTGGTCGTCATGTATCTATGGATGCGCCTTTAATTGAGGGAGAAGATTCTAACTTATATGATGTTTTAAACTCTGGCGAATCTCCAAATCCGGATAGAGTTTTATTACATGAGTCTTTGCGTATAGAAATTAATAGAGCTTTAGAAACGTTAACACCACGTGAGGCAGATGTTGTAAAATTATATTTTGGTTTAGGAGAACACCAACCAATGACTTTAGAAGAGATTGGTGAAACTTTTGATTTAACACGTGAGCGTGTTAGACAAATTAAAGAAAAAGCAATTAGAAGATTAAAACATACTTCTAGATCTAAAATTTTAATGACATACTTAGGGTAATAATAAACTCTTTTAGGAATTTAAATACTACCGATAAAGCTAGAATATTTTACAAAAACTCTCGAATTTAATTCGAGAGTTTTTTTTGTAAGGTACATTACCAAAGAAACTAGAACTATAATCCCTAGTTAAAAAACCTCAAAAATATTCTTTTTAGAAACCAACAATCTCACATAATATCATAAAAAATATCTTCTTAATATGATATACGGTAACGTTGAGTAAAAGTTTTCATTTTAGTTAAAAAAACAACATAATTATTTGTTGCAAATACACTTTTATTTTTACCAGCCTAATTCTACTTTCCTTAGCATATTCATTTACCTTGCAACTTGGTAACAATAACCTGGTATTTTTTAGCTTCAAAAATATTTTGCATAAATTAAAATATATAAAGAAAAAAACAATAAGCATAATTCTTAAAAACTAAAATAGTTATTAACATTTTTTAACTAACTCTAATACTATTAAGACATATCAGCCGTTAATAACTCTTTTAACATAAGTTAAAATATTGTTATTTTTTTATGATTTATTCTTTAATTTTGATTTAGCTATAAACTATTACTAAAAAAATCAACAATTGTTAATAATTCAATTGTTATATTGCTAACTAAACTACTATGTATTTAAGAAAACTACTATTAACTTGCGTTGTGGTCTTGGGCTATGTTCAAGTAAATTTTGCTCAATGTGTCAATCCTCAGCCAACAACAACATTCAGTACACAAACATTTTGTGCTTCAGAAAACAAAACAGTTTCTAATTTAGTTGCTGTTGGAGGAAATATTGTATGGTATAATGCAGAAACAGGAGGGCTTGCCTATGATCCTACTGCAAAACTAAAAACCGGAGCCTACTATGCTGATGATGAAATAGGTGGAGGTTGTAGTACTAGTAGATTAAAAGTTAATGTTTTTGTCTATGGTGCACCACCAAATACTTTTGTTTCAATTACAGAATGTACAATTGACAAACCTACTATTTCAGAATTATACGCTGATGGAGATAATATAGAATGGTTTGATTCTGAATTTGGCGGTTCTTTATTGCATCCAACAACATTATTACAAGATGGAGCAACTTATTGGGCACAACAAACAGAAAACGGGTGTGTTAGTAACCGTAATTCTACAAGTGTAGTGTTAATAAACCCATCTGCTCCATTAGTTGCAGAACCTTTACAGATATTTTGTAGAATAGACAGGCCTACAATTGCTAGTTTGGGGGCACAAGTTTCTCACCCGGATAATTCTATAGTATGGTATCATACAGAGTTTTCAACCATTCCATTAGACCCAACAGATCAAATAGTTAGTGGAGAATCTTATTGGGCTGCACAAGTAGAACAAAGCTTATTATGTGAAAGTGTTTCTAGAGTTGAAGTAAAAGTTACTATAAACACAACAGATAACCCAACCACATCTTCAAATAACCAATCTTTTTGTGAAATTGAAGCAGCAACAATAGCAAACCTAAACATTACAGGAAACAACATACAGTGGTATGACACGGCAACTTCTACGGTAGCACTACCAACTGCGCAAGCTTTAGTGCATGGAGAAGATTATTATGCTACGCAAACTAACGGTACCACAAATTGTGAAAGTATACAAAGAACCAAGGTTACAGCAACTATAAATTCAATAGCTGCACCAACAACCATTTCAAATAGTCAAACTTTTTGTGATATAGACGCCGCAACAATTGCAGATTTAAATATTACCGGAACAAATATAAAATGGTATGACACGGCAACTTCTACTACTCCATTAGACCCTTCGGATATATTATTAAATGGAGAGGATTATTATGCTACGCAAACAGACACCGCTAATGGATGTGAAAGTGTTCTAAGAACAAAAATAACGTCAACAATAAGTACAACTACCCCACCTTCTGCAGTTTCTAATACTCAATCTTTTTGTGAAATTGACGAAGCCAAAGTAAGTAATTTAACAATTACTGGTTCAAATATTAAGTGGTATGACACAGCAACTTCTACAACCCCATTAAATTCAACCGAAGTTTTAATTGATGGTGCAGATTATTATGCTACTCAAACATCTGCTGCAAATTGCGAAAGTTCAGCAAGAACCAAAGTTACAGTAACCATAAATAAAACTTCTGCGCCTACAACTACATCTAATAATCAATCTTTTTGCGAAATTAGCAAAGCATCTATAGCCAATATAGCTATTACAGGAACCAATATAAAATGGTATGCAACAGCTACATCTAATGTAGAATTGCCATTAACAGAAGCTTTAGTGAATAACGAAGATTATTATGCTACACAAACAGACCCTAACACCGGTTGTGAAAGTTTTTTAAGAACAAAAGTTACAATAACAATAACTACAACTTCTGAGCCTACAACATCTTCAAACAATCAATCTTTTTGTGAAATTGCCAAAGCAACAATAGCAAATTTAGATATTACAGGTACTAATATAAAATGGTATGATACAGCAACTTCTACTACTCCTTTAAATTCAACGGATTTATTAGTGAATGGGGAAGAATATTTTGCAACTCAAACAGATGCTTCAAATGGCTGTGAAAGTGTTTCTAGAACAAAGGTTACCGTTACAATAACTACAACTCTAGCGCCCACAACAGTTTCTAATAATCAATCTTTTTGTGAAATAAACAATGCAACAATAGCAAATTTAAACATTACAGGAAACAATATAAAATGGTATGCTACAGCAACATCTACGGTAACTTTAGAGTTAACAGAAGTTTTAGTTGATGGAGAAGATTATTTTGCTACACAAACTGATGCTAGCAATGGTTGTGAAAGTGTTTTAAGAACAAAAATTACAGCAGCAATCACTACCACAACACCACCTACTACCACTTCTAGTAATCAATCTTTTTGTGAAATTGATGAAGCTAAAGTAAGTGATTTAGATATTACAGGTACTAATATAAAATGGTACGACACAGCAACTTCAACAACTCCATTAAATTCAACCGAATTATTAATAAATAATGGAGATTATTTTGCTTCTCAAACAGATAGTGCAAATGGTTGTGAAAGTTTAACTAGAACAAAAGTTACTGTATTAATTAACATTACAGATGCTCCTTCTACCTCTGCTAACAACCAATCTTTTTGTGAAATTAACGGGGCAACAATTGCAGATCTTGATATTACAGGTACCAATATAAAATGGTATGATACAGAAACTTCTACTATAGCGCTATCTTCATCTGAAATATTAGTGGATGGTGAAGATTATTATGCAACCCAATCTGACGCTACAACAAGTTGTGAGAGTTTTAAACGAACTAAAATTTCAATATCTATAGTTACAATTGTAGCTCCTACAACCACAACTACGGATCAAGTATTTTGCGAAAGTAAAAAAGCAACGATTGCAGATTTAGAAGTTTCCGGAAGCAATATTAAATGGTATGACACTGAAACGTCTACAACAGCATTAGACCCAACTACTTTACTAGAAAATGCTGGAGATTATTACGCTACACAATCTAACGCATCTTCAACCTGTGAAAGTAATACACGTCTAAAAGTAAATGTTACCTTAACCCAAGTAGCCACTCCAACATTAAATTTAAACGGAGAACAGTTTTGTATCCTAAAAGGACCTTTTACACTCTTAGATTTAGCTGATAGAATTGTAGTTTCTTCAGGCAACACCGTAGTTTGGTATGACAGTTTTCCTAACGGAAACACCATAAGTTCTAGTGAAACTCTTGTTCATAACACTACTTATTTTGCAGTGCTACAAGATTTAGATGGATGCGAAAGTACTACAGCTCTAGAAATAACTGTAGACTTAGAAGCATGTAATGACGATGACCTTGTTATTTACGATGGTTTTTCACCAAATAATGATGGTATAAATGATCTTTTTAACATAAAAAATATCAATTTATTATATCCAAATTATACCATAGAGTATTATAATCGTTGGGGAAATATTGTTTATAAAGGCAATGCAAACAAACCTAGTTGGAATGGAGAATTAAATGGAAACGGAGAATTATTACCAAAAGGAGTCTATTTCTATGTTCTTGTTTTCAATAAGAATGATAAAAAACCAAGACAAGGAAGACTTTATTTAAGCAGATAAGCTTCAATAAAAGTTCCCTGTACAAATTAAAAATTGCCAAACTAAAATAACTAAACCTACTAATTAAAATGAAAAAGCAACTATGTTTCTATTTTTTAAGCATGTTCATAACTATAACTTGGTCGCAACAAGATGTCCAATTCACTGAGTATATGTATAACATGAGTGTAGTAAATCCCGCCTACACAACAGATAACCCTGGGGAAATAAATACAGGACTTTTATACAGAATGCAATGGGTTGGCGTAGAAGGCTCACCTACTTCTGCTTCTTTATTTGCCCATGCACCGCTTGGAGATAAAGTAGAAGTTGGTTTCTCTTTACTTGCTGATGATATTGGAGATATTGTAAAAGAATATAACTTAAGTTTAGACTTTGCCTATAAACTTACACTAGACTACAAAAGCAAATTATCTTTTGGTATGAAAGCTGGTGCCAATATTTTTAACACCCAATTTACTGGATTAAACCTAGAAAGTGGTCAATATTTTACAGACCCTAATTTTAACGAAAATATAAATAATACTTTTTTAAATATTGGTATTGGTGCATTTTATTATACCGATGAATTTTACTTTGGTGTATCTGTACCAAATTTATTAAACACCCAATACCTAAGTAAAACCAAAGGATTATATGAAATAGCCGAAGAAAGACACATGTACGTAACTTCTGGTTATGTATTTCAAGTAAACAATCAATTTAAACTTAAACCATCTGTATTAGTAAAAGCCGTTGCAGGGTCTCCTATAATTGTAGATGCAAATATGAATGTACTTTATAATGATAAAGTAGAATTTGGTTTAGGCTATCGTTTAAAAGATGCTGTTTCTGCCATGATTAATTTTAGAGTAACCCCAGAATTTAGAATTGGGTATGCTTATGATTACACTACAACCAACTTAAACAACTTTAGTTCTGGATCTCATGAAATTATGTTTCTTTATGATATAAATATATTCTTTAACGGATTTAATAAATCACCAAGATTTTTTTAAATACACCTAGCTATGACAAAAACAAAACTACTACTTATAAGCATCCTTTTTTTTATGGGAGCTGCCCAGGCACAAGAATTAGGTCTAGCCAACCACTTATTTAAAATAACTTCATATATAGAAGCCGCAGAACTATTTGAAAAAGAAAAGTTTAAAACCCAAGATATTTATGAAAAATTAGGAGATTGCTATTATTTTAATAGCCACATGGACGAAGCTGCAAAATGGTATGGAGAATTAATGTTATTTCATGAAAGCTCAGTAGATCCTTCTTATTTTTTTAAATACGCACAAGCTTTAAAAGGATTAGAAAAATATGAAGAAGCAAGTCCTTGGTTAAAAAAATATGAAACAATAATAAAGAATGGTAAAATTAATGATGTTATAAAGTTAGACAGTCTCTTAAACGAAAATAGAGAAAGTATTTATGATGTTTTTACCTTAGGAGGAAATACCGCAGAAACGGATTTTGGAGGGTCATTTTACAACAACACATTAGTTTTTAGCTCAAGTAGATCTGGCGGAAAAATATATGACTGGAACAAACAACCGTATTTAGATTTATACCAAGCAAACATAGATTCAGAAGGAAATTTAGAAGAAATTAAACCTTTTTCATCTAAAATAAATACAAAATTACATGAATCTAATGCTGTATTTACAAAGGATGGTAACACAATGTATTTTACCAGAAATAACTTAATAAATGGAAAGAAAGTAAAAGACAAAAACAAAGTAACCCATTTAAAAATATTTAGAGCAGAATTAATAAATGATGAATGGGAAAATATCTCAGAACTTCCTTTTAATGGAGACAATTACTCTATAGTACACCCTGCTTTAAGTGAAGATGACAAAAAACTTTACTTCTCTTCAGACATGCCAGGAACCATAGGGTCTTTTGATATATTTGTGGTTAACATAGACGGTAAGGACAATTATAGTAAACCTAAAAATTTAGGACCAAAAATTAATACAAAACATCTCGAACAATTTCCGTTCTATAGCAAAGATACACTGTATTATTCTTCTAACGGTTTAGTAGGTTTTGGTGGTTTAGATGTTTTTAAATCCTATAACAACGTAAAACAAGGATTTACAACTCCAAAAAATTTAAAACTAGGAATAAATAGTAGCTTAGATGATTTTGGATATGTTTTAGATGAAGAAAAAAGCGCAGGTTACATTTCTTCTAATAGAATTGGTGGTAGAGGTGGCGATGATATTTATAAATTTAGAAAAGCTACAGCCATTTTCAGAATTGATGGTAAAGTTAAAGATAGATTAAAATTAGACCCAGTTGAAGGTGCATCTATATCCCTTTTAGACGCAGACAAGAAAGTTTTAGAAACTTTAAAAAGCGACAAAGATGGAGAGTTTAGTTTTATTTTAGAACCAGAAAAAGACTATACAATTAAAGTTAAACATAAATCTTACATACCAACAACCTATAACTTTAAGACATCTAAAACAGACCCTGTAATTTCTAGCACTATTTTATTAGATTTATACCAAACAATAGATCCAGATATTGTATTTAAAAATAAAAAAGTACAAATAGATCATGAACCTATATATTTTGATTTTAACTCTTCAATTCTAACACCAAAAGCAAAAGTTATTTTAGATGATGTTGTAAGAGTAATTAACAAATATCCAGAAATAAATATTCATTGTGGTTCACATACAGATTCTAGAGGGTCTGATAAATATAATAAATGGCTATCTTTACGAAGAGCAAAAAGCACCGCAGATTATATAATTTCTAAAGGTATTTCTGCAAGTAGAATTACCAGTAATGGTTATGGAGAGTCAGAATTAGTTAATCAATGTGCAGATAAAGTAAAGTGTACAGAAGAAGAACATCAATTAAATAGAAGATCAGAATTTGTTTTAGAATAATTATTACATTGTTTTCAAAAGAAGGTTTTTAAGCTATAGCATAGTTTAAAAACCTTTTTTTTTATAGAAAAAACATTAGCATTAATTATTGTTTATTATAAATTGTTTCCCTTTTTGTGTATGTTTTCACAAATTCGTATCATTACAATATCAAATTTTTAGTATGCAAAAAAAAGACAATAATCTCTCCAAAATTAAAATTGAAGACCAACAAATTATAGACAATAAAGAGCTAAACCTATTAGAATCTTTAATTCCGGTTGTAATTTTAATGTGTTTATTAGCCTATAATATCTTTTTTGCTGATGGTGCTTGGTTTGGAGATTATTCTAATCAATATATATTAATTTTAGGAGGTTTAGTAGCCGCAACAGTAGGTTTTTTTAACAAAGTACCTTTTCCAACAATGATTACTGAAATTTGGGAAAACTGGAAAAGTGTATTTGTACCCATTATGATCCTTTTTTTAGTAGGAGCTTTAGCAGGAACTTGGTTGGTAAGCGGAATTATACCTGCAATGGTTTATTACGGTTTACAAGTATTAAGCCCGGAAATATTTTTACCAGCTTCCGTAATTATTGCCGCAATTATTTCTATTGCAACAGGAAGTTCTTGGACCACCTCTGCAACAGTTGGTATTGCATTAGTTGGTATTGGTAGCGCTTTAGGTATTCCTAGCGGAATGATAGCCGGTGCAGTAATCTCTGGTGCATATTTTGGCGATAAAATGTCTCCGCTTTCAGACACCACAAATCTTGCGCCTGCAATGGCAGGAACAGATTTATTTACGCATATAAAATACATGGCGTTTACAACGGTACCAACCATCATCATAACCTTAATTGTATTTACTATCCTAAGTACTACAATAGATACTACAGGTAGTGCTGATATTAGTAATTTATTAATATCAATAGACAATACTTTTCATATTTCTCCTTGGTTGTTTTTAGTTCCAGGAGTAGTAATAGGCATGATTCTTCTAAAAACAAAGCCACTACTAGCTTTAGGAACCGGTGTTGTTTTAGCTGCTATATTTGCTTTCATTTTTCAAGGTGATGTTTTAGAAACCTTATCTTCTTCTAAGTTTCAATCCTTAATAAAATCAATTTTAACAGATACCCAAATCCAAACTGATAATGAAAAGTTATCTGATTTATTCTCTTCCGGAGGAATGGAGGGCATGTTATGGACCATTTTATTAATTATCTGCGCAATGGTTTTTGGCGGCATCATGGATGCTATTGGAGCTTTAGCTAAAATAACAAATTCATTATTAGCCGTAGCAACTTCTGTTTTTGGTTTATTTGCAAGTACTGTTGTAAGCTGTTTAGGTCTTAACATAATTGCATCAGACCAATATTTAGCATTGGTAATCCCTGGTAAGATGTTTAAAAAAGCCTATGAAGATAGAGGTTTAGCACCAGAAAATTTAAGTAGAACTTTAGAAGATTCCGGAACAGTAACTTCTGTTTTAATTCCTTGGAATACTTGTGGTGCATACCAATCTAGTGTTTTAGGAGTTGGTGTAGGAGACTATTTTATCTATGCCATTTTTAACTGGTTGTCTCCAATTACCACGTTGGTATTTGCTGCTTTTAGTATTAAAATAAAACAACTCATAAAAAAGTAACTTCCTTACATTATAAACAAATATCAGAATTATTTTAAAGTGTTAAATTTAAAAAAGTAAAAATTGTTTCAACAGATCTTTCTGATAGAAATACACTTAGAAATAACAAAAAAACGCATTATTTCTTATCTTTTTTCATCAAAAAAGTAAAAAGATGAACTATTACAGAAATTATGAAAAGCACCCAAGGACTTCCATGAAGTAAAACATCAAACCAATCTTTGGCTTGCATGGCATGTTCTCCAGAGAAAGCATTTCCACCTAAAATCCATTTGAGTTTCCCCACAATATGTGGTGGATTAAAAGGGGCTAAGCCTAAAGATAAACTTGCTATTAAAAAGAGTTTCCAGTTTTGTTTAAGACTTTTTATCATGAAAAACAAGGTGTTATCAAACGTAACTTATCTGCTACATTGCGGTTATATAAACCAATTCCAAACCAAACCAAAACGCACTGTAAAATCTCTATAAGGATAATTTGGAGCAGAAAAATAATTTTTCTCTGTAAAACCAGAAGTTACATTATCAACTTTTAAATACAAACGCGTTCTTCGCACTTGTGCATTAAAGAATAAATCTACGGTAGGATATCCTATTTCTGTATCATTTTGTAATGTAAATTCTGCCAATAATGGATTGTAAGCATTTGCTTTGTATTTTGTAAAATATTTAAAAGTAAGACCAATATTCACCAACATCGGTTTTCCTTTAAACCAATAATCTTGATAATACAAGGTGTTTCTTGTAACCAATTCTGGCACTCTAAAAACAGAACTACCACTACTTACATTTTGATACATTACCGTATTGTCTAACGCCAATTTCTTATACCTAAACTCCTTATTTGCTTTTAGCTTTAAATACGTAATTTGATCTGTAAATTGCTGAGGCTTATTATTCTCATCAAAATAAGTATAGTTGTCTATGTTTGTAAAATTTAGTGATGCATTTACCCACTTAGAACTGAAAGCAAAACCTAAATCTCTTGTGTTTACAGAGCTAAAATCATTCTGCCAATTGTAATCATCATAACTACTTTGATGTAATAAGGTATTAAAATTGGGCGATTTAGAACTCAACAACACACTACCTTGTACGGTAAAAATACTGTCTTTATGATACAGTGCTTCACCCTTTAAAAAACTACCAGACAATCGGGTACTTCCTGGGGTAAGATTGGCATCTGCATTTAATTTAAAATTTTTAATTCTAGCGTTCCACTCCGCCCCTACTGAAATAGCTTTTCCTGCTAATTTAGTTTTACTAATGCTGCTATTTGTGTTTAAAATAGTATCATAGGCATACGTATATTGCGTAAAATTAAGTTTGGGTTTTAGTTTTCCTAAAACATATTTCGAATTAAATTCTAAGTTAAGTTCATTGTTGGTCAGTGTACTTTTTACTTCGTTATCTTCGGCTCCAGAGTCATTTGACTCTCCAAAAATAGATATGGTGGTGGTAGTTTGTATAAATGAATAAGATTTAGTTTCATTGGTAAAAACATGTCCAACTTTTAAATTGCTAAAATCTTTATTACCAACGGTATCTTTACTAGATAAAAGCTTAAAACTATGTTCAAAATAAACTCGACTTCCATCAAATTGATTTTCTGCATCGTCTAAATTTACATCTAAAAGAGACCTTGTTGTAAACTCTGGATTATTAATCGTAAATTTTTCTATTTCCGCCGTTGGCAAACCTCCACTTTCTTCATTAAAAAAATCTTGACTTGTTAAATGTCCTCTTAATTCATACTGATTTTCTTTAGTACGATAATGAAAAGCACCTCTAAAATTTCCGTGACTTGCCAAAGATCTTCTATACGCTCCTAAAGAACGAATACCTTTATAAGAAAGAGAAACATTTAATCGTTTATGAAAATTAACCGTAAATAAAGCGTCTACAACTTGCCCTTGTTGCAAGCCTGTCCTGTATAAAATTTCTGTAGTTGGCGTAGGAACCTCATAATACTTAATTTCATCTATATCTAAATAACTAAATTGTTTCGCTGTAAAACCAATGTCTGGAAATAGCTGTACATTACTAAAATTATAGCCCAAATTATTAAAGGTTTGTCCTTGATTATGAAAAGCCAATAGTTCAAAATTATCTGTTCTCAAATAATTAAACTTATAATCTTTTTGTATTGTTAACGTAGTATCTATAAAGGTAGTATCTCTTTTATGCGAAAATATTTTATAGTCTGTATACTTTGTTTTTCCAGATAATTTTACAGTTATTTCGCCAGAATTACCAATAGAATCATTGTTAACTCTAATAAAATCATCCCCTTGTTGCCCAGAATTTATACGTGCTTGTGAAAACAACAGGTTTAAGCCTGAGAAAAAAAGTAAAAAAGATAAAAAAAATGGTTTATTCATAAGTTGTTTCTGCAGTAGCAAATGTAAAATAATTAAACGAAAATAATAGTTAATATATTTCCCGAAAATTGTTAATACTTCTAAAAGGTACTTTTTTGTAAATAAATTTATATTATCATTAAAAATGAAAACAAAAATTTTGCTTTTCTTTGTAGCATGTTAAACATAAATTTTAGCGGATTTACTTTAGAAGCTGGTACCGATGAAGCTGGTAGAGGCTGTTTGTCTGGCCCCGTAGTTGCAGCAGCAGTTATTTTACCAAAAGATTTTACACATCCTTTTTTAAACGATTCTAAACAATTATCTGAAAAAAAAAGAGCAGAATTACGTCCAATTATAGAAGCACAAGCACTCGCCTTTGGTGTTTCTTTTGTTTGGCAAGAAGAAGTAGATAAAATTAATGTTTTACAAGCATCTATTACAGGCATGCATCGTGCTATAAAAATGCTAAAAATTACCCCAGAATTTATTATTGTTGATGGAAATAAATTTAGAGAGTACAACAAAATTCCGCATGAAACCATTGTAAAAGGCGATGCAAAATACATGAGTATTGCCGCAGCTTCTGTATTGGCAAAAACGTATAGAGATGAGTATATGGAGAAAATTCATCAAGAATTTCCCATGTATAATTGGGCCAAAAATAAAGGCTATCCAACAAAAGAACACCGAAACGGAATTAGAGAATTTGGCGCCACTAAATACCATAGAAAAACTTTTAAATTGTTGCCAGAACAGATAAAATTAAAGTTGTAAGTTATTTTTTAGAAGCTATTTCCTGCTTTCAATTATATCTTTTTTCTGAAAAAGAAAAAAGGATGCCATTTCAATCAGGGCTAAAATTCTTGCAAGCTTTTAGAAAATCTCATGCATTTATTTTCTATTTATTTAAAAACTTCAACTATTTTTACGCTCCAAAAATTTAAGTAATGATTAGAAAAACCAAAGCAGAAATTACCAAATGTATCTTACATAAAGTAGCAAATAAATTTAATAGCGGACAAAATGTTTTTTCTGAAGACTTAATTCGTTTTGATCAAGAAAGTTACGATCTAATGAAAGGTTTTTTATTGAAACCATTTGGAAATTTAACACAGAGTTATCGATTTACAAAGCATGAAGATGTACGTTTAAATGAAGTAAATAAGTTTGCTTCAGAAATATTTAATGATGAAGAAAGTTTTGTAGAATACTCTAAAAGTATTGTAAACCATTTGTTTGAGCAGTCTAATTCTGCACAAATAAAAACAGGAGACGTACTTGTTGTTTTTATTGAAGGTATAGAATACAAAGATGTTTTAACAGAAGCTATAGGAGTTTTTAAAATTGAAAATAAAGTAGATTTTTTTCAAACCTATTTAGATGACAATGAAAGTTTTGATGTTGTTGTACAAAAAGGAATTTCTACAAAAAGAATAGACAAAGGTTGTTTGGTTTTAAATACCTCAGACCAAGAAGGTACTGTTGTACTATCTGTAGATAACAACAATTACGATGCCCAATATTGGTCTAAAAACTTTTTATCTGTAAAATTAGCAGACGATTATAATTCTCATACACAAAACTATTTAGAGATGTGTAAAGAATTTTCTGAAGAGGTAATTAAGCCAGAATTAGGCATGCACGAAAAAGGAAATTTCTTAGCAAATACGGTAGATTATTTTAAAGAAAATGAAGCTGTAGATTATGCTACTTTTAAAGATGAAGTTTTTGAAGAAGAAAAACACAAAGAAAAATTTGACGAATACAAACAGCACTTCGAAAAATTAAACGATGTGTTAATTAGAAATAATTTTGACGTTTCTGGAGTTGTTTTAAAGAAAGAGAAAAACAAATTAAAAACAGAGATTAAGTTAGATACCAACATCAACATTAAACTAGATGTAGATGCGCCAGAAGCAGCATCAGAATATTTAGAAAGAGGGTATGATGAAGAGAAAAAAATGAAGTTTTATAAAGTTTATTTTAACGAAGAGAAATAGAATACCATTGCTTTTGCTTTTGTCATGCTGAACTCGTTTCAGCATCTTAGAGTCTGGCTGCAAGGACTCTAGGACAAAGTAATCGGATCATTCGCAATTGTTGTGTTTAGGCAAAAATTGTTGTTAATCTAAATAGGAAAAATTCTACATTTTTAACAC
>NZ_JBPOGL010000043.1:0-29595 GCF_051251875.1 Polaribacter sp.
ATTAAGAAATGTATTGGACATTAGAATTAGCATCTTATTTAGCAGATGCGCCTTGGCCAGCAACCAAAGACGAATTAATAGATTACGCTATTAGAACTGGATCTCCGTTAGAAGTAGTAGAAAACTTACAAGATATCGAAGATGAAGGTGATTCGTACGATTCAATAGTAGAAATCTGGCCAGATTATCCGACCGAAGATGATTATCTTTGGAACGAAGATGAATATTAATAAATACTAAATTATATAAAAAAGTCTCTAATGAGGCTTTTTTTTTGTTTTCTCAATCAAGAAAACTATTTTTCAGGCTTTTAAAAAAACCTGATACGGAACTATAATACAGTTAATAACTTAACTGAAAATAACAGAATAATGAATATTTTAAATTCAGTAATTAAACTTTTTGTTGGAGACAAACAGCAAAAAGATTTAAAAAATTTACAACCAATTGTTGAAGAAGTAAGAAAATTTGAAGCAGCAATTTCAGCTTTATCACATGATGAATTAAGAGCAAAAACTCTTGAGTTTAAGGCTAGAATTAAAGAAGCTACTAAAGAATTTGACGCTAAAATCTTAGCTTTAGAAGAAGAAGCTACTGCTGCAGATATTGACAGACAAGAAGATATTTATACAGAAATAGATTCCTTAAAAAATGAAGCCTATATAGTTTCTGAAGAAACCTTACAAAAAATAATGCCAGAAGCTTTTGCTGTTGTCAAAGAAACGGCCAAACGTTTTGTTGAAAACGAAGAAATTGAAGTTACAGCTTCTGCTTTTGATAGAGAATTATCGGGTATTAGAGAGCATGTTCTTTTAGAAGATGACAAAGCTATTTGGCAAAATTCTTGGGATGCTGCAGGGAAACCTGTTACCTGGGATATGATACATTATGATGTTCAATTAATTGGTGGTTCTGTTTTACATCAAGGAAAAATTGCAGAAATGATGACTGGTGAAGGTAAAACTTTGGTTTCTACCCTACCCGTTTATTTAAATGCCTTAACAGGAAATGGTGTGCATTTAGTAACCGTAAATGATTATTTGGCAAAACGTGATAAAGCATGGATGGGACCCATTTTTGAATTTCATGGTTTTACAACAGATTGTATCGATTATCATCAACCAAATTCTGATGCGCGTAGAAAAGCATACAATGCAGACATCACTTATGGTACAAATAACGAATTTGGTTTCGATTATTTGCGTGATAACATGGCCAGTTCTAAAGATGATTTAGTACAAAGAGCACCTAACTATGCAATTATTGATGAAGTAGATTCTGTATTAATAGATGATGCAAGAACACCTTTAATTATTTCTGGTCCTGTACCACAAGGAGACAGACATGAGTTTAATGAACTTAAACCATTGGTAAATGATTTAGTAGGTATTCAAAGCAAGTATTTAATAGGAGTTTTAGCAGAAGCTAAAAAGCTTATTGCCGCTGGCGATACAAAAGAAGGCGGATTCCAATTATTACGAGTTTACAGAGGTTTGCCAAAAAACAAAGCGTTAATTAAGTTTTTATCGCAAGAAGGAAATAAACAAATTCTTCAAAAAACAGAAAACTATTACATGCAAGACAATAACAAACTAATGCCAGAAGTAGATGAGGCTTTGTGGTTTGTTGTTGAAGAAAAAAACAATCAAATAGATTTAACAGATAAAGGAATTGCACATTTATCAGAAAAAACTGAAAATGATAATTTCTTTGTTTTACCAGATATTGGAATAAAAATTGGTGAAATTGATGCTTCTGAAATCTCTAAAGAGGAGAAAGCTGCTTTAAAAGATGATTTATACCAAGATTTTAGCATTAAAAGCGAACGTATTCATACTATGAATCAACTTTTAAAAGCATACACTGTTTTTGAAAAAGATGTAGAATATGTAGTCATGGAAAACAAGGTTATGATTGTTGATGAACAAACCGGTCGTATTATGGACGGCCGTCGTTATTCAGACGGATTACACCAAGCTATTGAAGCCAAAGAAAATGTAAAAATTGAAGATGCAACTCAAACATTTGCAACCGTTACACTTCAAAATTACTTTAGAATGTACCGCAAACTTTCTGGAATGACCGGAACTGCGGTTACAGAAGCTGGCGAGTTATGGGAAATATACAAATTAGATGTTGTAGAAATTCCTACCAACAAACCTATTCAACGTGATGATAAACAAGATTTAGTATATAAAACTGCCCGAGAAAAATACAATGCTGTTATTGAAGATATTGTAAAACTTGTTGCAGAAAAACGTCCTGTTTTAGTAGGAACAACTTCAGTAGAAATATCAGAATTATTAGGAAGAATGTTACAAATGCGTAAAATTCCTCATAATATTTTAAATGCAAAACTACACAAACGTGAAGCAGATGTTGTTGCAGAAGCAGGAAAACCAGGGGTTGTAACTATTGCAACAAACATGGCAGGACGTGGTACCGATATTAAATTAGCAGACGAAGTTAAAAAAGCTGGTGGTTTGGCTATTATTGGTACAGAAAGACATGATTCTAGACGTGTAGACAGACAGTTACGTGGACGTGCAGGAAGACAAGGTGATGTTGGGTCTACTCAATTTTATGTAGCTTTAGATGACAACTTAATGCGTTTGTTTGGTTCTGAAAGAATTGCCAAAATGATGGATAGAATGGGATTAAAAGAAGGCGAAGTAATTCAGCATTCTATGATTACCAAATCTATTGAAAGAGCACAAAAGAAAGTAGAAGAAAACAACTTTGGTATTCGTAAACGTCTGTTAGAATATGATGATATTATGAACGCTCAGCGTGAATTTGTCTACAAAAGAAGACGTAATGCCTTAGACGGAAAACGTTTGCAAGTAGATATTGCAAATATGATTTATGATACCTGCGAACTTATCATCAACAATAATAAAGCAACAAAAGATTTTCAGAATTTTGAATTTGAATTGATTCGTTTTTCTTCAACAACTTCTCCTTTTTCTGAAGAAGAATTTGAAAAACTTTCTGAAAAAGAATTGACAGATAAATTATACACCATTATTACAGCACATTATAAAGCTAAAATTGAAAGAAATACCGTTTTAGCATACCCTGTAATAAAAGATGTATTTGAAAACGAAGGTGATAAATACGAACGCATTGTAGTTCCTTTTACAGACGGAAGTAAATCTTTACAAGTAGTAACCAACTTAAAAGATGCCTATGAAAGTGAAGGAAAAAGTTTAATTGTAGACTTTGAAAAAAACATTACGTTAGCTATTATTGATGAAAACTGGAAAGAGCATTTGCGTAAAATGGATGAGTTAAAACAATCTGTGCAAAATGCATCTTATGAACAAAAAGATCCGTTATTAATTTATAAGTTTGAAGCTTTTGAGTTGTTTAAAACTACGGTAGACAGCATCAACAAAGAAGTACTTTCTTTCTTATTTAAAGGGGAATTACCAACACAAGATCGTTCTCAGATATCAGAAGCTCGTCAACAAAAAAAAGAGCGTTTAAACACCTCTAAAGCAGATGTTCAAAATTCAACAGAACAAGCTATTGAAAACTCTAGACCAAAACAATCTGAACCTGTTGAAACCATTGTTAGAGAGCAACCAAAAATTGGTAGAAACGAGCGTGTTACTATTAAGAATGTTATGAGCGGTGAAGAAAAAGAAGTAAAATATAAACAGGCTATTCCTTTATTAGAAAAAGGTGAATGGGTTTTGATTAAACACTAAAATTTATTTTCTGAAATCAGAAATAACTAACAATTAAAAATCCGTTTAGAATTTCTAAACGGATTTTTTTATTCCTAAAATTATTTTTTAATTTTTAATAAACTTTTTAGTGATTGCTGTTTTATCAGTATAAATTTTAACTAGATACAATCCTTTAGATAAATCTTCTACTTGAATGCTGTTAAAATTATTTGTAGCTTTTTTAACCATACTTCCTAACGTTGAGTAAATTTCAATTTTTGAAATATCAACAGATTTAGAAACTATAAAAAGTGTATTCTTAACAGGATTTGGATACACAATGATTTCATTTTGTAAAGAAACATCAGAAACACTTAAAGTACCACAACTATCACCAACTATATAATTGATATATTTTGTAACTGCCAACCCTCCTGAAAATGCAAATTTACATCCGTAAGAAATCGTTTGTCCTGCAGTTAAACCACCAATGGTTTTTGTAAATTTTAATCCAGAAACACTTTCCATTTGAGTTTCTTCAAAAGGAGATTCTTTCCATAAATAAGCAACAACACCTACTCTATCCGTATCTAACAACTCAAAAGTTATTTTTACACTTGTTCCTATAGTTTCAAAAGTAGCAGTATAACCTGTAGAAAATGAACCTTGTTGCGCAACATTTGATGTTTCTGTACATTCTTTTACTTCGTTAACAGTAATATTTATACTTTGAGAAGTAGTTTGTGCAGCTTCATTATCTATAGCAATTGCTTTCAATTCATGCGTACCAACTGCAGCATTTGTCCAATTAAAAGAAAAAGGTGCAGTTGTATCTTCACCAATTTTTGTGTTACCATCGTAAAACTCAACTTTTGTAATTGTTCCATCTAAATCTGCAGCAGAAGTTGTAATATTTATTGCTGTACCTACAGAAAAAGAATTATTGTTTGATGGTGATGTAATTGAAATTGTAGGATTTGCATTTGCATTATCTTGAACAATAACCAACACAAAACTATTTGCAGAATATGTACCATCACTAACCGTTAACTTACATTTGTAAATACCTTTTTCTAAGTTTGATATTGATGGAGATTCTAAAGTAGTATCATTAAAATTAATTATTGTTGGTCCATAAATTTGTTCCCACAAATACGTAATTGTTTCATTTTCTGGATCATTACTTAAAGAACCATCTAAAGTTGCAGTTGTTTCTGGAGTAATAACAACAACATTATCTCCTGCATTTGCAACTGGAGGCATATAATCTAAAGGAGCAGCGTATGTAAAATCCATTTTTGCTAAATTAAATTCACCATTCGTAAAAACAACTCTTAAAATATGTTTTCCTTTTGTAAACTCAATGTCATTTACGGTTTTAGTTTGCCAACTAGACCAATCACTTGTATAAGTCAAATTAATATCTGAGCTAATTTTTTTACCATCAATCTCAAAATAAAAAGGACCTCCTCCGTTTGAATTACCAGAAGCAAAACGAACATCTACATTGTATTTTCCAGAAGTTTGCACATCAATTGAATACTCTAACCATTCGCCAGCAGAAATCCAACCAACTGTATTTCCTTCTGCATTATCTATTGCAGCATCTACATATTCATCAGTTCTAAAATCACCTTCATTATTTTGAGAAACATCAACATAACTAATATTTTGCCCAACTCCGCCTTCAAATTTATCATAATTTCCTGCTTCAATACTTCCTGGAATTAAAAAAGCAGTATCTAAATAAGGTACTTGTTCACCAACTTGAATTTGTACAATATTGGTTACATTAAAGTTTGTATTTTCATACACTTTTGCATACATACCATGCACACCAAGTACTAAATTTTCTGCTTTAAGATTATATGGAGCATCCGTTTTTGTACCCAATAAAGCTGTTCCGTTATAAAATTCAACTTTTGTAACACCACTTCCTGTAGTTGATACTGATAAATTTACACTTCCGTTTGCATACGCTTGATTAAAATCTGAGCTAATAACTCCAGAAATTAAAACATCTTTATTCGTAATCATTTGACGCGCAGGAACTGTTAATTGAAATCCATCAGAAAAAGAAACAATAATTTCTGAATTGGTATAATTATGAGCAACATACGTAGTTTCTCCATTTTGTTTAAAAACCATTGCAATTGGGTAATCTGCAGTAATCGTTGCATCTACAACTCCCAAAGCATTTGCGCTGTGCAACCAATGATATGTTTGAGCATCAGAAATACCAAACTTTAAATTTCTATCAGGATAGGCGTTGTAAAGATTTATAGCTTCTTGAGGATTTATCATTGATAAATATTTCCAATAGGTATCATGCCATAAATTATCATTATTTTCTTGATTTAAAACCCCTGTATTTTGAGAAATTTCATCCCATAATTTTTGTGCGTACGTTTGATTATGACCTAAATAAAAAGATCCTGCATGAATTGGATACAATTCTATACCATAAGAAGCAGCAATATCTGAAGTCCAAAAAGTTCCATTATCATAAGAGTTTCCCCAAACTCTAGACACTAAACTATATTGTTGCGAACTAGAAAAATTGCGTTCATAAACATCAAACCAATATTCTTCAATGGCAGTTTGCTCTGTTGTGTAAATATAAATTCCTAAATCTCTAATTTCTTTGTTGTTTGAAATCGTTCCCCAATGAATTAAAGAAGACGCAAATTGCATACTTTCTGATGTTGATTCTTGATCATTTCCTTGTGGAAAAGTAGCAAATCCATTTGCCCAACTATGACCTGCATACGGACTAAAATTTCTTAAAAAAGGAAACGTGTCATCATTTCTGTCTGATGAAGCTGCATCTCTCACTAAAAGATTTATCATTTCTCCCCATTGATTCATCCAACCTGGTTGAAATTGCTCCATAAAAGCTGCTGCATGAATAAAATATCCCCAATGAAAATGATGATCATTTATATTAGAATCTTGTCCATGACCTGCAGGATAACCTATTAAAGTAGAATACGCAGTATTGTAATAAAAAAGAAATGCTATTTCTCCAGATTCAAAAGACAACCAGTCTTCTAAACGTTCTTTTATTGTTGCAATCATTTTATCTCTTGCAGCAATATTGCCTGTTTGATCTGCAATTCTTGCCGTTTGAATTAAACGATTCATCACTTGCCCTTCGTTATAAGAATCTGTCCAAGTTGCTAAACCATCATTTTCAATTTGAGCAATTTTACTATCTAAAGCAGCAGGACTAAAACCTTCGCTATAATTTGCTAAATAAGGTAACGTTGGTAAAATACCTTTAAAAGTATTTTCTACAGAAAAAGTATTTCCTTTTAACATTTTTAAAGCCCCTCTTATTGAGCTATAAGTAGCTTCATTGGGAGTTGTAGAAGTTGATGATAAATTATTCCATTGATGAGGCAATAACCCTAATAACATATCTGTTTCAGCCCCTTCTTTTACAACAGTATTAACCGTAAACGTTGTTGTTACTTTAGATGATGTTTCATTATAAGTCCAAGAAGTTTCTGTATTTGTTGGAAAAACATAGGCATATTTTTTAAATTCTTGCGCTGCTGCATTTACATTTGATGTTGTTAGAGGCAACATTACCATAGACCAATAGTCTTTTCCATTTAAGGTTGATGTAAATACATTTCCTGATTTTACCCAAGTACTTCCAACAGGTGCATAAAAAACAAAATCTGCACCACTTGTAGCATTTTCTACAATTAATAATTCGTTTGAAATTGTTGATGTACCAGAATTCACTTTAATTTCAACAATATCATCAGCATCTTTTTCAAAGTATAAAAAAGGCATTCCAATTCCTGCTATTGTTTTTAATTCGTGATTACCGTCTTTCCAATTCATGGTTACAGTCCAATCAGAATAATCAGAAACGGTTGTTTTTGTTGTTGATAAACCAGATAGTTTTACTTCAATCGGAGCAGAATCGCCAATAACTCCAGATGGAATATACGTTACAATTAAACCATTATTAGTGGTTTTTAATGTCATAGGATAATTAAATAAATTATCTGCATGATCTTCTTTTACTAATTTAGACCACCAATCATTTGTTGGCACTGGTTTTCCTAAAGCATTACCAGTTAATTGAGGAGAACCAGAAGGATATCCATTTCTACCAGCAACATCTGTTCCTGGAAAAGTTTTAGTATAACTACCATTACCTGCTATTATGGTTTGTGCATAATTAGAAAATGAAAATGTAATGCATACTAAAAAAAGTAGTTTAGTTAATTGTGTTTTATACATAAAATTTAGTTTTCTCAAATATAGAACTCATTTCATTTTCAACACGTTAAACCACTAATACATAAACCATACATAAAAGCACATTGTTGTTTTAATATTAAATTAATCCATACAAAAACCATACAACATATATTTTACATAAAATTTTGCATAAAAAAATCCGTTTAGAATTTCTAAACGGATTTTTTAATATTTTAAGTTTATCAACTTATAAAAACGAAATCTACTCGAATTTTGTATTCATTTTAAGATACTCTAAAAATTCTCTTTTTGTTTCTTTTTCTTTAAATTTACCTCCAAATTCTGCTGTTACTGTAGAACTTTCTATGTCTTTAATTCCTCTAGAATTTACACACAAATGTTTCGCATCTATAACACAAGCAACATCTTGTGTACCTAAAGCTTCTTGCATTGCTTGCACAACTTGCATGGTTAAACGCTCTTGAACTTGTGGTCTTTTAGAAAAGTACTCTACAATTCTGTTCATTTTTGATAAACCAATTACTTTTCCATCAGAAATATAAGCAACATGTGCTCTACCAATAATTGGTAATAAATGATGTTCGCAAGTAGAATATACCACAATGTTTTTTTCTACCAACATTTCACCATAATTGTAATTGTTTTCAAAAGTAGAAGGTTTTGGCATGTTTTTAGGATCTAAGCCCATAAACAACTCATTTACAAAAGCTTTCGCCACTCTTTTAGGCGTTCCTTGTAAACTATCATCTGTTAAATCCATTCCTAAAGTAATTAAAATATCTTTAACACTTTCTTGGATTCTTTCAATTTTTTCTGCGTCAGAAATATCAAAAGCATCTGCTCTTAATGGAGTTTTAGCAGAAGTACCTACGTGATTCTCTCCTATTTCTTCAATTCTTTCGTCATTCATTTTGCTGATCAATTCAAACATTTCATTCTTTATTAAAGTGCAAATTTACGTGTTTGCAACGTATTATTTTAATTTACGAATCAATAAAAATTATAAAACTATAATTTATGCTTTTAATGTAGCAATCAATTCTGATAATGAACAATCTGTTTGTTCACCAGAAATCATATTTTTTAAGGAATATAGATTGTTTTCTACATTAGCTACTACAAATTCTATTTCTCTATTTGTAACGTATTTCCATTGTCGTTTTTGCGCCTTATTACTTTCACCTAAATCAGGATAAAACTCAGATTTTATCGAATTTTCTCTCAAACTTTTTAATGCTTTCATTTTAAGAACATCGGTAGCAGCATCAAAATTTAAGAAAATAATTTTTGGTTTTGGCAAATCTACCGTTTTAAACAAGCCTAATTCTTCTAAGACTAAATAAATTCTGTCCAATCCAAAAGAAATTCCAACGCCAGAAACATCTTTTAATCCAAAGATACCTGTTAAATCATCATACCTACCACCGCCACCAATAGAACCCATTTTTACACCTTTTGGTGCAGCAACTTCAAAAATTGCGCCTGTGTAATAATTTAATCCTCTTGCTAAAGTTACATCTACTTCTAAAGCGGCTGTTTCTAAACCCAATTCTTCAATAGCATTAATTACAAAACGCAGCTCTTCTACTCCATTGGTTCCTTCTTCAGAAGAAGATAACATGTTTTCTAAAGAAGCTAATTTCTCTAAATTAGTACCCGTAAAATCGAACAAAGGTTGCACTTTTTCAATAGCTTCTTCGGTAATTCCTTTAGACAACATTTCTTTAACAACGCCCTCTTTACCAATTTTATCTAACTTGTCTAAAGCAACTGTAAAATCTATTAATTTATCTTGAGCGCCAATAACTTCTGCAATACCAGAAAGTATTTTTCTATTATTAATTTTGATGGTTGTTTCTGCCAAACCTAATTTGGTAAAAACAGTATCATACAATTGTATAAATTCTACTTCTTGCCACAAGGATTTACTACCAACAACATCTGCATCGCACTGAAAAAACTCTCTAAAACGTCCTTTTTGTGGTCTGTCTGCTCTCCAAACTGGTTGCACTTGATATCTTTTAAAAGGAAATGTAATGTCATTTTGATGTTGCACAACATAACGCGCAAAAGGCACGGTTAAATCGTAACGCAAGGCTTTTTCTGATATTTGAGAAGTAACTTTTACACTCTCTTTTTCTGATAAAAGTGTAGCATCTGCTTTCTTTAAAAAATCTCCAGAATTCAAAATTTTAAAAATCAATCGATCTCCTTCTTCACCATATTTACCCATTAAGGTTGATGAATTTTCGAAACTTGGAGTTTCTATAGGTTGAAATCCGAATGTTTCAAAAGCAGTTTTAATCGTATTTATAATATACGTTCTGTTGGCTACTTCTGTTGGCGAAAAATCTCTGGTTCCTTTTGGTATGCTTGGTTTCATATAAGTAATTATCAATGTTCAGTAATCAATTATCAGTCTTTAATTATTTATAACGAATGTTAATATTGCTAAATGATAATTAATCATTGATAATTGAGGCGGCAAATATCGTGAAAAACTTAGAAATGTTATAAGATAGAATCAATTTTATTTCTGAATCTTAAAGCGTAAATAGCAGCATTTAACTCAAAACCTAACAATAAAATAATTGCATTTAACCACACAAACAACATCAAAATTAAAAGTGTACCAATAGAACCGTATAATTGATTGTATTGCGCAAATTTTACCACATAAATTCCGAATAAATAAAATGTAAATAAAGAAACAACAGTTGTTAAAAGTGCACCTGCAGAAAAGAACCTTGTTTCTTTTCCTTGCTTTGTTCCATATCTAAAAAGTAAAGAAACAATGGTAAAAATCATCGCTAGAAAAACGGCATTTTTCCCAATATAGAATAGATTTAAATCGCTAGTATTAAACCAACCTTGTTCATCAATTTTAGACAATGCAACTTGATATAAAATAAGGGACGTAATGGTTACAATTAAGAAAAGAGACATTAACAAAGAAACCCCCAAAGAAATAAAATACGATCTAAAAACGTTTCTAACATCTGTAATGTGATACGAATATTCGAAGCCACCAAAGATTGCATTTACACCATTTGTCATTAAAAAAATAGACAATAAAAAACCAAAAGAAAGCAACCCACCATATTGATTGTTAATAATATCTCCTAAAACAACATTTACCGCTTCGAAGGTTTGTGGTGGTAAAATTTCTTTGATAAATGAAAATAAACCTTCTTGAAAACCTTCTATAGGAATGTATGGAATAAGTGTTAAAATAAAAAGCATAAAAGGAAAAACTGCCATAAAAAAGCTAAATGCAATTCCGCCTGCTCTTGTTGTTAAAGCACCTTTTACAATACCTATAATATACAGTTCAATAACATCATACAAAGACATACCCTCTAGTCCTGGAATTTTTATTTTTTTTCCAAATTTTACCAAGAGATTTACAACTGGTATTTTTTCTAATTTATTTTCTATTTCTAAACTCATAAATTTAGGTTCAAAGGCTCAAAGTTGAAGAGTTACAAAGTAACAAAGGCTCAAAGTTGAAGAGTTACAAAGTAACAAAGGCTCAAAGTTGCAGAGTTACAAAGTAACAAAGGTTCAAAGTTAATTGTTTCTAGATTTTACACTTCTTATAAAACTTGATAACATTCTTTCTATTTCTCTTGTTAATTCATACAAAATATCAAATTTTTCTTTTTTTATATATTCTAAATTAAAAGCAATTTCTAATTGTGTTTGTAATTCAAAAAGAGATGCAATTGCAATATTCAAAAAACGAAGATAATCTTTCACTCCTTCCCTTCCATAACCTTCAGAAATATTACTAGGAATTGAAACTGCAGATCTTCTTAATTGAGATGATAATCCAAATGTTTCTTCTTTAGAAAAAGATTTAGAAACTTTATAAATCTCAGTAACAAAACTCATAGACTTTTGCCAAACTAATAAATCTCTAAATGTTTTCATTTTTCTTTTTTTTGAATAAAGTTACAAAGTTGAAATGTAGTTACAAAGGGCAAAGTTTAGCTTGTTTCTCTTTTAAAATTTGCTCCTTTTAACCTTTTGCACCTTTGTAACTCTGCTTCTTTGCTACTTAAAACTTTTATGCAACAACAATTTTATATTTTGATAAAAGCCCTACAACATTATCTTTACCAAACTTAGCCCCTTTTAAACGATTATTTTCTGGATTGATGTTAAACTGAAACGACGTTCTAAAATCTGATTTTTCTAAATTAGTTTCACCAAAAATAGCGCCTTTAAAATCACAATTATCAAAAACAGTATTTGTTAAATTGGTTTCTGTAAAATCTACTTCTTGTAAATTACAATTTACAAATTTTATATTCTGCACTTTTAATTGATAAAAAGATGAAAAACTTAATTGACAATCTTTAAAACTAAACTGCAATAAAAACGAATCACATTCATTAAATTTTACACCTATCATTTTACAATTGATAAAATTTACTTCTTTAAAAGCCGTATTATTTACAATTGCATTGCTAAAATTACAATCTACAAATTCACATTCTACAAATTGAATATTTGATGCATGAACATTCTCAAAATTACAATTGATAAACGTACAATTGTCGTATTCTCCTTTCTTGATTTTCCTTTTTGTAAAATCTATTTTTGAAAATTCTTCGCTTTCAAAATAATTATTTGTCATTTAAAATTATTATTGTTTTATCATTTTATAATTTAATTGGCTTTCAATTTTATGTCCATCAATATCTAATAGTTCTATATAATTATCACCAATAGCATATTTAAAAGGCCATTTCTTTAATTTTAAAATTAGTTTTCCTTCTTCAACTAAATACCTTCCTTTTTCTTTAAAAGTGACCTCATCACCTTTTCCTTTGTACACTTTTTCTAAAACAAATGTACTATCGGCATTCAAAATCATTTTATTATCTATTCCAGAACAATCTCCACAAGGAAATTCACCTTTATAAATACCAGTAATATCTTTTACTTCATTGCTTTTACAACCAACAAAAAGCACAAAAACTATTGCTAAAACTTTTAAAATTGATTTCATTTAAATTGTTATTTTAAACCTCTAGCTTTTAACATTGGCGCTGCTTTTGGATCTCTACCCGCAAATGTTTTGTACATCTCTGCATACTCCATTGTGTTTCCTTTGGATAAAACTTGCTCACGGAATTTTTGTCCGTTTTTACGAGTTAACAAACCATTCTCTTTAAACCAATCATAGGCATCATGACTCAACATTTCTGTCCATAAATACGAGTAATAACCAGCTGCATAACCTCCGCTAAAAACGTGTGCAAAATAAGTTGAACGATATCTTGGAGGAATTTCATTCACATTTAATTTCATACTTTTTAAAGCTTCTATTTCAAATTTAGCAACGTCTTCAATTTTATCATTGGCAGTAATTGTGTGCCATTTCATGTCTAAACTAGAAGAACATAAATTTTCTATCATAGAATACCCTTGATTAAAAGTACCTGCATCTTTAATTTTTTTCAATAACTCAGCCGGAATTACTTCTCCTGTTTTGTAATGTATTGCATAATTATTTAAGATTTCTGGATGTGTAGACCAGTTTTCATTAAACTGAGACGGAAACTCAACAAAATCTCTTGCGGTACTTGTACCAGAAATTGATGCATATTTTTGATTTCCGAAAAAACCATGCAACGCATGTCCAAATTCATGAAACATGGTTTCTACTTCATCAAAACTAATTAATACCGGTTCTCCTTCGGCGGGTTTTGGCGAATTACATACATTATAAATAACGGGTTTTTGGTTGCGTAATTTAGATTGTTTTACAAAACTACTCATCCACGCGCCACCACGTTTGCTATCTCTTGCAAAAAAATCTCCAAAAAATAACCCTAATTTAGAACCGTCTTCTTCAAACAATTCATACACCACAACATCTTTATGATATGTAGGAATATCTGTACGTTTTTTAAAGGTAATTCCGTATAATTTTGTGGCTGCATAAAAAACTCCTTTTTCTAAAACGTTGGTCATTTCAAAATAAGGCTTCACCTCGTCTTCGTTTAAATTGTATTTAGATTTACGCACCTTTTCTGCGTAATTATTCCAATCGTAAGCAGCTAATTTAAAGTCTTTTCCTTCTTTATTAATTTCTTTCTGAATTTCTTTTATTTCAGAATTTGCTTTCTCTAAAGAACCCGGAATTAAATTTTTAAACATGTCAAACACCTTGTCTGGCGTTGCGGCCATTGTACCTTGTAAACTCCAACTTGCATAATTCTCAAAACCTAAAATCTGAGCTTTTTTTGCTCTTAACTCAACCATTTTTTTAACCAAATTGCTAGTATCATATTCCCCAGCATCTGCTCTATGAATCGATTTTTCAAACAATTGTTTTCTAACATCTCTATTTTCTAAAGTTTGTAAAGACGGTTGTTGTGTAGTATTAATTAACTGAATTTCATAAATACCATCTTTTTCTAAAGAAGCTATTTTTTCATCAGAAAAACCTTTTAAATCCTTTTTATCAGCAATTACAATTCCGCCTTTTTTACTAGCGTCTAATAATTTCTTACCAAAATCATTTGATAAACTTGCTATTTCAGAATTAATTTCTTTTAATTTTTCCTTTTTTTCTTCGGATAAATTTGCTCCTGCTTTAGAGAAATTTTTAAAATATTCTTTTACTAAATGATTCGATTCTGGATCTAAATTTGCTTCCGAAAGTTGATTATAAACAGTTTTCACTTTTGCAAACAATACCGTATTCAATAAAATATCATCTGAATGTTTAGAAAACTTTGGCGCTAATTCTTTGTCATATTCCTTAAGAGTATCGTTGGTATTTGCACCTGTTAATCCGTAAAAAACAGCAGTAACACCGTCTAACACTTTACTACTTTCTTCTAATGCTAAAATGGTGTTTTCAAATGTTGGCGCTTCATTATTTTCAGTAATTTTTTCAATTGCCTCATTCTGCAATTTCATACCTTCTAAAATGGCAGGCATAAAATGTGTTGTTTTAATTTTTGTAAAATCTGGCGTACCGTATTCTAAGGTACTTTTTATCAATAAAGGATTTTTAGAAATATCCATGCTATTTTCTTTTTTAACTTCTGTTGTATTGCAAGAAACCACTAATAGTAATGAGGCTGCAATTGTGATGTATTTTTTCATTTTTTGTTTTTTTAGAGACAAAGTTTCATTGTTACAATGATTTTTAAAACAACAAACTCTAGCTAATTTACATTGTAGTAAAACTACAATAACACTTTTTAAAAAGCTTTTAAACTTAAATCTAAATTATAAACTGAATGTGTTAATGCACCAGAAGAAATAAAATCTACACCACATTCTGCGTATTTTCTAATGGTTTCTTCATTAATACCTCCAGAAGACTCTGTTAGGCAAGTATCACCAATTAAAGCAACAGCTTTTCTGGTATCTTCATAATTAAAATTGTCTATTAAAATTCTATAAACACCGTCATTCGCCAAAATTTCTTTAATTTCTTCTAAACTTCTTGCCTCTACAATAATCTTAATATCTAATTTCTTATCGGCTAAATATTTTTTCGTTTTTGTAATTGCCGCTGTAATTCCGCCAGCAAAATCTATATGATTGTCTTTAATCATAACCATATCATACAATGCAAAACGGTGGTTTTCTCCACCACCAATCTTTACGGCCCATTTTTCTATAGCTCTTATGCCTGGTGTTGTTTTTCTAGTATCTAAAACTTTGGTTTTTGTTCCTTTTAATAAATTAGCAAAAAAAGCTGTTTTAGTTGCAATTGCAGACATTCTTTGCATGGCATTTAACACCAATCTTTCTGCCATTAAAATGGATTGAGATTTTCCTGAAACATGAAAAACAATGTCTCCATACTTTACATCATCTCCATCATTTATAAACGTTTCTACCTCTAAACCTTTATCAACATAGCTAAAAACTTGCTTTGCAAACTCCACTCCTGCTATTATTCCATCTTCTTTTACCAACAATTTTGCCTTTCCTTGTGCATCCGAAGGAATACAAGAAAGTGAGGTGTGATCTCCATCTCCAACATCTTCTCTAATGGCATTTTTTATTATTAAATCTAACTCGTTTTCAAATTGTTTTTGTGATATCATAATTCTTTAATTCTGATGTAAAAATAACAATTTAATTATGAATTACGAATTATCAATTACGCTAATTAATTCATAATTATACATTGATAATTCGTAATTTTGAACTATGAAAATTAAATTACTTGCCATTGGCAAAACAGATAATAAGCAATTAATGCTGCTAATTGATGAATATCAAAACAGATTAAAACATTATATAAAGTTTGAATTAGAAATAATTCCTGATATTAAAAATGTAAAGAATTTAAGCGAAATTCAACAAAAAGAAAAAGAAGGAGAATTAATTATATCTAAACTACAAAATACAGATCAGTTAGTTTTGTTAGATGATAAAGGAAAACATTTTACTTCTATTGAATTTTCTAAATATTTACAAAAAAAAATGAATGCAGGAATTAAGCAATTGGTTTTGGTAATTGGTGGTCCTTATGGTTTTTCTGATGCAGTTTATAAGAAATCTATCGGAAAAATATCTTTGTCTAAAATGACTTTTTCACACCAAATGATTCGTCTCTTTATTGTAGAGCAATTGTATAGAGGTTTTACAATTTTAAAAAATGAACCTTATCATCATGAATAGTCACTTAATGACTTTAAGTATTTTTATTTTCTGACTTTAAAATGATTATTTTTGCATTATGAAACTCGTATTTGCAACAAACAACCTTAATAAACTGAAAGAAGTGCAAAAAATGTTACCCAACTCTATAGAATTATTGAGTTTAAAAGACATTAATTGTTTTGATGAAATTGATGAAACGGAAACTACTTTAGAAGGAAATGCCAAATTGAAGGCAGATTATATAACTACAAAGTTCGGTTTTAATTGTTTTGCTGATGATACAGGTTTAGAAGTAGAAAGTTTAAACGGAAAACCAGGAGTATATTCTGCACGTTTTGCTGGAGAACCTGCGAATTCTGAAAATAATATGCAAAAATTATTGATTGATTTAAAAGAAAAAACAAACAGAAAAGCACAATTTAGAACCGCTGTTGCACTAAATATAAATGATGATAAATTTCTTTTTGAAGGAATTTGTAAAGGCAATATTTTAAAAGAAAAAAACGGAGAAAAAGGTTTTGGTTATGACCCAGTTTTTAAACCTGTAGGTTTTGATCAATCTTTTGCCGAAATGACCTCAGAAGAAAAAAACAGCATTTCTCATAGAGGAATTGCCATTCAAAAATTAGTGACATTTTTAAAAGATTACAAAATTTAGGTTTCCACGCAACTGTGCCTAACATTCATAAATGGAACAAAAAAATTACACAAAACACTTTCTATTTTTATCAATTGTACTAGTATTTTTGTTCTTTTTGAACATCAGTTTTGGTTCAGTTACTATTCCATTTAAAGCTATTTTTAATAGTATTTTTGGTGGAAATGTTGCCAAAGAAAGTTGGGAAACCATTATTATTACTTTTAGAATACCAAAAGCAATTACAGCTATTTTAGTTGGTTCTGGCTTGTCTATTTGCGGTTTGTTAATGCAAACTTTATTTAGAAATCCGTTAGCAGGACCTTTTGTTTTGGGTATTTCTTCTGGCGCAAGTTTAGGCGTTGCCATTCTCATTTTAGGATCATCTGTATTTGGCGGTTTTTTCCTAAAAGCTTCTGTCTCTAATTGGTCTTTACCCATTGCAGCAAGTTTGGGTGCTTTTTTAGTGTTATCTGCCGTAATTATTGCCGCAAACAAAGTAAGAAACACCATGTCTATTTTAATTATTGGCTTAATGTTTGGCTCGTTAACTTCTGCCGTAATAAGCGTTCTCGCCTATTTTAGTGAAGCTGCTCAAATTCAACAATACTTATTTTGGAGTTTTGGTAGTTTGGGCAATTTATCTTGGAATGAATTGCTTGTTTTTGCAATTATTTATAGTTTCGGAATTTTAGGCACCATTTCTGTTATTAAACCTTTAAACTGTTTTTTATTAGGAGAAAATTATGCAAAAAGCTTAGGCGTAAATGTAAAGAAAAGCAGAAACATTATTCTATTAATCACCAGTGTTTTAACTGGCGTAATCACCGCTTTTTCTGGTCCAATTGCTTTTGTAGGCTTAGCGGTGCCTCACATAGCAAGAATGTTATTCTCTAGCTCTAATCATAAAATATTATTACCAGCAGTTGCAATAATTGGTGCCATTGTTTTATTAATTTGTGATGCCATTGCACAATTGCCAACAAGCGAATTTACGCTTCCAATAAATGCAATTACCTCATTATTTGGCGCGCCTGTAGTTATTTGGCTACTTATAAGAAAAAAGAGGTTGTTTGTATAATGTACGTTACAAAGAACAAAATAGTAGCAAGCTTACAAAGCAAACAAGCGTAACTTTGAAACTCTGAAACAAAAACATTTGAAACAAAAAAATAAACATATCGTCCTTAAAACTGAAAATCTATCCATTGGTTATCAGCAAAAAAAGAGCAGAAAAATTATTGCTTCAAATATTAATTTCGAAATTGAAAAAGGAAAATTAATAACCGTTTTAGGTAAAAATGGAATTGGTAAATCTACTTTATTAAGAACACTTTCTAAAGTACAAAAACCTATAAATGGCGATGTTTTTATCAATCAGAAAAAACTACAAGAACTCACAGAAACAGCTCTTTCTACACAATTAAGTTTGGTTTTAACAGAACGTTTACCAGAAAGTCAACTAACTGTTTATGAACTAATTGCACTAGGTAGACAACCGTACACAAATTGGATTGACAAACTCTCTGACAATGACATAAAAAAAGTAGAAACTGCAATTCATCAAACAGAAATTAATCACTTAAAAAACAATCGTTTTTACGAATTAAGCGATGGGCAATTGCAAAGAGTACTCATTGCAAGAGCGTTGGCACAAGACACAGAAATTATAATTTTAGATGAGCCAACGGCACATTTAGACATGCATCATACGATTAAAATATTTTCATTGTTAAAAAAATTGGTTGCCGAAACACAGAAAACAGTCATCATTTCTACGCACGAAGTAAATTTAGCAATTCAATTATCCGATGAAATTATTTTATTAACAGAAAGCACATTTCATGTTGGCACACCTAGTGAATTAATTGAAACCAATGCTTTTGACACTTTGTTTCCTAAAGAACTTGTTAAATTTAACAAAACGTTACAACAATTTGTGATTAACAAAAGTTAAATTTGAAATCCAAAAAAATAAATTTTATTTTACGACTTACTAACATTTTTTATACATGAAAAGAATATTTTATAGTATTTCTGTATTCGCTTTTATAGCCTGTGCTTCTAGTTTAAATAAAGCTTCAGACAATTTAACAAAGGTAAATTTTGCAGAAAAATACGCCGCTTCAATTACGGCTAAAGAACTTAGCAAACATTTATACATTTATGCTTCAGATGAATTTGAAGGAAGAGATACCGGTGAACCTGGACAGAAAAAAGCGATTGCATATTTAAAAGATTTTTATGTAAAAGAAGGTATTGTTTCACCAATTTCTAAAGATAATTATTATCAAGAAGTGCCTGCTGAATTTTTAAATAAAAGAAAAAGAGGAAAAGGTTTAAAAGATTCTGAAAATGTACTAGCATTTATAAAAGGAAGTGAAAAACCTGATGAAATTGTGGTTGTTTCTGCACATTTAGATCATGTAGGCATGAAAGATGGAGAAATTTACAATGGCGCTGATGATGATGGTTCTGGTACAGTGGCACTTTTAGAAATGGCGCAAGCATTTAATATGGCTGCTAAAAATGGCAAAGGTCCTAAACGTTCTATCTTATTTTTGCATGTAACTGGTGAAGAAAAAGGATTGTTAGGATCTAAATACTATACAGAAAATCCAATATTTCCATTGGCGAACACTGTTTGTAATTTAAATATTGATATGGTGGGTAGAGTTGATGATGCTCATAAAGAAAATCCTAATTATGTGTATTTAATTGGTTCTGATAAATTAAGTGCAAATTTACATGCCCTTTCTGAAGAAATGAATACAAAATATACAAACATTGCTTTAGATTATAAGTATAACGACGAAAATGACCCAAACAGATTCTACTACAGATCTGACCATTACAACTTTGCAAAACACAACATTCCTATTATTTTTTACTTTAACGGTACACATGCAGATTATCACAAAGCTTCTGACACCCCTGATAAAATTAATTATGAAATGTTAGAAAAAAGAACACGTTTGGTTTTTCATACAGCTTGGGAAGTTGCCAATAGAACTGAAAGAATTACTGCTGATTTGCTAGAAAAAAGTACGGAAGAAACTGAAAAATAAATAAACGCATTTTAGAAATTCAGTCAGCTTAAAAACCTGTCAGATTTTTTTTTTGATTATGTTCAATATTTAATCTGACAGGTTTTATCATTTATTCTTTTTTTGCATTAGTTTTGCCCAAATTATAAGTCAAACCAAAAACAAATCCTGTATCAAAACGATCCGTTAATGGAACAGTACTATTTTCTAAACTGTAAGATTCTGTAGAACTTGCAAGTTCATATCCATCTGCCAACCTTTTTACTTTCCCCATTGCAACTCCAAGATGTAAAATAATTCTTTCATCTTTACCAAATGAAACCCCACCACCCGCTAAAAATTGAAACCTTTGATCTGCTGTAAACAACGCTCCAAAACTGAACATAGGAGTTATGTAATTATTATCTCTAAACTTTACATTGATAACAGACCCAAAACCATAATCATACTTACCTATATCTTTTTGATAAATAAACTTTTCACCAGTTTTTGCTGAATTGTCTTTTGTATAAAATGCATCATCTTTTAAAGAAGTAAAAAACAAACCACCGCTAATATCAATTTTAATTCCACCAGTTACCCAAACTCTGTACGGGTAAGAATCTACAAGCGCATTGGTTTTTAAATCATAACGTTCTAAAGTAACTTCTACGTAATCTATGTTTTTACCATTTACATCTATGGGTAAAGTATAAGTAAATGTAGTAACCCTAAATAGTTTTGAGAGTAAAGTATCTATTTCCTTAAATGTATCTGTAAGAGTTTTAAAAGTATCTATAAAATTTGAAGAAAAATCTGTTTTTTTCATAGCTGCCTCTAAGTTGTTTTTTATACTTAAATATTGTACGTTAAGAATAGAAAACTGTTTACTCTTTTTTGAAATTTCTTTATAATCAATAGTTTCTTTTGCTGTATTCACCTTTATAAAACTTTTAATATTCTCTAAAAGCAAACTTGTTTTTGTTTTTAAAGTGTCTAATTTTTTGATATAACAAGGTTCAAGACAATTAATAGCTTCAATATCTACAACTTTTACAATATCCGTAATAACTTCATTATCTTTTTGATTAAATTGTCCATTTTCATTATTCAATGGATTGGATTGCCCCTCAAACAAATTAACTTCTTTTCTGTTAATTACATATTTATATTTTAATGGGTTTCCATTTATAAAATTAAAAGACAAAGTATTTCTATAATTAACTTCTAGTTGATTAGTAGAACTTATGGATTCATCACACATAGGTATTTCTTCCTTATTTTCCTTATTTTCCTTATAATAACCCGTCTTAATAGTCACATTCCCTATTTGAGGTTTACTTAAATCTACCGTAACAATGGTATTTTTTAATTGAGAAAATGTTTGGAAACTTAATAAAAGTCCGAATACTAGTAATAATTTTTTCATAATATTATGGTGTTTGGTTAGTTTACCATAAAATTATATAATTATTTTTGCCAAATTCTACCTATAAATAGGTATTTATAAAACCCTTTTCATGGTTTTACTTTTAGATACTGTTTCTTGCCATTCTTTACCTGGATTGCTACTTTTTGTAATTCCACCACCAATATAAAGAGAAGCCTCTAAACTTTTTATTTCCATACAACGTAAGTTTACATATAAGTTAGAACTTTCATTCTCAAATTCAGCATTTTGAAGATTAAGTTCTCCTAAAAATCCTGTATAAAAATTACGGTTGTAATTTTCATTTTTTAAGATAAATTCTTTTGCTTTTTCTCTAGGCAAACCACAAACTGCTGGCGTTGGGTGCAAGGCACTAATTAATGTTTTTAACGTTGATTTTTTCTGGTCTATTTTTCCGGAAACCTTCGTTCTTAAATGTAATAAATTCCCTGCTTTTACAGTTTCTTTTTTATCAATTTTTAAATCTGTAGTAATGTCTTTTAACTGCGATTCAATAAAATTAGTAACCAATTGTTGCTCTTCTAATTCTTTGGTTTTCCAAACGACATTTTTGTCGTTTTTAAAAAGTTGAGTCCCCGCTAAAGACATGGTTGTAAATTCCTTACCATCAATATTTAAAAGCGTTTCTGGTGTTGCACCCAACCACAAACCTACTTTTGGGTGAAACCAAATATACACAAATGCATTGGCATAGGTTTCTAGTAATTTCTTGTAAATTGTTAGTAAATTATACGCTTCTATTTTTACAATTTCCTTTCTAGAAACCACTACTTTTTGTAGTTCATTCTTAGCTATTATTTCAATAGTTTTAGCCACCAATTGTGTATACGTTTCTTTAGAAATTTCTGTTTCCTTAAAATCTTCTTTTAAACTAAAATTATCTTTAAAATTGAGTTCTTCTGTTAAAAAAGTGGCATTTTCTTTAGGAAATAAAATTGCGTTTTCTTCGGAATTAAAAGGAGCAAACACAAAGCCAGATTCTGTAAAATCTGTTGTATACACCAAATCATCATCTTGCATAAAAAAGCCTGTAATAGTTGTTGCATTCGGTTTTCTACACACTACAAATGGTGTGTTTTTATTGAAATAATCTTGTATTTTATCTAAAATTATACTCACTCTAATAGCTTTAAAAATGCTGTTTTTATAAATTCAAACTCACTCCAAACTAAACTATGACCTGCGCCAGGAATTGTAATAAGAGTAAACTGTTCTGCTGAAAATTCTTCTTTTAAATATTCTGAATTTGCATAAGGTACAATACCATCATCATCACCATGAATACTTATAATTTTATTTGGGTTTTCTAACCAATTTTGCTCATAATTCCTTAAATCTCTTTGATGTGATAACTTTTCTTTAGAAGCTTGTTTCCATATTTTTGGCACTAACCATCGTGTTGTTTTCCAATTGTAAAGATGTATCATCCAAGGCATTGGTTCTACTTTACTGTAAACTGCTGGTGCCAATAAAACAACTTTTTTATACTTAGTTGTATCCGCCAAAACAATAGGTCCGCCATAAGAATACCCCACTACAATAGTATTTTTAGTTGATAAATTTTCAGTAATATGCTGCAACATTCTTGCCTCAAAACCTATTGATTCTTGAACGTTATTTTTGTCTTCATAATTATACCCAATTCTATCATAACTAATAAAATTTGCTTTTTTAGAAAGCTCAGTATCCTTTAAATACGCTAAAAAATCGACACAAGAACCAATGGTTCCATGAACAAAAACAACAGTAGGAAAATTTACATTGTTTATGATACTTAATTTCCTAAAATCAAATCCATTAAATGTTTCGTGTGTAATGATAGGTTTTACCAAAGAGTCTTCAAATTTTGATAAAATTTTTTCATCAGATTTTGGAGATGTAAAATAATAGAAAACAGCGTACAAAAGCACAAAAACAACAAGAAGAAACCCGCTGACAAATTTAAAAAATCGTTTAAAAAAATTCATTCTACTTTTTCTCTAAAACAATATTTGTCATTTTAGCTACAGATATTAACTGCCCTTTTTCATCTACAATTGTAACTTCCCATAAATGTGTGGTTTTACCTTTATGAATATTTTTTGCCGTTGCAAAAACCACGCCTTCCTTTTTACTTCTTAAATGATTTATAGACAATTGTATACCATTTACAAATTGTGTTTTAGTATCAATAAAAAAATTAGATGCAGCACTACCTACACTTTCTGCTAAAGCGGCTGTTGCACCACCATGCAATTGCCCTAAAGGTTGATGAACGCTTGCATTTATAGGCATTTTTGCTGTTAAAAAATCATCGCCAACATCTATATATTTAATATGTAAAGTTTCCATTAAAGTATTCTTACATCTTAAATTAAATGCTTCTAAGATTTCTTTTTTATCCATTTCTAAATAATTTAAGTGTAAAAGTACACATAAAATTTTGTATTTTTGCCCTTGCAAATAGAAACCATTTCATGTACAAAATACGCGTAATATTAGACACCAAAGAAGACATCATTAGAACTCTTTTGGTAGACAATACCATAAATTTAGAAAAATTACACTCGGTTATTGCCAATTCTTTTGGTTTTAAAGGACAAGAAATGGCGTCCTTTTATAGAACTGATGATGAATGGAACCAAGGTGAAGAAATACCTTTGTTTAATATGGCAGAAGCTGGCGAAGGAATTTCTATGCAAACTTGCCTACTAAATGATACATTGCCAGAAGAAAACAACAAACTAATTTATGTGTATGATTTCTTAAAAATGTGGACTTTCTATGTGGATGTTGTTGAGATTTCTGCCGAAAAAAGAGAAGACTTACCACAAATAATTTTAGAAGTTGGCGAAATCCCTAATGAAGCTCCTGAAAAAGAATTTATTGCTGATAATTTAAGCGATGAATTTGATGATGAAGATGATTTAGACGATGATTTTGGTCATTTTGATGATTATGATTTTAATGAGTATTAAAAATGAGTACTAAAAAGAAAGGCACTTTAACTACTGATGGAGAATGGCGCAAACACTTGCGTAAATTCGGAAAACGTTTTTTTTGGAAAGCGGAAAGAAAAGCTGGTAAAAAATCCATAAAAAAGAATCTGTAAGTATCATACAACTGACCACTCAGAAACCCTAAACTAGAAATTTTGAATTGTTTCCCGTAACAAAATTGTAAATTAGTCGTCTTACACTTATAATCGACTAAAACAATTTCTTTGGAAACTATCTTATCTCTTAAAAATCTCGATAAAAAATACGGAAAAGTTCATGCAGTAAACAACCTTTCTTTTGATATTCAAAAAGGAAATGTTTACGGAATTCTAGGACCAAATGGTAGCGGTAAATCAACTACTTTGGGCATTATTTTAAATGTTGTAAACAGAACTTCTGGTGAGTTTTCTTGGTTTAACGGAAATTTATCTACACATGAAGCTTTAAAAAAAGTAGGTGCAATTATAGAAAGACCAAACTTTTATCCTTACATGACTGCCTCTCAAAATTTAAAATTGATTTGCAAAATAAAGGAAATTCCTACCAATAAAATTAATGAAAAATTATCAACCGTAAACCTGTTTGAAAGAAGAGATAGTAAATTTAGCACGTTTTCATTAGGTATGAAACAGCGATTGGCAATAGCCTCTGCTTTGTTAAATGATCCAGAAATTTTAATTTTAGACGAACCCACAAACGGCTTAGACCCACAAGGAATTCATGAAATTAGACAAATTATAACTGAAATTGCCTCTAAAGGAACTACCATTTTACTGGCTTCGCATTTATTAGACGAAGTAGAAAAAGTTTGTAGCCATGTTGTAGTTATTAGAAAAGGTATAAAACTTTATAGTGGTAGAGTTGATGAAATGACTGCTTCAAAAGGTTTGTTTGAGTTAAAAGTTGCTAAAGATGAAAACCTTTTGCTTCAACTTTTAGAAAAACATCCGTGCGTTGGCAAAGTAAACAAAGAAAATGACACTTTAATAGCTACATTACAAGACGATATTTCATCCACCGAAATGAATAAATATTTGTTTGAAAATGGTCTTATTTTATCGCATTTGGTAAAACGTAAACCTAGTTTAGAACAACAATTTTTAGATTTAACAAACAACAACTAATCAACTTAAAAAATATAATTATGTTAAGACTCCTAACCATAGAGTTTCATAAATTAAAACACAATACTGCTAGTAAAGTACTGTCTATCATTTATTTTGGCTTGCTTACTTCTATTACATTAATTGCTGCCATTAAGTTTGATATTGGTCCAATAAAATTTCATTTAGCCGAAATGGGAATTTTTAATTTTCCATATATCTGGCATTTTAACACCTATATGGCTGCTATTTTAAAATTCTTTTTGTTATTAGTTATTGTTTCTATGATGTCAAATGAATACAGTTACAAAACACTAAAACAAAATTTAATAGATGGCTTAAGTAAAAAGGAATTTATTTTGTCTAAATTCTATGCAGTGATTGCTTTTGCCTTAATTTCAACAATTTTTGTTTTTGTTGTTTCATTAATTCTTGGCTTAATTTATTCAGATTACAATGAGTTTGCAATTATTACTTCAGATTTAGATTATATTTTAGCCTTTTTTGTAAAGTTAGTTGGATTTTTCTCTTTTGGATTATTCTTAGGTATTTTAGTAAAACGATCTGCATTTGCCATAGGTGCCATGTTTGTTTGGTATTTTATTGAAGCAATTAGTAAGTTAATTTGTTATTGGCAATTTAATGAAAACCCAACAAACGCTCCTAAAACTGATACTATTTTACAATTTTTCCCTTTAGAATCTTTGTCTAATTTAATTAAAGAGCCTTTTTCTAGATTAGGTGCGGTTAAATCGGTTGCAAACCAAATTGGCGAAACTTTTACAAAAAGTTATACGGTAGATTTCTCTACAATTTTTATTGTTTGTATTTGGACTTTTATCTTTATTTATTTGTCTTTTGCACTGTTAAAAAAGCGGGATTTGTAATACTTTTTAAATATATTTGGCGTTTATAGCTCAAATGTCATCAAATGAAAAAAATATTACCCTTTATATTTCTATTTATTACATTATCTACATTTTCTCAAAAAGAAGCAAATTTTTGGTATTTCGGAAACAAAGCTGCACTAGATTTTAACTCCGGAACACCTGTTCCGGTTTCAGGAAGTTTACTAAGTACTACAGAAGGTTGTTCTTCTTTTGCCGATTCTAATGGTAATTTATTATTTTATATTGGTGCACCAACCTCAACCACAAATAATTTAACTATTTGGAATAAAAATAACGAAGCAATGCCAAATGGAACAAATTTAGAAGGAGATTCTTCTAGTTCCCAGTCTGCATTAACTATTCCTGCACCAGGAAAACCTAATATTTATTATATTTTTACAGTGGGCGCACCATCTAGTGATAACCAAGGATTTTGGTATTATACTGTAGATATGACTTTAAACGGTGGTTTAGGAGATGTTGTTGGTGGCGCTACTGATTTGTCTCAAGGATTTAGTAATAATTGGTCAGAAAAAGTTACAGCTGTTAAATCTGATGCATGTAATGAATTTTGGGTAATTTCTTTTCGTAGACCTAATATCTTTTATGCCTATAAAGTAGATGGTAGCGGTGTAGATACTGCAAGACCTGTACTAAGTACTATAAACGGTTATAGTGTTAATCAAGATGGTTCTAGAGGATATTTAAAAGTGTCTCCAGATGGTACAAAATTAGTAGCTGCAAATATGAATTCAGGTACTTTCCTTTTTAATTTTGACACTGTAACTGGTATGGTTACAAACTTTAATAATAGTGCAACCACAAACCCTTTAAATATAACTGGTAATGGCTATGGTGTAGAATTCTCTTCTTCTAGTGAAAGGTTGTATATTTCTACTGGTAATTTTAGTGCATCTACAGAAAATTTATATCAATTTGATGTAACTCAGCCAACTTTTAGTGATATTAATGATTCTAGATTGACTATACATAGTTATTTTAACACAAGAGGAGCATTACAATTAGGTCCTGATGCTAAAATTTATTGGACAAGTGATGGTTCTAGTAGCATTAGCGTTATTAATAATCCTGACGCAATAGGTGCCGATGTTAATTATTCTCATCGGTCGGTTTCTCTTGGCGCTGGTGTAAACGCAACACAAGGTTTACCTCCTTTTATTTCCTCCATTTTTTCAACAATAGATATTAAAGATCAAGATACTGATCAAATTATAACAAATCAAAGTTTACAGTTTTGTATTGGTGATGATAAAATACTTGTACCCAATGCCATTCCAGAAGGTGATACGCCACCAGTTTATACATGGGAATTTGACAATGGCACAACCTCTGTTGAAATAAATAATAATGAAAGAATCTTAGAGTTAACGAATTTACAAAAAACAGATACCGGAAAATATACTTTAACTGTTGAATTAACCGATAAATGTGGCAGTGTTACTCAATATATTGGTACATTTAACATAGAAGTTTTTGAAGCCGCAACAGCAACAAGTCCGGAAGATATTTTTTATTGTGATGATGATGTTGTTGCTGAGAATGATTTTTATTTACATGTTTTACAAGATGCTGAAATTTTAAGTTCTTTAGCAGACCCAACCTCTTTCACAGTTTTATATTTTGATACATTAGCAAAAGCAAACGCAAATGATGCTGGAACTGATTTACCAAATCCGTACCAAGTAAATACAGCAAGTACACAAACCATTTATGCACGTGTACAAAACATAAGAGCTCCAAACGCTTGTTTTGCAATTACAGAATTTGAGTTAGAAGTAACTAATGAACCAGAACCAATACAACCATCTGTTTACAGATTATGTGATGATACTACAAGTGTAGGAGGAGATACAGACGGGATTAGCAGTTTTAGATTAAACACAAAAGACGCTGAAGTTTTAGGAACTTTAGATCCTGCTCAATACAATGTGTCTTACCATACCTCTTTGGCAGATGCACAAACAAGCAGCGCTACAAACCCTATTGATAAAAACAACGGATATGAAGTAACCAGCTCGCAACAAGTATTTGTTCGTGTAGAAAATGTAGACAATACCAATTGTAATGCTATTTCTGACGATACTGCAGGAAGTACTTTCATGTCTTTTCAATTAATTGTAGATCCTTTACCTGTAGTCAATACAGCTCAACTTATTCAATGTCATAACAATCCTGATTTAACAACAACGGTTAATTTAAAATTAGCAAGACCAAATATTTCAACTAATTATATTGCTAAAAATGAAATTTTCGAATATTACAGAACACTTGCAGATGCAAGTGCAGGAACTCCACAAATTACGGGCTCAGATGTAGAAATGTATCCAGTTACAGGAACAGGAGAAGCTTGGGTTAGAGTATTTTCTGAACAAGCTTGTTACCGAATTTCTAAAATAAACATTACTGTTAATTTTGAAGCGGATCTTATATATCCTAAGATTTATGAAGAATGTGATGATTTTTTACCAAGTGATCCAATAGTAGGTGGAGCAAATGATGATACTGACGGAATTTCTTATTTCGACTTTAGTGATTCTGTTGATGAAATAAAAAACTATTTCCTAGTTACATCTCAACCAGATTTAGATGTTTTCTTTTATGAAACAGAAAGTGACAGAACTGCTTCTTTAAATGAAATTCCTGATATTACAAGACATAGAAACAATAACGATCCTACCTACGCAAACAACCAAACTATTTACGTTAAAATTGTAAACAGAACTAATAACGGTTGTTCTGGTACAGCGCAATTCTCTTTAGTTGTTAAACCTGTTACATTAGCAAATACACCTACAGATTTTACTTTGTGTGATGATGATCTTTCTGGAAGTACAACAGATGGTATAAATACAGGTATTAATCTTAGAGACAAAGTAGATGATATTTTAGGAAACACACAAACTGAAACAGATTATATTGTTTCTTTTC
>NZ_JBPOGL010000044.1:0-27942 GCF_051251875.1 Polaribacter sp.
GAGATTTCCATTAAATGATCATCAACAATATTTGCTAAATGATAGGTTGGCATTCCGTCTCCTTTAAATAAAATTTTATCATCTAAAGTATTGGTATCAATTCTAATATTTCCACGAATTTCATCTTCCATTCTTAAAAGCTCATCTTGTGGCGTTTTAAAACGGATTACATAATTTTCGCCAGAATTAATTCTGTTTTGTACTTCTTCTTCAGATAATACCAAAGAATTTACCAAACGTCCTTTTGCGCGATTATGCCAATTGTATATAAATGTTTTTCCTTCTGATTCATGATTTTTTCTTTCCGCATCTAATGCTTCTGGAGAATCAAAACAATAATATGCCCAACCAGTTTCAATTAGTGTATCTGCATATTGTTTGTATAATTCTTTACGTTCTGATTGTCTGTAAGGACCAAATTTTTCGTTTTTTCCTGGGCCTTCATCAAAAGGAATATTACACCATTCTAAAGCGTCTATTATATATTGTTCTGCATTGGCAACATAACGTGTTTGGTCTGTGTCTTCTATTCGTAATACAAAAGTTCCGTTGTATTTTTTAGCAAATAAATAATTATATAAAGCTGTTCTTACACCACCAATATGCAAAGGTCCTGTAGGACTTGGTGCAAAACGAACACGTACATTAGATTCCATCTTTTTTATTTTTTGTGGTTGCAAAGATAGTTTTTAAAAGAGAGAATAGAAATTGGAGAAAAGAAAATATATATACCTTTTTTGTGGATTGCTATTTTTTTAAATGTTTCATCGAAAGAAAAACCCCTTCAGGTTTTTAAAACCTTAAGGGGTTGATATACTTCCTAAATTTTAGTTAGTGGTTAAATTCTAAAACTTCTTATAAAGACCAACAGATAATGCCATTTGTTTGGCAACATTATTTCCGAAAAAAGCGGCTGGTAAACTTGCTGTAATTCCAAAATTATCAGAAAATTCTCCGATGGCTTTTAAACCAACAACACCATATTCTTGGTTGTTAACATACAAACCGGTTGCTAAATTAGAATTAGGTTCTACAATATTGCCATTCTCAAAAGATTTTGAAACATCTACAAAACCAATTAACCAAATACTTTTTGTAATTTTTGCACCATATTCTCCACCAATTTTAAAATTAGAACTGTAATCATTTGTTCTAATATTTACACCCATAAATGTTTGTAAATAACTCTTACCAAAACTTTTTCCTGCTAGAAATAGGGGAGTAAAAGTAAAGGCATCATATCCTGTTCTTATTCCGGAAGTATCATCAAAGGAACTAGTATTTGCTTCAACCGATAATTGACCAGAAAGCAACCAATTTTTTTTATAGAAATTATGTTTCAAACCAATTTCTACATTTCCTAAGGCGTTTTCTTTATTTGTACTTTCCGGACAGTTACCAACCAAACAAGGATTTACAATACCTTGGTGTTTAATTATTTTATAAGGAATATTTACAAGTAATGTGGTGTTTTGAGATAGTCCATATTCACCATAAAACTGTAAAGTGTTATCTGTAATATCTCCTTGTATTTCATAATCAGGATCGCCAAATAAAGTATGGTAACTAGGAATGGTAGAAAAGGAAACCTGTGTATAAAATTTTCCTTTTTCTTGGGTCCAAGGACTTTGGGAAAACGCAGTGTAGCTTATTAGTAAAACTAGAATTGTTGTAATGGGTTTCATAAATTAGTTTGATTATTTTTGATGTAATTATTAAGTTTTAAACTTAGTGGTAAGAGATGATGATTACTTACAATAATTACTTTAACAATTATTTGATGTCATTTGTATTTTAAAAAGAGTATTTTTATTTGTTACTTATGAGCGGATTTAAAAACATAGAGCAAAAATTACATCAATTTACAAGAAAATATTATACTAGTGAATTGATAAAGGGAAGTATTCTATTTCTTTCTTTAGGATTTCTATATCTTTTTTTTACAGTATTCTTAGAATATTTTTTATGGTTACAACCAACTGCTAGAACTATTTTGTTTTGGTTATTTTTATTGGTTCAAATCTTTTTGTTGATTAGATTTATTGCCATTCCTGTTTCTAAGTTGATTGGTTTAAGAAAAGGAATTACGTTTGAGCAATCTTCAAAAATTATTGGAAATCATTTTCCTGAGGTTCAAGATAAATTATTGAATATTTTACAATTAAAGAAGAATTCCAATCAGTCTGATTTGTTATTGGCAAGTATAGATCAAAAAGCCAAGGAATTACAACCCATTTCCTTTGTTAAGGCTGTAGATTTTAGGCGAAATAAAAAGTATTTAAAATATGCTGTTATACCTATTTTTATTTGGTTAATTATCTTATTTACAGGTACTAATGGTGCACTTACTCAAAGTTTGCAACGAGTTGTAAATCATAATATTGCGTACATTCCGCCGGCGCCTTTTGCGTTTTCTTTAGTAAATACTAATTTAAAAGTAATTCAAGGAAAATCTATTACAATTTCTATAGCCACAGAAGGTAAAGTGCTGCCAAGTACAGCAGAAGTTATTTTTAATAATGAACATTATTATTTACAAAATAATGGCAACGGAACATTTTCGTATACGTTTACTGATGTTCAAAATCCAATTGCATTTTATATAAGGGCTAATGGGGTACAATCGCAAGCGTATACAATTGATGTAATTCGTACGCCAACTATAAACGGTATTTCTTTAGATTTAAAATATCCGAATTATATTGGAAAAAGAAATGAAACAATTAAAAATGCTGGTAATATTTTGGTTCCGGAGGGCACAATTATTCATTGGAATGTTCAGACAAATCAAACAGATTCTATTGCTTTTATCAATAATGAAAGTAGAACTTTTTTTGAATCAAATAGGTTGAATAATTTTACCTTTTCTAAAAAGATTCGAAAAACAATAAATTATCAAATTTCATCATCGAACAAAGAATTAAGAGATTTTGAAAAACTACAATTTTCTGTGGATGTTGTAAAAGATGAATTTCCGGTGATTTCTGTGCAATCAAATATGGATAGTGTTTCACGTGGAACTTTTGAATTTGCTGGTCAAATTTCTGATGATTATGGAATCAAAAAATTACAACTAATATATTATAACGAATCAAATCCTGAACTTAAAAAAAACTATGATTTAAATATTTCTAAAGAAAACATTCAAACATTCTTTTATCAATTCCCGATGGGTTTGGATTTACAAAAAGGAATGAATTATGAATTCTTTTTTCAAGTTTTTGATAATGATGCCGTAAACGGAAGTAAAAAAACAACGAGTAAAATTTTTAATTATAGAGAAAAAACTTCCAATGAAGTAGAAGAAGAATTGCTGCAAGAACAAAAAAATACGATTCATGATTTAGAAAATTCTATTAAAAAACAACAGAATAATCAGAAGAATTTAGAACAGATTCAAAAAGATTTACAAGGAAAGAAAAACATAAACTGGAATGATAAAAAGAAGATTCAGAAATTTGTAGAGCGACAGAATCAATATAATAAAATGATGCAGCGTCAATCTGATAAGTTGCAGGAAAATCTTGAAGAAAGGAAGGAAGAAAATGAAGAACTTCAAAACAAAAAAGAAACATTAAAAGAACGTATAGAGGAATTAAAGAAGTTAGAAAAACAACAAAAGTTGTTAGATGAAATTCAGAAGATGGGAGAGAAATTGAATAAAGATGATCTCTTAAAAAAAGCCAAAGAATTAGCACAACAAAACAAACAGCAAGAAAGAAGTTTAGAACGTATTTTAGAATTAACCAAACGTTTTTATGTTGAACAAAAAACAATGCAAATTGCTGCTAAAATAGAAAAATTAGCAGAGAAGCAAGAAGCAGTGGTAAAGGAAGATGAGGATATTTTAAAGAAACAAAACGAAGTAAAAAAAGAATTTGACTCATTAAAAAAGGAATTAGAAGAGCTTGATAAAGACAATCAGAAATTAAAAGATCCTATGGAGCTTCCGGATGTGGAAGATGAAAAAGAAGATGTGGATAGTGAGTTAAAAAAATCTGAAGATAACATTTCTAAAGAACAATCATCAGACGCAAAAAAACATCAGAAAAAAGCTTCAGAAAAAATGAAGGAAATGAGTGCTAAAATGCAACAAGCTATGATGGAAATGGAAGGAGAATCTATGGAAGAAAACATGGATGATTTGCGTAAAATTCTTGAAAACTTGGTAATCTTTTCTTTTAAACAAGAATTATTAATGAACAAGTTTGAAGAAATTTCTACTACGCATCCAGATTTTGGAAAGGATTTAAAAGATCAAAATCAATTAAAAACATATTTTGAACACATAGATGATAGCTTGTATGTATTGTCTATGCGTTTACCAAAAATTTCTGCTAAGATTAAAAATGATTTGTCAACAACGCATTATAATTTAGAAGAATCTTTACATCATTTTTCTGAGAATCTTTTTGCAAATGGAGTTTCTAATCAACGTTATGTAATGACATCTGTAAATAATTTAGCAGACTATTTAAGTAATATTTTAAATAGTATGAAAAATTCTATGTCTATGAAAATGGGGAAAGGAAAGAAGGGAAAAGGAGGTGGTTTTAGTTTACCAGATTTAATTAAGAAGCAAGGAGATTTGTCTGAAAAGATGCAAAATGGAATGAAGAAAGGTCAAAAACCTGGGGATAAAAAGGGTGAAGGAAAACAAGGAAAAGACGGAGAAAAAAGTGATAAAGGAGGTAAGGGTAAACAAGGTGCTGATGGAAAAGAGGGAAAGGGAGAAGATGGAAATGGAAAAAAATCAGGAATTAATGAAGGTAAAAAAGGAGAGGGAGAAGGAGGTTCTAATGATGATTTAGACGGACAGATTTATGAAATTTATAAAGAACAAAGTTTATTAAGACAAGCTTTGCAGGAACAGATTGGTAAATCGGAAGGTGAAGGAAATGGTATAAATGAGCAAGCAAGAAAAGCTTTAAAGAAGATGGAGGAATTGGAAAATGAGATTTTAGAAAAAGGATTTAATAATCAAACACTTCAAAAGATGCAAGATTTGAACTACGAATTATTAAAGTTAGATCAAGCTACTTTGGAACAAGGAGAGGATAGTAAACGGAAATCGAATGCAAATCTAAAAGAATTTCAAAAGCGTACTATTAAAGCAATTCAATTTAAAAAGCAGTTTTACAATCAAACAGAAATATTAAATAGACAATCATTACCTTTGCAGCAAAATTATAAAAAGAAAGTGAGAGCTTATTTTTCTGACATTAAAAAAGAGTAGGTATGGTGACGTTTAATTACGAGACAGATTTTAAATTAGATAATGAAAATCTCCTAGAATATTGGATTGATACTGTTGTTTCAAATCATGATTTTAGTATTGGTGAAATCAATTATATTTTTTGTGATGATGTGTATCTTCATAAATTAAATGTAGATTTTTTGCAACATGATACGCTTACGGATGTAATAAGTTTTGATAATACTTTGGGTAAATTAGTAAGTGGAGATATTTATATTTCTGTGGAAAGAGTAGCAGAAAATGCCATAGAATTTAAGGAAACTTTTATAGATGAATTGCATCGAGTTATGATTCATGGTGTATTACATTATATGGGTTATAAAGATAAATCTGAAGAAGAAATAAGTAAGATGAGGGCAGCTGAGAATAAAGCATTGTTAGCGTTTAAATAGTAGAATTATCAATTTAATATAAAGCAGGGTTTCACGTGGAACCATAGAAAAATGAGTTTATTTTCAACAACATATGATGTAATAGTAGTAGGAGGTGGTCACGCAGGAAGTGAAGCTGCTGCAGCTGCTGCAAACATGGGTGCACACACTTTGTTAATTACAATGAATTTACAAAATATTGCACAAATGAGTTGTAATCCTGCCATGGGCGGTATTGCAAAAGGACAAATAATAAGAGAGATTGATGCTTTAGGTGGTTATAGCGGTATTGTTACTGATAAGACAGCTATTCAGTTTAAGATGTTAAACAAATCTAAAGGACCTGCTATGTGGAGTCCAAGAGCTCAATCAGACAGAATGCAGTTTGCAGAATGTTGGAGAACCATGTTAGAGGAAACTGAAAAGGTAGACTTTTATCAAGATTCTGTGAATGGTTTATTGTTTGATGGTGATACAATTGTTGGAGTAAAAACTACCTTAGGTTTAGAAATTAAATCGAAGACAGTGGTTATTACAGCAGGTACGTTTTTAAACGGTTTAATTCATATTGGAGATAAAAGTTTTGGAGGCGGTAGAGCAGGAGAAGGAGCTTCTACAGGAATTACGGAAGACTTAGTTGCTAAAGGTTTTGAATCTGGAAGAATGAAGACCGGAACTCCGCCAAGAGTAGATGGTAGATCTTTGGATTATTCTAAAATGATTGAGCAACCTGGAGATGAAATTACTGAGAAATTTTCTTATTTGCCAACCACAAAACCATTGCAAAAACAACGTTCATGTTGGCTTACGTATACCAACTTAGATGTGCATGATTTGTTACGTACAGGTTTTGATAGATCGCCAATGTTTAATGGTAGAATTAAATCTACCGGACCAAGATATTGTCCGTCTATAGAAGATAAGATAGATAGATTTGCTACTAAAGATAGACATCAAATGTTTATAGAACCAGAAGGTTGGACAACTTGTGAAATGTATGTGAATGGATTTTCTACTTCACTTCCAGAAGATATTCAAGATAAAGCAATACGTTCTGTAGCTGGTTTTGAAAACGTAAAGTTTTTAAGATATGGTTATGCAATAGAATATGATTTTTTTCCACCAACACAATTAAAGCATTCTTTAGAAACAAAGTTAATACAGAATTTATTTTTTGCTGGTCAGATTAATGGAACAACGGGTTATGAAGAAGCCGCTGCACAAGGATTAATGGCTGGGGTAAATGCTGCTTTAAAAACGCAAGAAAAAGAACCATTTGTTTTAAAAAGAAACGAAGCATACATAGGTGTTTTAATTGATGATTTAATTACAAAAGGTACAGAAGAACCATATAGAATGTTTACTTCTAGAGCAGAATATAGAACGTTGTTAAGACAAGATAATGCAGATTTAAGATTAACCCCCATTGGTTTTAAATTAGGTTTGGCATCAAAAGAAAGATTAGATAGAGTGGTAGAGAAGCAAGAAAAAGCAGCTTTATTAATTAAATTTTTACAAGAAACAAGTGTAAAGCAAGAGGAGATTAATCCTATTCTTGAAGCTAAAAATTTAGCGTTGATTAATCAATCTATGAAACTTTATAAAATTGCAGCAAGGCCACAATTAGAGTTTTCTGATTTTAAAAATGTAAAAAAATTAAGTACTTTTTTAGAAGAAAATGCAATTGATAAAGAAGCTATTGAACAAGCCGTTATTCATTTAAAATATTCTGGTTATATAGAAAAAGAAAAGAATAATGCAGATAAATTAAATAGATTAGAGAATGTAATGATTCCTTCTAAGTTTAATTATCAAAAAGTAAAATCTCTATCTTTTGAAGCTAGAGAAAAATTAAGTAAAATTCAACCTACATCAATATCACAAGCTAGTAGAATTAGTGGTGTTTCCCCCAGTGATATTTCCGTTTTATTGGTGTATATGGGAAGGTAAATAATTAATAATTTAGAGGATGTTCCACGAGGAACATGATCATAAACAAATTAAAATTTTGGGGGAAACACAGAAAATTTATGAAAATTTAATACCATTTTTAGACTGTATAGACTATACGGTTTCTAAAGAAAAGTATGAGGTAAAAAAGAATGCTATTTATGATATGTTGGTAACAGTTCCTGTTCCTGAAAATTTAGAAGATTATTACAAAAGCAAAGATTATATTTCTCATACCGATAGTAAAAAAAGTTTGTTTGATAAAGTGTATCAAGCTGTAAAATTTATCACTTTAAAAAGAAAACTAAAGTTGATGAATTCCTTTAAAACTTCCACTAAAAATATTTTAGATGTTGGTGCAGGAACAGGAGATTTTTTAAAAACATGTAAAGAAAATAATTGGAATGTTTCTGGAGTTGAACCAAGTTTAGACGCTATAAATATTGCAGCGGTAAAAGGTGTTTTTTTAAAGGAAAATTTATCAGAATTTAAAAATGAAAAATTTGATGTTATTACACTTTGGCATGTATTAGAACATGTAGAAAATTTAAAAGAATATATGGCAACCTTAAAAAATCTTTTATCTGAAAATGGAAGGTTGGTAATTGCGGTTCCTAATTACAAAAGTTACGACGCTAATTATTATAAAGAGTTTTGGGCGGCGTTTGATGTACCAAGGCATTTATGGCATTTCTCTCAAAATTCAATTCATACATTATTTTCTGAAGTAAATATGAGTGTGGAAAAAACAATTCCCATGAAATTTGATGCGTATTATGTGTCTCTTTTAAGTGAAAAATATAAGTCTAAAAAAACAAATCCGTTTCAGGCATTGTACAGAGGTTTTCTCTCAAATTCTAAAGCGAAAACCTCAAAGGAGTATTCTTCATTAATTTATGTTATAAAAAATAGCTAATTTTTGTTTTAAATACTGTTATTTTTATTTTTAACAGTGAATGTGAGATAATATATTAAAAAAACTTAAAAACCTCTTAGAACGCTTGTTTTAAGAGGTTTTTTTATAGATTTTATTTATTATTATTCTATATTTATAGAATTTACCTATTTAGAAGAAAAACTCCAAATGCTGTGATGATAAAATAGACAGCTAAAGACATTGCTCCCGCATAATCTTTTGCCAAACGTTGCCCAATAAGCATACATAAAATGGAGAGCGCAGAAAGCTCAATTCCCAATAAAGCAATTTCTTTAACTCCGGAAGTGTAAAGTTGGTACACGCCAAGAATCATTAAAATACAAGCAGCTATTTCAATAATTAAAACAATTGCTAATAATGGTTGAACTTTATTTTTTAAGGGAGAGTTTATAAAATGATTTTCTATAAAACTTACTGTTCCGCTCCAATCTAAAATTTTTTCTAAACTAGAAAGTACAAAGGTGATTATTAAAAAAAATAGGATAAGAACTTCTGTTGGGTATTCAGATAAAAAACGCATATTTTCTTTTTGGTTTTATTTTCCAAATAAACGTTGAAAAAAGGTTTTAGATTTTTCTTTCACTTCTTCAATTTCTTCTTTTGCATCTTCGGCAAAATCAGCCAAATGCTCTGCAGCTTCACCAGCTAACTCAGATGCTTTTTCTCCTACGTCTTCAAAAGCTTCTTTGGCATCTTCGGCAAATTCAGTTGCTTTTTCTTTTGCCTTTTCCGTGTATTCTCCAACTTTTTCTTTGGCTTTGTTTATGTTTTCATCAGAAAAAGTTTCGCTAATTTTTTCTTTAGATTTTTCAAAAACTTCTTTGGCATCTTCGGCAAATTCAGACGCTTTTTCTTTTGCAGAATCAGTAAATTCTCCAGCTTTATGTTTAAGGTTTTCTATGTTTTCATCAGAAAAAGTTTCACTAATTTTTTCTTTTGTGTTTTCAAAAGCCTCTTTTGCGTTGTCTTTTATTTCAGATGTTTTTTTCTGACTTTTTTCAATGGTTTCTTTTGCTTCCTCAGATATTGATTTTGAACCTTTTTTATTCCCTAGATTATTATCAGTTTTGCTCATAATTTATTGGTTTTAAATGTATGTTTTGTAATTATATTTTATTCAAAAGCTTGGTCTATTGGTTCCCAAAGTTCTATTTTATTGCCTTCATTATCTAGAATCCAACCAAATTTTCCGTATTCGTATTCTTCCATTTCACCAACAATTGTAACACCTTCTTTTTTTAATTCTGCTAATAATTCCACTAAATTTTCAACTCTATAATTAAACATAAAGTCTTTTTTTGAAGGCTCAAAATGTTTAGTATCTTTATCAAACGGACTCCATTGTGTAGAACATTTATTGCCATTAGCATCTTTCCACCAGAAAGTACAACCCCAATCATCTGTATTAAATCCTAAATGATTTTTATACCATTCTTTTGCTGCTTTGGCATCTTCAGATTTAAAAAATAAACCGCCAATTCCTGTTACTCTTTTCATTTATTTTTAGATTTATAAGTATTTTGATATGAATTTAACAATCAGTTATTAGTTCTTTTTGATGTTGTTTTCATAATGTTTTATCCAATCTTCAACGGTTATTTTTTTACATAATTCAGCAATTAGTTCAAACGGAATGTCATCCATTTTTTTAAAACGGATACAACTTTTTCCCATATCTAATTTTCTAGAACTATGTTTAGGATATTCTTTTACAAACCAATCATGAATTTCCGGAATGGCATAAATGCCGCTGTGATATAAATTTACAGAGTTTTTTTGCGAAGCAAAACTCATAAACGGTAACGGCTCTGTTGGATTGCAATGATAACCTGAAGGATAGATTGAATGAGGAACATAATAAGCAATCATACCGTATTGCATGCCTTCTTCAAAACCTTTTGGTAGGTTTTCTTTGATTATTTTTCTGAGTTTTTGTAATGCACTTTTACGTTCTTTAGGTACTTGAGGAATATATTCTTCCGGTGATGTGGCTTTGTATTGCATAATTTTTGGTTGTTAAAATAAATAGACATACAAGTTAATAAAATTTTATGATTTATCAATCTGTTTCTAAATCCATAATTTTTGCTAAAAACTACCGCACTTTTGTCATTTCAAAGTATTGAGAAATCTCATAAGAGTGATATTACAATACAATACAAACCTTATGTTATTTCTCCCAAAAAGGTGGAAATAACAAACTAGAAGAAGGTTGTTGATTGTTTTTAAATAGTATTAAAAAGGCAAAAACAAAATTATTTAACAAAATTTTCTTTGATTTTATCTACAATTGTTTGTGCCAATCTTTCTTTACTTTCAACGGTCCAACCGGCAACATGCGGAGATAATAATACATTTTCAGCATCTATTAAATATTGAAAAGCTTCTGGCATTTTGGCATCAGAAAATAGGTTTTCAAATGATGATTTTTCATATTCTAAAACATCTAATCCGGCACCTAAAATTTTGCCCGATTTTAGTGCTGAAACCAAATCTTTGGTCACTACAGATTTTCCGCGTGCGGTATTTATCAACCAAAAATTATTTTTAAAACCATTGATAAAATCGGTATTTATCATGTTTTCTGTAAGAGCAGTTTGTGGCGTATGTAAACTTAAAATACCTGCTTTTTCTTGTAATTCAGATAAAGAAACTTGTTTGCAATTAGCGTCTCCAACATTAGGTTTTATATCATAACATAAAACTTCTACATCAAAACCGCGTAGTTTTTTTGCGAAAGATTTTCCCATGTTTCCATATCCAATTAAACCAACAGTTCTTCCGTCTAGTTCAATTCCGCGATTTTCTTCGCGCAGCCATTTTCCATTTCTAACTTCTTTATCTGCTTTGTTTAGTTTGTTAAAAAGGGATAAAAGCATTCCTAGAGAATGTTCGCCAACAGCATTTCTATTTCCTTCTGGTGCAGCAATTAATGTTATTCCTTTGCTTTCTGCATATGTACAATCTATGTTTTCTAAACCAGCGCCAACACGACCAATAAATTTTAGATTTGTGGCCTTGTCTAAGAAATTTTTATCAATTGAAAACCTACTTCTAATGATAAAACCATCATACAAGTGAATTTTAGCAATAATTTGTTCTTTTGTAGAAGTGTAATCTTCATCGTTTTGATACCCTAAATCATTTAATTGATGTATTAAAAGGGAATGGTTTGAGTCTAGGTGAAGTATTTTCATTGGTAAATTGTTGGATGTTTGGATTTCTAGATTTTTAGAGTGTGAGATATGTAGATCATTAGCGAAATATTAAATTTTAAAAATCAATTATCTAAAAATTCAACAGTCTAATATTCTAAATTAATACTGTTCTTTATCGTTCGGAAAATCGCCACTTTTTACATCATCAACATAGGTTTCAAAAGCGCTTGTCATGTCTTTGTATAAATCTAAATAACGTCTTAAAAATCTTGGGTGAAACTCATGCGTCATTCCTATCATATCATGTGTAACCAAAACTTGTCCATCTACACCATTTCCTGCGCCAATACCTATTACGGGAATAGAAATAGCATCTGCTACTTCTTTTGCTAATTTAGCAGGTACTTTTTCTAAAACCACTGCAAAACAACCTAATCTTTCTAACATTAAAGCATCTTCCATTAATTGTGCTGCTTCTTCTTCTTCTTTTGCTCTTACAGTATACGTACCAAATTTATAGATAGATTGTGGCGTTAACCCTAAATGCCCCATTACAGGAATTCCGGCATTTAAAATACGTTTAATAGATTCTTTTACTTCTTTACCACCTTCTAATTTAATAGAATGTCCGCCACTTTCTTTCATAATTCTAATGGCAGAACGCAAGGCTTCTTTTGGGTCTGATTGATAACTACCAAAAGGTAAATCTACTACCACTAAACATCTATTAATTGCTCTTACAACAGAACTAGCATGATAAATCATTTGATCTAAGGTTATAGGCAACGTAGTTTCATGACCCGCCATTACATTTGAAGCAGAATCTCCTACTAAAAGCACATCAATACCAGCGCCATCTAAAATTTTTGCCATGGTAAAATCATACGCGGTTAACATGGAAATTTTTTCTCCATTTTTCTTCATATCTACCAAAGATTTTACCGTAACTTTTTTATATTCTTTTTTTGCTGCTGACATACTTTTATTGTTTTTTATTGCCGTAAATGTAAGAAATATCAAGAGATATTGTACTAGTTAAAATTTGGTTAATTAGAGAGCTTGTTATAATTATAAGAAGTTTTTTAGTTAGTTTTATCATTTTATGCAAAATACGTTACCTTAAGAATCAAAAGGTATAAGTACAACGTAAAATTGTGAAAACGATCCTTAGAAAATAATGGTATTTTGGTTTAAAAATTGATATAATTACAGCTTTTATTTCATAAATTTTTACTGCATTAATTTTTATTTAATTGATATATGTACAAGAGGGAGTAGTTAGGTTATAATAATTAAAAAATAGTTCTATATTTGGTTTTTAATTCTCAGATGGTACAAGAAAAGGCAACACTTGATTCTAGTAAATGGATAGATAATTATGCAGATTATATGTTTAATTATGCTGTTGTACGCGTAAATAATAGTGATACAGCTAAAGATTTGGTACAAGACACCTTTTTTGCAGGCTTAAAATCTGCCAAAAATTTTCAAGGAAAATCTACGGAAAGAACCTGGTTAATTTCTATTTTAAAAAGAAAGATAATAGATTATTACAGAAAAATAAATTCTAATAAAGGGAAAGCTGAAGTTAGAATGAATTTCTATAGTGATGGAGAGAATGAAGGAAATTGGATTGAAGAACGCGTGCCACAAAGCTGGAGTAATGACTCAGAAAGCAATATTGAAAATGAAGAATTGAAAAATCAATTAGAAGCTTGTATAGATAATTTGCCAGAAAAATATGCCATGGTTTTTAGAATGAAAACCATTCAAGAATTTGAAACTGAAGAAATTTGTAAGGAGTTAGATATTACTGCGTCAAATTTATGGGTTATCATTCATAGAGCAAGAACACAGTTAAGAAGATGTATGGAAGATAATTGGTTTAATAATTAGTACATGTTTAAGAAATTTAAAATATCTTGCGACCAAGCCACAACAATTTGTGATAAAAGTCAGTACGGAAAAGTATCAATATCAGAAATAGTATTGCTTAAAATTCATTTTTTAAGGTGTAATATTTGTTCTTTATATACAAAACAAAATACGTTATTATCTAAAATTTACAAAACCAAAGCAAACACTTGTAAAAACCACAACAAGTGTTTAACATTAGAGCAGAAAGAAGCTTTAAAAGCAAGGTTAAAGGAATTAGATAAATAAATTTTTTTCGTAATTTTTTTAAAAATTACATTTTTTGATTTTTTGTTAGATTGAACGGAATTTATAGAAATATAGATTCCGTTTTTTTGTATTTTAGCTTTTAGATCTCTCAAGCGCAGTTGAGAGGTTTTTATAGGAAACTTAAAGGTCTTAACTGCGTTAGACCAGCTATCGGATGTACTTTTTACCAGAAAATATAGATAATTACGTTGTAGAACACTCACAACAAGAGCCAAAAATTTTAAAAGAATTAAGCAGAGAAACTTGGCAAAAAGTATTAAATCCAAGAATGTTAAGTGGGGCTTTTCAAGGAAGAATTTTGTCTATGATTTCAAAACTAATTCAACCTAAAAACATTTTGGAAATAGGAACCTATACAGGATATTCTGCATTGTGTTTGGCCGAAGGATTGAATGCAAACGGAAAAATTTTTACAATTGATAAGAATGAAGAATTAGAAACGCTTCAGAACAAGTATTTCGAAAAATCTGGATATAGCAATAAAATTGAACAATTTGTAGGAAATGCTATAGAAATTATTCCGGAAATTGATACAAAGTTTGATCTGGTTTTTATTGATGCAGACAAGTCTAATTACATCAATTATTTTCATTTAATAATTGATAAAATGAATTCTGGCGGTATTATTTTATCGGATAATGTGCTGTGGAGTGGTAAAGTTGTAGAAAAACTAGATCCAAAAGATAACGACACAAAAGTACTTTTAGCCTACAATAAACTATTAAATTCTGATGATAGAATTGAATCAGTTTTGTTACCAATAAGAGATGGATTAACCATTAGTAGGGTAAAATAAACTAAGAATTCTAGTAGATGTATTGTAAGAAACATCTCTAAGAAAAGCTTATCAAGAATATGAACACTGTAAAACTGTTTTATTCTTTGTAACTGTCTTATAAACTACATGTTACGTTTTATAGGACCCGTAATATCATCAATATTACCTTTTACATCTTTTAGTTGATTTTTGATGTCTCCGGCAATATCGGTATCAATTTTATGCTTATCAGAACTTTCTTTGATATCATTTTTAATATCGTTGGTTGCGTCTTTTACTTGACGTATACCTTTTCCTAAATCTCTCGCAATTTTAGGAATTTTATCAGCACCAAAAACCATCACCACAATTAACATGACAACCATAATTTCAGGACCAGAAATAAATAAAAGAATTGAATTCATATTGCAAAGGTAAATATTTATTCAATATATTTACTTTACAAGTATATTTATTTATTATTTACAAACAAGAATTATTAAAAAAGATTTTTTATGTTAAAAAAAGTAGTCATACTTTTATTGATTGTGGTATTTTTTTCTCATTGTAAAACGGCTAAAACCGCTAGAAAAATTAAAAAAACAACGGCTACTTCTTTTTTTAATAATCAATTTACAGGCATTTACATTTATGATGTTTCAGCAGATAAAGTACTCTATAATTACAATGGCGAAAAGTATTTTACACCCGCAAGCAACACAAAAATTTTTACATTATTTACAGGTTTAGAGTTGTTGTCAGATGCTATTCCTGCCTTTAAATATGCGGTAAATAAAGATACTATTACCATTCAAGGAACAGGAGATCCAACTTTTTTACACCCTTTTTTTAAAGATAGTACGGCTTTAAAAATGATTAAAAACTACAAAAAAGTTCATTTAATTGTAGATAATATCTCTGATAAAAGATACGGACCTGGTTGGGCTTGGGAAGATTTTGATAGTTATTTTAGTGCAGAAAGAAGTAGTTTACCAATCTATGGAAATGTGGTTACTGTTCAGAAACAAGATTCTTTAGAAGTGTTTCCAGAATATTATAAAGAAAAATTAAATATTACAGACGGCTTTTACGGTAGAGATGAATATAAAAACATGTTTTATTTTGGAAAAAATAGAACAAAGGAAACGGAAATTCCAATGATTATGAGCGATTCTTTACTTGAAAACCTTTGGAATGCGATAGCACCTAACAAAGTTTCAATTTTGAAAAAATCTAATATTCATCCTTCTACAATTGCGTATGGAATTCCTAAAGACTCTTTGTTTAAAAGAATGATGGAAATAAGCGATAATTTTTTGGCAGAACAAATTTTAATTTTGGCATCTTCTACTCTTTCAGACACTTTGAGTTCTGCAAATGCAAGAAACTATATGTTAGAAAATCAATTAAAAGATTTACAACAGAAACCACGTTGGGTAGATGGTTCTGGTTTAAGCAGATATAACTTGTTTACACCCATTTCTTTTGTAGATGTTTTAACAAAGTTGTACCAAAAAATTCCGGAAGAAAGGTTGTTTCAATTTTTTCCTGTTGGCGGAGAATCTGGCACTTTAAAAAATTGGTTTTCTGGCAACCAAAAACCTTATATTCATGCAAAATCTGGCACTTTAGGAAATAACTATAATCTTAGTGGTTATTTAATTACAAACTCTGGTAAAGTATTAATATTTAGTTATATGAATAATCATTTTATGCATTCTAATGCTGATGTTAAAAAGAAAATGCAAGCTGTTTTTGAGGAATTAAGAGACCATTATTAAAACAGTAAATTCTTGGTAAGATCTTTCTAAATTTTACGAAACGTTAAAATTAATTTTTGCTTGTCTATCGTACATAATAATGCTTCCTGCAACAGATACATTTAAACTCAATTCAGATTTAAACTTTACTAAATAATGCGATTTTTCAATGGCTGTATTAGACAATCCGTGATCTTCTGCGCCTAATAAATACACGCAACGTCTCGGATGGGTAAACGTTTCTAATTGTACTGCTTTTTCATCTAATTCTACACCAACCAACATAGCACCTTTTGGTAAGTTGTTAAAGAAATCGTCAAAAGTTTTGTAATGAAAATAAGGCATTGCACCAATAGCTTTGTGTGTATCGCAAGCTTGTTTTGCATATCTATTGCCAATGGTAAAAATAAAACTAGCACCCATGTTTTGGGCAGAACGCCATAATACACCTAAATTTTCAGGTGTTTTTCCATTCTGAATTCCAATTCCGAAAAAACCTTGTTCTAAATTGTTTACCATTACTTTTTAATCAACATTCTTTTAATCTCATTCAACTTCATTAAGGCTTCAATAGGAGTTAACGTATCAATATTTGTTGCTAAAATTTCTTCTTTAATGTTTTCTAAAAGTGGGTCATCTAACTGAAAAAAGCTGAGTTGCATTTCTTCATTTTGTTCTTGTTTTAAAACGTCTTTGACTTCAGAATTTTTGTTGTTTTTTTCTAGTTTTGCTAAAATTTTATTCGCTCTATGAATTACCATATTTGGCATTCCGGCAAGTTTGGCAACATGAATACCAAAACTATGATTAGAACCTCCAGAAACCAATTTACGTAAGAAAATAATAGTGTCTGCTAATTCTTTTACAGACACATTAAAGTTTTTAATACGCTCAAAAGAAGTGGTCATTTCATTTAATTCATGGTAATGTGTAGCAAACAATGTTTTTGCTCTAGTTGGATGCTCGTGTAAGAACTCAGAAATTGCCCAAGCAATCGAAATTCCGTCATAAGTAGAAGTTCCTCTACCAATTTCATCTAAAAGAATTAAACTGCGCTCAGAAACGTTATTTAAGATAGATGCTGTTTCGTTCATTTCTACCATAAAGGTAGATTCGCCCATAGAAATATTATCACTTGCGCCAACTCTGGTAAAAATCTTATCTACAATACCAATTTTTGCGTTCTGAGCCGGAACATAACTTCCCATTTGTGCCAATAAAACAATGAGTGCTGTTTGTCTTAAGATTGCCGATTTACCAGACATGTTTGGTCCAGTAATCATAATTATTTGTTGTTGATTTCTGTTGAGCACAACATCATTTGCAATATACGTTTGATCTATGGGTAATTGTTTTTCAATTACGGGATGACGACCGTTTTTTATCTCTAAATCTGTACTTTCATCCATAACAGGACGTACATAATTATTGTCGACCGCTAAAACAGAAAAAGACAATAAACAATCTATTTTTGCAATAATTTGTGCATTTTCTTGTACAATTTGTACAAATTGAATGATGTATTGTAATAATTTAGAAAATATTTCTTGTTCTAATTTGGCAATTTTTTCTTCTGCTCCAAGAATTTTAGTTTCGTATTCTTTTAATTCTTCCGTAATATAACGCTCTGCATTTACCAAGGTTTGTTTACGTATCCATTCTTCCGGAACTTTGTCTTTATGAGAGTTTCTAACTTCAATATAATAGCCAAAAACATTGTTGAAAGAAATTTTTAAACTGCTAATTCCAGTTCGTTCAGTTTCACGTTTTAGCATGTTATCTAAATACGTTTTTCCAGAATTAGAAATGGCACGTAAATCATCTAATTCTTGATGAACGCCTGTGGCAATGGCATTTCCTTTATTGATGTTTACCGGGGCATCATCAAACAACGTTTCTTTAATTTTTTCAATTAAATCTTGGCAAGTATGTAATTGGTTTCCGAGTGTTTTTACCGCTTTATTTTTACTGTTTTCTGCAGATGATTTGATTGGTAAAATGGCCTTCAAAGAATCTTTTAATAATACAATTTCTCTGGGTGAAGCTTTACCAGTTGCTACTTTAGAAATTAATCGTTCTAAATCTGATATTTGTTTTAGTTGATAGGTTACTGTTTGAGAAAATTTATCAGAATCAATAAAAAACTTTACCAATTCATGACGATTTTTAATGGCGTCGATATTTTTTAAAGGAAGTGCCAACCAACGTTTTAAAAGTCTTCCGCCCATGGGCGAAATGGTTTTATCAATCACATTTAAAAGTGTGACTGCGTTGTTAGAATTTGGATTGTACAATTCTAAATTTCGAACTGTAAAACGATCCATCCAAACATAATTGTCTTCTGCAATTCTGCTAATATGCTGAATGTGTTTTAATTGATTGTGTTGCGTTTCCGACAAGTAATACATAACGGCACCGGCAGCAATAATTCCGTTTTTAACATCTTCAATTCCAAAACCTTTTAAACTTTTTACTTCAAAATGATTCTGTAAAGTTTCGTGTGCGTATTCTTTTTGAAAAACCCAATCATCAAGATAAAACGTATAATATCTATTTTCAAATAATTCTAAAAACTGTTGTTTGTGTTGTTTTTGAACCAAAACTTCACTCGGAGCAAAATTTTGCAACAATTTATCAATATATTCTGCATTTCCTTGTGCTACTAAATATTCACCTGTAGAAACATCAAGAAAAGAAATTCCGAGTTGTTTCTTGGTTGTTGAGCGTGAAGAAGTATCGAAATGAACTGCTGCTAAAAAGTTATTTGTTTTGGTTTGTAAAACTTCATCATTTAAAGAAACACCGGGCGTAACCAATTCTGTAACACCACGTTTTACAATGGTTTTGGTCATTTTAGGATCTTCTAACTGATCGCAAATTGCCACGCGCATTCCTGCTTTTACCAACTTTGGTAAATAGGTGTTTAAAGAGTGATGTGGAAAACCTGCCAGAGCAGTTTCGGTTTCACTTCCGGCGCCACGTTTTGTTAAGGTAATTCCTAAAACTCCGGCAGCTTTTTTAGCGTCTTCACCAAAAGTTTCATAGAAATCTCCTACTCTAAAAAGTAACATTGCATCAGGATATTTAAGCTTGATTGCGTTGTATTGTTTCATTAAAGGAGTTACCTTTTTAGCTTTTGTTTTTGCCAAGTTTTGGAAATTTTCAGTTAGTTTTGCGAAGTTACAAAAAGTAGGCAGTATTCAGTATTCAGTAAAACAGTTTTTTACTGTTGAATGCTACTGCCAAGGGAAAACTGAATTATGAGAAAATTAAAAAATAACGAGTTAGGTAGAATTTCGGTTGATGAATTTAAAACTGTTGATAAAACGCCCATAATTGTAGTTTTAGACAATATTAGAAGTTTAAATAATATTGGTTCTGTGTTTAGAACTAGTGATGCTTTTTTGATTGAAAAAATTTATTTATGTGGTATTTGTGCAACTCCGCCAAACAAAGATATTCATAAAACAGCTTTGGGTGCAACAGAATCTGTAGCGTGGGAATATGTAGAAGATACGCTTACGCTTATTCAAAAATTAAAAGATTCAAAAATTAAAGTTTTGGCTATTGAACAAGCTGAAAATAGCACAAAACTTGACACTTTTTTCCCAGAAAAAGACCAAAAATATGCCATTGTTATGGGAAATGAAGTAAAAGGCGTGCAACAAGAAGTGGTAAATGCGTCTGATTTGTGTATCGAAATTCCGCAATTGGGTACAAAACATTCTTTAAATATTTCTGTAACTACGGGAGTTGTAATTTGGGATTTGTTTGTGAAGTTGAGAAAATAGTCTTTCCGTTTATTTAGTTTACCATTTCTGATGTTACATTTTTATAGCCGTTTATATTTTTTCTCCTACAGTTTGTCCTTTTGAACGGAGAGAAAAATAGCATTAGGTTAATTGGGTTTGTGCAGCACTGTTATGAGATTTCTCCTTGCGAAGAAATGACAAATTGAGTGTTTAGTTTTTGGGTTTCCTCAACTTTTACGGTTGCAAATTTCAAATGATATTAAAGGAGTATTCTGTAAATACAAGTAGCTGGCAAACAAGTCTAGCCCAGATTGAAGCCTTTCGACTTTGCTCAAGACAAGCTCTATCCTTTTTGCTTTTTTAGCAAAAAAATATAGCGAAAAGCTGGAAATAGCTTCTAAAATAAATTAAAATCCTAAGACTAATTTTGCAATACTAAAATAGATTAAGATTCCTAAAATATCATTACTTGTTGTAATAAATGGCCCAGTTGCCAATGCAGGATCTATTCCTTTTTTATCTAATATTATTGGAATAAAGGTACCAATAATAGAGGCGATAATAATTACAGAAACCAAAGAGGCTGCTACTGTAATGCCTAAGTTTAAATTAAAACCTAAAAACAACATTCCGGCAGACATTAACAAAGCTGCCAACACAAAACCGTTTAATAATCCTTGTAAAATTTCTTTTAATAATCTTTTAAATAACGAACCTTTTAAACTGTCGTTTGCTAAACCTTGTACAATAATTGCAGAAGATTGAACTCCTACATTACCTGCCATTGCAGCAATTAATGGCGTGAAGAAAAAAAGTTCTGGAAAATTATTCATTGCACCATCAAAACTACCTAAAACAGAAACAGAAACAAAACCACCAAAAAGGGCTAAAATTAGCCAAGGTAAACGTGCTTTTGTAAGTTCCCAAATAGTGTCATCTGCTTCTACATCTTGAGAAAAACCAGCTGCCATTTGGTAATCTTTATCGGCTTCTTCTCTAATAACATCAACAATATCATCAATAGTAATTCTGCCCACTAATACATAGTTATCATCTACCACAGGTATTGCTTCTAAATCGTACTTTGCCATTATTTTAGCAACGGCTTCTTCATCTTCATGTACGTTTACAGCATCTACTTTTGTTTTGCAGATGTCTGCTATTTTATGGTCTGATTTGGCAATAATTAAGTCTTTTAAAGACATTCTACCTACCAATTTATCTTGTTTATCTACCACATAAATAGAATGTACTCTGGTAACATCTTTTGCTTGTCCTCTTATTCTGCGCATGCATCCAGCAACGGTCCAAGTTTCATACACTTTTACCAATTCTTTAGCCATTAATGCACCTGCAGAATCATCATTATAAGATAGTAATTCTTTAATATCTGCCGCATGATCATCATCTTCTAAAGCAGAAATTACACGATGCTGACGTTCTTCTGAAAGTTCCCCAATAATATCTGCCGCATCATCGGTGTCCATTTCTCTAACTTCATCTGCAATTTCTTTTGCTGATAAGTTTTTTAAAATTTCTTCACGAGTGTCTTCGTCTAATTCTGTTAGAATTTCTGATGTTTTTTCGCTATCTAAAAGCTTTATAATATAAATAGCTTCATCAAAATTTACTTCTTCTAATACTTCAGCAATATCTGCAAAATGGACCTCAGAAAATAACTTTGTTATTTCTTTATCGTTATTAGAGATGATAAGCTCCGTTAGATTATCTAAAAAGTCATCAGTGATTTCAAATGTCATTCTCTGCTAATTTTTGCGTAAGTGAAATAAACTCAGAAACAGATAATTGTTCTGGCCTTTTCGCAAAGATAGGCTCTTCTTTTAAGGTATCCGAAAGATTGAAGGATTTTAAACTAGAACGAAGCATTTTTCTTCGTTGATTAAACGCAGTTTTTACTACTCTAAAAAATAATTTTTCATTAACTGGAAGTGAATAATCTTTTTTTCTGACAAATCTAATTACCCCAGAATCTACTTTTGGTGGCGGATTAAAAACCGTTGGTGGAACTGTAAATAAATATTCTACATCAAAAAATGCTTGGGTTAGTACAGAAAGAATTCCGTATATTTTACTTCCTTCTTTTTCTGCAATTCTTTTAGCAACTTCTTTTTGAAACATGCCTGCAAATTCTGCCACAAATTCTCTGTTTTCTATGGCTTTAAAAACAATTTGGGTAGAAATATTATACGGGAAATTACCAATAATAGCTACTTGTTTTTTGTTGAAAATATCCTGAATATTATTCTTTAAAAAATCGCCTTCAATAATTTCGAAATGTTCTTTTGATGTATCTAATTTAAGATGTTCTAAAGGAAAAGTTTCATGCAAATAGGCAACAGATTCTCTGTCTAGCTCCATGACAGTAACTTTTGCTTTTTTGGGTAGTAAATATTTGGTTAAAACGCCCATTCCTGGACCTATTTCTAAGACATCATTGTAACCATTTCCAGACAATGCGTCTGCAATATCTTTTGCAATGCTTTCATCCGTTAAAAAATGCTGACCTAAATGTTTTTTTGCTTTTACAGACATAATTATAAGTTGTATGCTTTAAAAACAAAAGTACAGTTAAAAATCGGCATAATTTTTTGGTTTGCCTAGAGATTTAAAAACAAGAAAAATACTACCAACAATTTTATCTGTTATGTTACTTCGTTATAAATTTCCTTTTGAAAGTATAGGAAGCATATGGGTTGCTAAAATTGCATTTTTAATTTAAAGATTTACAATAATATATGAATATATGCAGAATATATCTGCTAAAGTATATTTCATTTAATTCTCTACACTGGTAGGATAAAATTCTTTAATTACTTTTAATTCGGTTCTAAAAGTTAACATTTTATCACTAAATTTTTTTACGCCATCTCCGCGTAATTTTTCTGCGTCGTATTTGTAATAATCGTCTAAATCTTCTCTAGTATTTGCAGTGTATTGTATGGAAAATGTTTTTCCTCCCATGTCTTCTTCTACCAAAACTTCTGTAAGTTTTGCCGTGGTAAATCTTCCTGTATTTAGTACTTCTAAAATGTGTGATTCCATCCAAGTGAGCCATTCTTCATGAACACTTTCATCAATATTTACGGTTACGTTGTATATGTACATTTGTTTATTTTTTTTTGGTTTTTGGTTGATCATTTTTCGTATTTAGGTATCAACCAAACACTCATAACCATCAACTTAAAACTATATGGTATCTCCTCTAATTTTTCTATATTTTTTTCTAGCTTCAACCAAATAAATACTAGAAGAATAGTCAAAAATAATCTTTTGATAGTATTCTGAAGCTTTTTCTAGATTGTTTAAATTGTAATGATAGATTTCGGCCATCATAAAATAAACATCGTCTGTTAAAAAACCTTGATTATCTGCTGCTACTATTTTAGCCAAACTTTCAATAGCTTGTTCGTATTTTTTTTGTTTTACCAATAACTTAGCTTGAAAAAACAATACATCATCATAAATTACTTCTCCGGGAATTAGCCCATTTGCAAAAACTTCTTTATTAGTAAACAAGTTGTGTAATGTTGTTAAAGCTTCATCATTTTTATTCTGATAGGCTAATAATTCTGCTTTAGCCAATTGTTTTAAACCAGAAGGAATAGAATCTACAGGTTCATTATCTGTAATTTTTAAAAACAGTTCTAGCGCATCATTTGCAATTAATTGTGTGGTGGCACTTTTTAATACTTTTAATTGTGCTTTTGCCCAGGTAAAATCGCCTTTAAAATAACTTGTTTGGGCAACTTTAAATCTTGCTTGTTGTGCTATTTCGTGGTTTTTAAGTTGAGTTTGAATTTGCGAAAAATAGATCAATGCTTTGTTATATTTTCCTGTAAACACCAAAATATCAGCTAATTTTAATTTTATTCTTGCTTTGTCAAATTTAGAATGTGAAAAGCTTAACGCGTTTTCTAAAACCTCTTGTGCTTCTGTTGGTTTGTTTTCTTTAAAGGTTAAAAAATCTGCATATTCTACCTGTAATTTTATGGTCAAACTGTTTTTTCCGAATTGCTTAAATAAGGATTGAAACAATTTTTCTGTTGCCGGATTATTGGTGGCAATTGCAATTTTTGTGATGTATAAAAAAGCATCAATTTTTTCTTCTCTAAAGGTAGATTTTTCGGTGATAAAATCGAAACTTTCTTTGGCTGAATCGTAATTCGTATTTTCAAATGCTATTTTTCCTAAATTAAAAATGGCAGATAAATCAGTCGGATTTCTTTGATACAACGCTTTTTCTTGAATGAGTGCTTTTTTATATTCTTTTTGTTGTGTAAACAACCAGCTAAGCAAAACATTCCAAACATTTTTCGGATTGTTAGCAGAGGTGCGTAACAATGTTTTTCTGAAAATAATATTGGCTTCATTTTCAGAATCATCCGTAATATATTTGCTAGTATATCTTTGTACAATATCAAAATACTGATCATTTTTATCAACCAAATCTATATAAGATTCAAACATTTTTTTGAAATCACCTTTTTCTCCGTAAATCTGTGCAATTTGGAATCTAAAATTGGCATTTTCATTTAAAAGCATTGCCTTTTCATAGCTTAAAATAGCATAGTCTAACAGATTGTAATCTTTAAAAATTCTTCCTATAATTGCTGCAAAAGAAACGTTTTTATCAATAGATTTTATTGCCAAATCATAGGTAGCTTTGGCCTTTTCTTTTAAATGTTGTCGTTCGTAATTATAGCCTAAATACACATTTAAAAATGCTTGTTCCGGATGTTGTTTTAATTTAGATTTTAATAAATTTTCAGCCTCTAAAAATTGTTCGGTTTCTTGATAACAAGAAATTAATCTGCTTAAATAAGTAGTATTAAAAGGACTTTGGGTGTATAATTTTTTAAAAACTTGCGCTGCTTTTTCATAAGCACCTTCTCTATAATAATTTTCTCCTAACAAATAATCATTTTGAGAGAAGCCAATACTACTAATAGTGATAAAAAAAAGAAAGATAATCGTTTTCAAAAACTTGAATTAAAATTAGTTTGTGTTCATGTATTTTTAAAACTAATAAAAGCATTGTATAAACTTACAAAATAGTGCTTTTAGAGTTTCATTAGCATCAAAGATAATCAACATAAATGTTAAAATATTATTAAAGCACGCTATTCTGATGTGATGCCTTGTAACATTTTGGCACAAAAGTTGTCTATAGTATAAATAACCAATCAAATTTTAAAATGATGAATACATTTACTAGACAATACGAAATTGCAAAAAACAACTCAATAGAGTTTATGAAAAACGGACAAATTAGCGCTTATTTAAACGCTCTTTTAGAAATGAATAAATACAAAAGATTAATGGTGGCTGTAATTGCTAACTAAAATTTGTTTACAGTTTTCAGTCGCAGTAAACAGTACTCAATTGTATAAAAATAATATTTTACACAAGTAATCTAACTGCTTACTGCCCACTGTATACTAATCTATGATATCAAAGCCGCAATAAGGCACCAAGGCATCAGGTATTTTAATTCCGTCTGCTGTTTGGTAGTTTTCTAAAATTCCTGCTAAAACACGCGGTAAAGCCAAAGAACTTCCGTTTAAAGTGTGCGCAAATTCACTTTTTCCGTCTTTATTTTTAAAACGAAGTTTTAGTCTATTGGCCTGAAAAGTTTCAAAGTTAGATGCAGAACTAATCTCTAACCATCTATCTTGTGCTGTAGAAAACACTTCAAAATCAAATGTTAAGGCAGATGTAAAACCAGTATCGCCACCACACAAACGTAAAATTCTGTACGGTAATTTTAAATCTCTTAAAATATTTTTTATGTGCTCTACCATTCCGTTTAAAGCATTATAAGAATTATCAGGGTGTTCAATTCTTACAATTTCTACTTTATCAAATTGATGTACTCTGTTTAATCCACGTACATGAGCGCCATAACTTCCCGCTTCTCGTCTAAAACAAGGCGTATAACCAGTACAACAAATAGGAAAATCTGATTCTTGTATTAAATTACCACGAAACATATTTGTAATTGGCACTTCTGCCGTAGGAATCAAATATAAATCATCTTCGGTTGCATGGTACATTTGTCCTTCTTTGTCTGGCAATTGGCCAGTTGCGGTAGCAGATTTTGCATTTACTAAATGCGGAACTTGCACTTCTGTATAACCAGCTTGTGTATTTTTATCTAAAAAATAGTTGATTAAAGCACGTTGTAACCTAGCACCTTTTCCTTTATAAACAGGAAAACCAGCACCGGTAATTTTTGTACCCAATTCAAAATCAATAATATCGTATTTCTTTGCTAATTCCCAATGAGGAAGCGCATTTTCTCCTAAATTAGGAATAGTTCCTTCACTAAAAATGTTCTCATTATCTTCTTCAGAAGTACCTGCTTTTACAGAAACATGCGGAATATTAGGAATCTGATATAACAAGTTTTGTAATTCATCTGCAAAACCCGTTAAACTTTCTGTAAGTTCTTTAGATTTTGTTTTTAAAACACCTGTTTTTTCCTTTAAAATATTTGCTTTTTGTATTTCTCCAGATTTGAATAATCCACCAATTTCTTTAGATATTTTATTAGATTCTGCCAACGTATCGTCTAACTCAACTTGCGTTGCTCTCCTATTTTCATCAGCCGTTAAAACTTGTTCAATAATAGATTCAGCATTTGTAAAATTACGTTTTGCTAATCCTTCTAAAACAGTTTTTTTGTGGTCTCTAATAAATTGTACTTGTAACATTTTTGTAGATAATTTAGAAATGCAAATATATAATTTGTGAGATTGATTTACCACTAAATTATAAATAAAAGTATGTGGTATAATTCTAAGCAAATAGAGGCATAGAAATCCTAGAAAAGCTGAGTTTTAACTATTTTTTGGGCGTTACCACAAGGGTCAGGCTTTCGCACTCGCTTTTTTTGTAAAAAACAAAAAAGAGCTCAAACAATTGCTCTATCCTTAACGCGAAGTGCAATGCTAAGAAAGGAAGAGTCTTTCATAAGAATGTTACTTCAAAGTATTGAGAAGGCTCATAACAGTGATAACACAAACCTACACACCCAATTTGTCATTTCGACGTAAGGAGAAATCCCATAACATAAATACCATAAACATGAGCAACTTTATGAGATTTCTCTCAAAAAAGGGTCGAAATGACAAACCAAATGAAGACACAAAAATAAACCACCCCAATTGTCACTTCGAAGTATTGAGAAGGCTCATAACAGTGATAACACAAAACTACACACCCAATTTGTCATTTCGACGATAGGAGAAATCCCATAAAACAGCTACTACAACGTTGAGCAACTTTATGAGATTTCTCCCAAAAGGGTCGAAATGACAAACTAGATGAGGACACAAAAATAAACCACAACAATTGTCACTTCGAAGTATTGAGAAGACTCATAACAGTGGTAACATAAAACTACACATCCAATTTGTCATTTCGACGTTAGTAGAAATCCCATAAAATAGCTACTACAACGTTTAGCAACTTTATGAGATTTCTCCCAAAAAGGGTCGAAATGACAAACCAAAAGAAGACACAGAAATAAAATACAATAATTGTCACTTCGAAGTATTGAGAAGACTCATAACAGTGATAACACAAACCTACACATCCAATTTGTCATTTCGACGTTAGTAGAAATCCCATAAAATAGCTACTACAACGTTGAGTAACTTTATGAGATTTCTCCCAAAAGGGTCGAAATGACAAACCAGATGAAGACACAACAATAAACCACAATAATTGTCACTTCGAAGTATTGAGAAGACTCATAACAGTGGTAACATAAAACTACACTCCCCAATTTGTC
>NZ_JBPOGL010000045.1:0-23154 GCF_051251875.1 Polaribacter sp.
CTTTCTTCAGATGATTATTGGTTTAATATCACCTTAATTCCTGCAAATCCAACAAAACAACCCATCAACAAAATAGGACATTTTTCTTTGTTGAGGAGATAGAAAAATTTCTTCTTAAAAGTTCAAATAAATACGGATATTTTACAAAAAAGTATCCGTATTTTTACATTATGGAATTTAAATTGGTATCAGAATTTTCTCCTACAGGAGACCAACCAGCAGCAATAAAAGAACTTTCAGAAGGAGTTTTATCCCAAGAAAAGTTTCAAACACTTTTGGGTGTTACAGGTTCTGGTAAAACCTTTACGGTGGCAAATGTGGTTAAAAATGTTAAAAAACCAACGTTGGTTTTGGCACATAATAAAACGTTGGCTGCACAATTATATTCAGAGTTTAAGCAGTTTTTTCCAGAAAATGCTGTCGAATATTTTGTTTCTTATTATGATTATTATCAACCAGAAGCTTACATTCCTGTAACAGGAACTTATATAGAAAAAGATTTATCCATAAATGAAGATATTGAAAGACTTCGTTTAAGTACTACTTCTTCCCTACTTTCAGGTCGAAGAGATGTTTTAGTAGTTGCTTCCGTTTCTTGTTTATACGGAATTGGAAATCCAACAGAATTTAAGAAAAACGTAATTCCTATTGAAGTTGGACAGCAAATTGCAAGAACAAAATTTTTACATCAATTAGTAACAAGTTTGTATTCTAGAACAGAAGTTGAAATAAAAAGTGGAACATTTAAGGTAAAAGGTGATGTGGTTACCATTTATCCATCATACGGAGACAATGGTTATAGAGTACATTTTTTCGGAGACGAAATTGAAGAAATAGAATCCTTTGATTTAGAAAATAATGCCGTTTTAGAAAGTTTTAGCGAACTGACTATTTACCCTGCAAATTTATTTGTAACCTCGCCTGATGTGTTACAAAATGCCATTCATCAAATTCAAGAAGACATGGTAAAACAGGTAGATTATTTTAAAGAAATTGGCAAACATTTAGAGGCAAAACGATTAAAAGAGCGTACAGAATTCGATTTAGAAATGATTCGTGAATTGGGGTATTGTTCTGGTATTGAGAACTATTCTAGATATTTAGATGGCAGAAATCCGGGCACAAGACCTTTCTGTTTATTAGATTATTTTCCGGATGATTATTTAATGATCATTGATGAAAGTCATGTAACGGTGCCGCAAACGCATGCCATGTATGGCGGTGATAGAAGTAGAAAAGAAAACTTAGTAGAATATGGTTTTAGATTGCCTGCGGCGATGGACAATAGACCTTTAAAATTTGATGAATTTGAAGCCATTCAAAATCAAACCATTTTTGTTTCTGCAACACCAGCCGATTACGAATTACAAAAAACGGAAGGTCTTTTTGTTGAACAAGTAATTAGACCAACAGGATTGCTTGATCCTGTAATTGAAATAAGACCCAGTTTAAATCAGATTGATGATTTAATTGAAGAAATACAAATACGCGTTGAAAAAGATGAACGTACTTTAGTGACTACTTTAACCAAAAGAATGGCAGAAGAATTAACTAAATATTTAGCCAGAGTAGATATTCGCTGTCGTTATATTCATTCTGATGTAGATACGCTAGAACGTGTAGAGATTATGCAAGATTTGCGTAAAGGTTTGTTTGATGTTTTAATTGGTGTAAACTTATTGCGTGAGGGTTTAGATTTGCCAGAAGTTTCCTTAGTGGCTATTTTAGATGCAGATAAAGAAGGATTTTTAAGAAGTCATCGTTCTATTACTCAAACGGTTGGTAGAGCCGCAAGAAACGTAAATGGATTGGCAATTTTATATGCTGATAAAATAACCAACAGTATGCAAAAAACCATTGATGAAACGGAAAGAAGAAGAGAAAAACAAATAGCGTACAACACAAAAAATAACATTACGCCTACTCAGATAAATAAAAAAATAGACGACACATTGTCTAAATCTTCCATTTCTAGCTATCATTATGACAACGCCAAACAAGTTGCGGCAGAACAAGATTTACAGTATTTACCGAAAGAGGAAATAGAAAAACGCATTAGAAATACACGAAAACAAATGGAAGCCGCTGCAAAAAATTTAGATTTTATTGTAGCTGCAAAATTACGTGATGAAATTGCTGTTTTAAAAGAAAGTTTATAAGTAATTTTATTTGCAACTATTTTTGAGAATTAAATAAGAAAATAGTTATTTATAATTCCATTTTTAATTTCAATTGCCTCTTGGTTTTTCTGAAACAAACGAGCTGTTAGTTCGCCTTTTAAAGAGATATCATTGTTATAAACTTCTAACCAAGAACCTTCTCGCAAACCCAAAACAGCAGTTTCATTAAAAACATGGTATTCTTTTATACGTGTTTCTCTTGTTTCCCCTTTATGAGTAGAACCTTTTATAGGATCTAAATAATGCGCATTAATATTAAACGGAATACAACCTAATGTTACAAAACTTGGCGGATAAACAATTGGCATATCATTAGTATTCATCATTGTTACACCACAAATATTGCTTCCTGCGCTTGTTCCTAAATAGGGAGTTCCTGTCTGTATTACATTTTTTAAATCAACCAAAACATCATTTTTATACAATTGATTTACCAATTCAAAAGTATTTCCGCCACCTGTAAAAATGGCTTCGGCTTTTAAAATAGCATCGTTTGCATTTTTAAACTCATGAATTCCTTTTACTTCAATATTAATCGTAGAAAATGCTTTTTTTGCAATAGCAGTGTACTCATTATAAGAAATTCCAGAAGGTCTAGCATACGGAATAAAAAGAATCGTTTTTACATTTGTAAAAAAGGTTTGTAATCTTGGTAATAAATACTCTAAATATCCGCTTCCATAAATGGTTGATGTACTAGCAATAATCATTTTTTTCATAGATCAAAAATAATCATTTTAATGTTTTTACTTTAACATAAGTTTACAATTCTATTAATAGAGTTTTAAGAGGCACTTCTACTTTCTTTGTATCAATGAGAAAATTATATTTTTTTTACTTTTTGGCACTTAGTTCTATTGCTATTAATGCCCAAGAAAAAAGAACACTAATACAAGGTAAAGTAACCTTAGATAGTTTGTTTATCAACAACGTACATATTATTAATAAAAACACCAATATTGGTACAATTACAAATGAATATGGTGTTTTTGAAATTCCTGTAAAATTGGGCGACAGCCTCTTTGTTTCTCATTTAAATTATAATGATACCATCATTTTTATTTCTGATAAAATTCTAAAAAATGAAAATTTTAACATCAAACTAGTAGAAAAAACATACACTTTAGAAGAAATTACAATAGAAAAAAAACAAAGTATATTTTATGTTGATAAAGAAATAATGCCAGATAATGGCGTTGTAGTAAATGCAGAAACACTTCACTTACCTTATGCAAATACCACTGCAAAAAAAGACGAAGCTGTGTTAAAAATTCGTTCTGGAGGCGTTGTAAATTTAGACAATTTGATTAACAAAATTAACGGAAATCAAAAACGAGAAAAGCTTGCTAAAAAATTAAAAAGTGAAGATACTGAACTAACAAAAATTAGAAAATACTTTACTGATGACTTTTTTATCACAGATTTAAAAATTGAAAAAGATTACATTAATCAATTTTTAAGTAGTTGTTTAAATAAAAACATTCTTTATGTTTTTAAGCATAAAAACAAGCTTCAATTGTTAAAGTTGTTGATACAAGAAAGTGCTCTTTTTCCTCGAAAAATAATAGACGAAAATGGGTTGCTTTCTAAAAAATAATTCAGAAACGCTCTTATATGGTTAAAAAATTACTCCTTTTAATTTGTCTCTTTTTTTTAAATATCACCTGTTTTTCACAAAACAACAAACCCTTATATGGCATTATAAAAGACTCTTTAGGTGTTATAATTAATACACATATAGTGAATCTAAACTCTAAATTAGGTACAATTTCTTCTATAAATGGTACTTTTAAAATATCGGCTACAGCCGGAGACACTTTATTAATTAGCAATGTAAAATATCTAGAAAAAAAATACATTGTTAAAAAAACAAGTTTTAGCTTTAGTGATTTAATTATTTACTTACAGCCAAAAACCTATAAATTAGATGCTTTTGAATTAAAAAGAAACTACTTAACTGGTCATTTAGATGTTGATTTACATAGCACTCCTAACAAAAACACAAAACTTATAAATGGCGTTTCATTAGGTTTACCAAATGCTGGTTTAAAAAAGATGAAAAAAGTAGACAGAAAAATATACGCCATAACAAGCACTAATATAGATTTACTACTTGTTGTTTTGTCTGGTAGATTAAAAAAATTAAATGTAGAAAAGAAAGTTATACAAGAAGACACAGAGGTTCAATTAATGTATGATAAGCTCAAATACTATCTAAATAAAAATTTTAATATTAAAAAAGAAGATACTTTTAGGTTTTTATACTTCTGTAGACAAGACACACTTTTTAAGAAAAAATATGTAAAGAATGAGTTTGAATTAATTAAATTTTTACAACTAAAGTCTAAGGAATTCAATAGCATTTAAAATAAAAAGAATTTGCTATATGATAAAAAAAATACTTTTAACATTCTTAGTGCTTGGCATTACAAATGCTACTTTTTCTCAAGGGCAAAAAACAATTCTTTACGGCAAAATAGTAGATTCTTTAGATGTTGTTAAAAACGCAAATATCATCAACTTAAAAACCAACAAAGGTACTTTTTCTTTGGATGACGGAACATTTGCAATACAAGTTTCTCTTGGAGATTCTCTACACATTTCATCCATACAACATCGCACTAAAAAAATAATTATTTCAAAAAGTATTCTTGTTAACAAAAGTGCTACTTTTTACTTAAAATCTAATACATATATATTGGATGAATTTGAATTAAAAAGAAATAATTTAATTGGCATCTTAGGAATAGACTCTAAAAGAGTACCCAAGAATAGAAAAGATTCCTTATTAAAAGATGCTATGAATTTTTCTAATGTAGATTTCTCTCAAAAAGACTCAAGAATTGATGCAAACAATAGAGCTACCCCACCAATTGCTGTAACAGTAGCCAATCAATATTCTGGTTTAAACATTGGCAACCTAGTAAAAATACTAAACCCTTTTAAAAAACAAAAACGTATAAAATTTAAAGAGGAAGATTTAAACCCAAATAACACGTTACCTATTCAATTATTGTCTGAATTAGGCGATGAATTCTTTTTTGAAAAATTAAAAATTCCGAAAGAAAATTACCTACTTTTCTTAGAATATTGTCATCTATCAGAATTAGAGGAACTATATAAAAACAATAAGATTTTAGATCTTATAGAAATATTGCAGAAAGAAAGTATTTCTTATTTGAAAATAATAAAAAAATAGTAACTTAGCAATGATATGATAAAAAAACTACCTACTTTATTAGTGTTATTGTTTATTCAGTTACACACTTTCTCTCAAGAAAAAAAAACAACCATAAACGGAAAGATATTAGATTCGTTAGGCATTGTTAAAAATGCTCATATTATCAACATAAAAACGCATCAAGGAACTTTTTCTTCGGATGAAGGATCATTTAGAATGTTTGTTTCGGTTGGAGATTCTTTACAAGTTTCTACCATACAACATCATACCAAAAAAATAGTAATTACAAAAAATATTTTTGACACTAAAAACGTTGCAATATTTTTAACATCTAACGTGTTTGAACTAGATGAATTTGATTTAAAACTTAATAATTTATCCGGAATATTAGGTGTAGATTCTAAAAACCTACCTGTAAATAAAAAAGATTCATTATTAAGAAAATTAATGGATTTCTCTGATGTAAACATGAAAATTGTAGAAGGAGATGATCATATAGACCAAAGAGTACGGCCACCTGTGGTAAATACAATGCGAAATTCTTTAGAAGGCGTTGGTGCAGCAGCAAAACTTCCTTTTAAAAATTCTGAACGCTTGTGGGCTTTGCGTAAAAAATTAGCTATTAATAAAGCATTTCCGTACAAAATTATGTCTGAATTGGGTGAAAACTTTTTCTTTACAAAATTACAAATTCCAATAGAAAATTATTTTCATTTTTTAGAATATTGCAATCCTTTAGGCATCGAAAATTTGCATAATAACGGTAAAATTTTAGAAGTTATTAATATTTTACAAAGAGAAAGTGTACCTTATTTAAAAATTATTAATATTGAGTAATTTGGCGCAATAATTGTTTTATGAACCCTATGAAATTAAAAAAAATATATGTACTTCTTTTTGTAATTCCGCTACTCTCCTTCTCTGCTCACAAATATTATTTGAGTTTAACCCAAATTGAATATAGTAGCAACTCACAATCTATTCAAATAACAATTAATGTTTTTATGGATGATATAGAAGAAGCCCTAAACAAAGATTATAATATTGATTTACAATTAACTACAGAAAAAGAATTAAAAAACAACGACCACTATTTTAAACAATATTTAAACGAAAAACTACATTTTAAAATAAATGACGTTGCTAAAAGATTTAATTATATCGGCAAAGAATATGACGGTGAATTGGTTTATTTTTATTTAGAAATAGATAGTATTAAAACGGTAAAAACAATAGAACTTACCAATACAATTTTAACCACACATTTTAAGAAACAACAAAATTTAATAAAATCTAAAGTTGGCAAAAAACATAAAAGTATGTTGCTATCCGCTAATAATGATAAAGCTTTGTTAAAATTTTAACTCTTTTTAACTTTTTCACTAACTTATCCGTAATTTGTGATCTTTTGTAAACCAATTTAAAATCATCATGAAGAAACTCACTTTTCTAGTATTGTCCCTCTTTTTTATTGCATCAAATACTTTTGGGCAAGACTCAAAAATAACCAAACAAGGACATACAAATCAGAATAAATTTAAACAACTAAAAGATGAGTTGGCAACACCTAACAGTCAAAGAACTGCTTCTGGCGCACCCGGTAAAAAATATACTCAGCAAAAAGTAGATTATGTAATGGACATTGTTTTAGATGATGACAAACAACGTATATCTGGAAGTGAAACCATAACCTATCATAACAATTCTGAAGATAATTTACCTTATTTATGGATGCAGTTAGACCAAAATATGCGCGCCGCAGATTCTAAAACACCAGACATTCAATCTAAAAAAATACCAACAAGCATAAGTAAAGACGAGTTTCAAAGTAATTATATAGACAAACCTTTTGATGGCGGATTTAAAATTATGTCTGTTACCAATACCAATGGCAGTAAGTTGTCTTACACCATTAACCAAACTATGATGCGTATTAATTTACCTCAACCTTTGGCTGCAGGTGCTACCTTTTCCTTTAAAGTAACCTGGTGGTACAATATTAATAATCATGTAACACAAGGTGGAAGATCTGGTTTTGAACATTTTCCGGAAGATGATAATAACAGTTACGTAATTGCACAATTTTACCCAAGATTGTGTGTCTATGATAATGTAGAAGGTTGGCAAAACGACCAATTTTGGGGAAGAAGTGAGTTTGCGCTAGAATTTGGAGATTTTGATGTAAACATAACAACACCGGCAGACCATACTTTAGGCGCAACTGGCGTCTTACTAAATGAAAAAGAATTATTTTCTACAGAACAACTTAAAAGATTGGCTCAAGCAAAAAAATCTTTCGATAATCCTTTGGAAATTGTCACCCAAAAAGAAGCCATTGAAATAGAAAAAACCAAATCAAAGAAAACTAAAACTTGGAAATTTTCTGCAAAAAATGTTAGAGATTACGCATTTGCAACATCTAGAAAATTTATTATGGACGGTATGGCTGTAGATATAAACGGCAGAACAGTAATGGCATATTCATTCTATTCTAAAGAAGCAAATCCGTTATATGGCGAACATTCTACAAGAGCTGTAGCACAAACGTTAAAAACCTATTCTAAATATACTTTTGATTATCCGTACCACAAAGCAATTTCTGTAGACGGACAAATGGGTATGGAATATCCACAAATTTGTTTCAATCCTGGTCGTCCAGATGCAGACGGAACGTATTCTGACAGAACAAAATACAGAATGATAAAAGTTACCATTCATGAAGTTGGCCATAATTTTTTCCCGATGATTGTAAACTCTGACGAAAGACAATGGACTTGGATGGACGAAGGTTTAAACTCTTATGTAGAAATGTTAGCAGAATTAGCGTATGACAAAGATTTTCCTATTACAAGAGGTTATCCAAAGAATATAGTAGCATATATGAGTGGTGATCAATCTAAAATTGCACCTATTATGTCTAAAGGTGATCACGTGTATGAATTTGGAAACAATGCCTACGGAAAACCCGCAACCGCTTTATGGATTTTAAGAGAAACCATTATGGGAAAAGAATTATTTGATCATGCTTTTAGAACCTATGCGCAACGTTGGATGTTTAAGCACCCAACACCAGCAGACTTTTTTAGAACTATGGAAGATGCTTCTGCAATGGATTTAGATTGGTTTTGGAGAGGTTGGTTTTATACCACCGATGTAACAGATATCGGCATAAAAGGTGTCAAGAAATTTTACACAGACAACACAAATACTTATAACGTAAATTTTATTGAAGACACAACGCCTGGTTTAAGTTTTGGCGCACAAAAAAATCCAAATTCAAAATTTCATTATGAAATTACTTACAACAAACCCGGCGGATTGGTAATGCCTATTATTGTAGAATTTAGCTATAAAGATGGTACAAAAGAAAGAAAAACGTATCCAGCACAAATCTGGAGACTAAATGATAATGAGGTTACCAAAGTTTTTTCTTCGGATAAAGAAATTACTAAAATTGAAATAGATCCAGATTTAGAAACGGCAGATGTAGACACCTCTAATAACAGTTTTCCAAAAGAGGTAGAAAATAAATTTGAGAAATTTAAAAGTAAAATTAAAGGATAGTTCCTTTAATAAATCTAATAAAAGCGATATTTAAAATATCGCTTTTTTATTTTAAAATTTTACTTTATTTATCAAAACTTACTATTTGATAAAAATATGTTAAAAAAACTTTCATTTTTTAACCGTTAAATAACATAATCTTATTTTTGTAAACATAAATAATTCAAATAATATATATGAGAAAATTTAGCTTACTCCTATTTTCTATTTTCTTTGTAGCAACAACATCTTTTGCCCAAGAAAATGAAACTGAAAATGCAAAAGAAGTAATACAAGGTCATACAGATCAAAACAAATTCAGGCAAATGAAAGATGTTTTGGCAACACCAAATGATCAGCATACTGCTTCTGGTGCGCCAGGACATCAATACACACAACAAAAGGTAGATTATGTAATGGACATCCGTTTAGACGAAGCTACAAATTTTATATATGGCGATGAAAAAATTACCTATCACAATAACTCTAAAGACAATTTAGAATATTTATGGGTACAATTAGATCAAAATATGCGTGCCGATGATTCTCAAACTCCATTAACTAAATCTACAAGTGGTTCTACAGCATATTTAACTCCAGAAAAATTTAAAACCACTTACATGAAAGAAGGTAAAGGCTTTGGTTTTAACATAGAAAAAGTAGAAAGCAACGGAAAACCATTATCCTATTTTATAAACAACACCATGATGCGTGTAAACTTACCGAAAGGTTTAGCCTCTGGCGAAACTTTTAAGTTTAAAATAAAATGGAATTATAAAATAAATGACATTAATAAAGATGGTGGACGTTCTGGATTGGAAACTTTTGAAGACGGAAACAACAACTATACAATTGCTCAATTTTTTCCAAGATTAGCTGTTTATAACAATGTAGAAGGATGGCAAAATATGCAGTTCTGGGGAAGAAGTGAATTTGCTTTAGAATTTGGAGATTACGAAGTAAATTTAACAGTTCCTGCAGATCATATAGTAGATGCTACCGGGGTTTTACAAAATGAAAAAGATGTATTATCAAAAACACAACGTAAACGTTGGGAAAAAGCAAGAAACACTTTTGATAATCCTGTAATGATTGTAACACAAGAAGAAGCTGAAAAAGCTGAAAAAGGTCGCGCAACAAATACAAAAACATGGAAATTTAAAGCGAATAAAGTTCGTGATTTTGCCTTTGCAACCTCTAGAAAATATATTTGGGATGCCATGGCTACAGATATTAATGGTAAAACTGTCATGGCGGTTTCTTTATATCCGAAAGAAGGAAATCCATTATGGGAAGAACACTCTACAAGAGCAGTTGCACATACGTTGATTGAATACTCTAAATTAACTTTTGATTATCCATATCCCAAAGCTATTTCCGTGCATTCAGAAAGACAAGGTATGGAATACCCTATGATTTGTTTCAATTTTGGACGCCCAAATCCGGACGGAACATATTCTGACAGAACTAAAAAAGGAATGTTAGGCGTAATTATACATGAAATTGGACATAATTTTTTCCCGATGATTGTAAATTCTGATGAAAGACAATGGACTTGGATGGATGAAGGACTGAATTCTTTTGTAGAAATATTGGCAGAATTTTCTTATGATTATGAATTATTTGCAAAAAACCCTGCTTCTGAAATTACAAGATATATGAGCGGAGACCAAAGCAACATCTCTCCTATTATGTCTCAAGGAGATTATGTAAATCAATTTGGTCCTAACGCATACACAAAACCAGCATCTGGTTTGTATATTTTACGTAAAACTATTATGGGACCAGAATTATTTGATCATGCTTTTAGAACCTATTCTCAACGTTGGATGTTTAAACACCCAACACCAGCGGATTTTTTCAGAACTATGGAAGATGCTTCTGGTATGGATTTAGATTGGTTTTGGAGAGGTTGGTTTTACACAACTGATGTAACGGATATTGGAATAAAAAACGTTAGACCACTTTATTTAACAGACAAGCCCAATGAAAGAGTTGCCAAATTAAAAATACAATACCAACAATATTTTGAACGTTTAGGAGACTTAGTTTTTATTACGGATAAAAAAGAAGATGCCAATGCCAAAGCCATGGATGCATACGCTAACGGAAAAGAAATACCTAGCTATATTTATGAAGTTGAATTTGAAAAACCAGGAGGTTTAGTAATGCCTTTAATTGTGGGGTTAACCTATGCAGATGGTACAAGTGAAAAACAAACCTTCCCGGCTCAAATTTGGATGAAAGACGATACAACCGTAAAAAGAGTATTTACTTCTGCAAAAGAAATTGTAGAAATCATTGTAGACCCAGAATTTGAAACTGCAGATATAGATACTTCTAACAACAACTGGCCTAAAAAAGAATCGAATAAGTTTGAACTTTATAAAGAAAGAATTAAAGGTTAATACAACCAAAAATTCTTATAAATAATAAAAGAAACCTCACAAATTAGTGAGGTTTCTTTCGTTTAAAACAATAAGTTTACCTGTTGTTATAATGATAAAATACAAGCCAAACAGTGGCGTTAAAACCAACAAACAACTTTAGTTCTGCTGTAGCTTTAATGGTACATTTAGAACAAAAAAAACATCCAAAAAACTGAAAATAAATTCAACCTAATTAGATGTTTCTTTTTAAAATTAGCTTTTGTCTTTTTAAGAACTCCAGAAAGTTCTTTTTTTATTAAGTTCTTCTTCTTCTTTAGTAAGTTCTTCTAATTCTTTTACAGACAACACTTTTAAGAAAGAAGGATGTTGCTCAATAGCATACTCTATTTTAGTAACAATTTCTGCCACACTTTCATTCTCATAATTTATTTCTAACGGTTCTTTAATTACCATAGACTGCAGCACATTTCGTTTTTTAATATTCAATCCTTTTTTATCAAAAGAACGTCTGAAACCATCAATTACAATAGGTACTACAACCGGTTTGTAGGTTTTAATAATATGCGCTGTACCTCTTCTAATTGGTCTAAAAGGAGTTGTTGTACCTTGCGGAAAAGTAATTACCCAACCATCGTTAATTGCTTTTCCTATATTAGAAATATCAGAATTTTTAACTTGCCTTTTTACATCTTTCCCGTCACTTCTCCATGTTCTCTCAATTGAAACCGAGCCCATATATGCAAATATTTTAGGCAATAATCCAGATCTCATTGTTTCTCCTGCCGCAACAAAATAAACGTTTAATTTGGGTTTCCAGATATATCCAATATTCTTTATAGAATCATCTCTACCACTTAAAGAAGCATTAAAAACATGATACATAGCTGCTACATCTGCAAAATAAGTTTGATGATTGGCAATAAATAAGACCCCTGAATCTGGTAATTTTTTAAGATTCTCTGAACCTTCTATTTGAAGGTTGTTAAATTTACGATATCTACCGTGAGATACAATTCCAAAAATTCTGATAAGCCATTTTTTTAATATCAAAATATGGCCAAAAGGATTCCTTTTAAATAAAGGCATTCTAGTTAGTTTTTAAGTGGTTTATAACAAATTTACAAAACAATTGATGAAGAACCCTATTTTAAGAGTTCTTTAATTTCAGAAAGCATCATTGCTGTTGCTCCCCAAACAATATTTTTATTAAATACAAAACAAGGTACTGAAATATTATTCATATATGAAGTGTTCATTTTAATATTGGTAATAGAGTTTTCATCTAACAAATCTTGTACTAAAACTTCTATCGTTTTTTCAACTTCATAGTTTAAAACAAATGTTGGTTGTGTTTCTACAAACCCTAAAAAAGGTGTTGCTAAAAAATTACTTGGCGGAATATACACATCAGTTATTTCTCTAATAATTTTTACAGCAGATGTTAAAACTCCAACTTCTTCAAAAGTTTCTCTTAAAGCGGTTTGTTCTAAATTTACGTCTGTTTTATCTATTTTTCCACCAGGAAAACTAATTTGAGCGGAATGTGTTCCTTTATAACTAGCTCTTTGCGTGAGTAAAAAGCAAGTTTCATTATTTTTATTTGGATAAAACAACGCTAAAACTGCAGCTTTTCTTGGATTGTTTGCTTTAATTTTCTCAGTATCAAACTGTAACCTAACAGCTGGTGCCAATTTAAATTGAGCAGACAAACCTTGTAGTTCTGAGCTTTTTAGAAATTTAATTTTTTCTTTAAATTCTTGAAAAATCACGTTTAAAAGTTAATTTCAGCAAACATAAAAATTTATAGGATAAAACAATATCTTTTGGCAAGAATTTTGCTGATTATTTAAATAATGAATAAAAAATACAAAAAACTAGTACTAAGTCTTGTTTTAGATGCCATTGGATTCATTCCTTTTACAGATATTGTTTGGGCGCCATTATCTGCCTATATAATGACAAAAATGTATAAAGGAAAAGAAGGAAAAGTTGCAGCAATACTTAGTTTTATTGAAGAGGCAATTCCATTTTTAGATATCGTTCCCACTTTTACTATTATGTGGTTTTACAGTTATGTGATTAAAAAAGAAAAGGTTGAAACTATCATTGAAATCTAAAAGACAACTTATTCACCAATAAAAACACCCAATAAGCCAAATGGTTTTAAAGTAAAATAATGCAATTTTTAACTAGTAAGTATTCATTACTCCTCTTGTTTTTTAAACAAAAAGCCCAATCCTATTCTGCTTAAAAACTTTTTTTCAAATTCCCAAAAAAACTTAAATTGACCAAAAAACCAACCAACAATTGGCAGTGTAAGTTGGTAAATAGGAAAAATTAATAATATTCTTAGTGGCCAAAAAACCCAAGGGTTTGTTGTTTCTTGCGATAATCCTAAAAAGACAGTTATTGGTTTTGCAACCCAAGTTGCAAAAGAGCCATTTATAGAAAAAACAACAAATATTGCTACAATAGACCAATTACTGGTTATTCCCCAGCGTTCTTTAAGTTTTTCCATTTTTATTATTCTATTTTTTGTGTTTTTCTAAACATTAACCAAAAACCAATTAAAACTAATGGGATACTTAATACCTGCCCTGTATTTAAAGAATTAAAGACCCAATCTTCTCTACCTTCTACTTGCGCTTCTTTTAAAAATTCTATAATAAATCTTAAAGACCAAAGAACTACCATAAAAAGACCAAACAAATAACCTACTTGTTGTTTTTTATCTGTTTTCCAATACAAATGCCAAAGCACAAAAAATAAAACTAAATAACTAAAAGCTTCATATAATTGCGTTGGATGTCTAGGTACAGTTTCTCCGGCAGCCTTAAAAATTACGCCAAAATTAGAACCTGTTTCTTTACCATAAATTTCTGAGTTGAAAAAATTACCAAAACGAATAAAAAACCCAGCCAAAGCTACCATAATACCCAACCTATCTAAAATAAACAACCAAGGTTTATTTAGATGTTTTTTAGCATAAAAATACATGGTTACTATAATACCAATTGCAGCACCATGACTTGCAAACCCAGTAAATCCTGTAAATTTCCAACCTTTTATAATTCCAAATAAAGAATCGTTTGCACTTTCTTTTATAGGTAAAAATATTTCTAATAAATGATTTTGATAATAACTCCAACTATAAAAAAATACATCGCCAAAACGCATTCCTACCAACATAGAAATAAACGTGTACATAAATAAAGTATCTAACTTTTCTACAGGAATTTTATCTTCTATATATATTTTTTTCATCAAATGTAAACCCAACAAAAATGCCGTAACAAACATTAAACTATACCAACGAATGGTAAAAAAGCCTAAATCAATTCCTATTGAAGGATTCCATTCTATTCCTAAAAAAATCATATTTTTCTCTGTGTCTGGTCGAGCGCAGTCGAGACCTAATTATTATAATGTTAATCTAAAAAAACCTCTCGACTGCGCTCGAGGAGACATTTTTATTAGAACCTAAAATTTTAATCAATTAGTCATAAGTCTTTTGTCATTAAGCCTTACGTCTATTTTCTTATTTCTATTCTTTTTTCTCTAAATTCTCTGGTACAGGATCATAACCACTACCTCCCCAAGGATGACAACTAAATATTCTTTTTAAGGCTAACCAACCGCCAGTAAATAAACCATGTTTTTGTAAAGCTTCAATTGTATAATGCGAACACGTTGGACTATATCTACACGTTGCCGGAGTAAAGGGTGATATTGCCGTTTGATAAAAACGAACTAGTAAAATAAATGGATATGAAAGTATTTTTTTCAAAAACTAAATTTTATTTATTTCTAAAAGTTCTTGATACAATTTCGATAAAAAATCGAAATCACTCGAACTGATAAATTTACAATTCGTAATTTCTTTTTAATTAATTAAAAAAGAGGTTCCTTCTCTTCCATCTTTTAATTGAATACCCAAGGCAATTAATTCATCTCTTATCTGATCTGATAATGCCCAATCTTTATTTTCTCTAGCTTCTTTTCTTAATTTAATAAGCAACTCTACTACACCATTAATCTTTTCTGAATTGTCTTGTGAATTTTCATTCATCAACCCTAAAACATCAAAAACAAATGCATTTAAGGTTGCTTTAAATTCAGTTAAATCTTCTGCATTTAAACTTGCTTTTTGTTCTTTAATAAGGTTAATCACTTTTACAGCATCAAACAATTGAGATATTAAAACAGGTGTATTAAAATCGTCGTTCATGGCAGCATAACAAGCCGTTTTCCATTTTTTTACATCAAAAGTAGACGTTTTATCTGCCGTTATTTTTTCTAAGAAATTTACAGCTTCCATTAATTTAGAATGTCCTTTTTCAGAGGCTTCTAACGCTTCTCCAGAGAAATCTAAAATACTTCTATAATTAGCCTGCATATTAAAAAAACGAACTACACTTGCGGAAAATGCTTTTGGTAAAATATCATTTTTTCCTGATAAAATTTCATTGGGTAAAATAAAATTCCCTGTTGATTTAGCCATTTTCTGGCTATTTAACAAGAGCATATTAGTGTGCATCCAATAATTAACAGGAGTTACTCCGCTACATGTCTTAGATTGTGCAATTTCACATTCGTGATGTGGAAATTTCAAATCCATTCCGCCACCATGAATATCAAAACTTTCGCCCAAATATTTTGTACTCATTACAGAACATTCTAAATGCCAACCCGGAAAACCATCGCTCCAAGGTGAAGGCCAACGCATTATATGGCGTTCGTCTGCTTTTTTCCAAAGGGCAAAATCTTGTGGATTTTTCTTATCCGATTGCCCGTCTAAACTTCTAGTATTGTGAATTAAATCTTCTACTTTTCTACCAGAAAGAATGCCGTAATTTTCTTTTTTATTGTATTCGTGTACGTCAAAATACACAGAACCATTTACCTCATATCCAAAGCCTTTTTCCATGATTTCTTTAATCATTTCTATCTGCTCAACAATATGTCCTGTTGCAGTTGGCTCTATACTAGGCGGTAAAAAGTTGTAATTTTTTAACACATCATGAAAGTCTACAGTGTATTTCTGTACTACTTCCATGGGTTCAATTTTCTCTAAACGCGCTTTTTTAGAAATTCTGTCTTCGCCTTCATCTGCATCATTTTCTAAATGACCTGCGTCTGTAATATTGCGCACATAGCGCACTTTGTAGCCTAAATGTAACAAATATCTATAGACAACATCAAAGAACATAAATGTTCTCACATTACCTAAATGAGCGTTGCTATAAACCGTTGGACCACAAACGTACATACCTACGTATCCGTCTGTTATGGGTTTAAATTCCTCTTTTTTTTTGCTAAGAGAATTGTATACTTTAAGTTGATTTTCTTTGTAGAGTTCCATTAAAAAAGTGACTTTTTACAGCCGATAAAGATAGACACTTTAAAAAGAATGACGAAATGGAATTTGTTAGAAGTTTGGTAAATTTAAAAGTAATTTTTTAGCAACAATTTCATTAGAATTTTCTTTCTTTAAAATCACTCTTTTTAATAAGTTTAAAAAACTCAAAAAATACGGGTAACCATGAATCATTTGCACTCCTTTTTAGCCTGTTAACTGCCAAAAAAGTTATGTTACCTAGTTTCAACTTTTTTCATATTGAACTTTATAACATCGCTTTTAATAGAAGCACGTACAATTTTCAGTACATAAAAAAAGCATTTAAAAACTAGTAACAATATGCAAACTTTCTAATACAAGCCAATTTCTATTGATGAATTTGTTGCTAAAATTCTAGAAGCTAACTCTACTTTTATAAACAAAGCACACGAGTATTATTTTCACAATAAAATAAATTTTGTTTTAATAATTAGCTTATTTTTAAATTTTTAAAAGCTTAATTCTATGAGTTATATCAACTTAATGTACCTGCATTTAGCAACCGTAGTTCCTTGTTTTATAATTGGAACAATTTTATTATTGATAAAAAAAGGTACCAATACACACAAAAATTTTGGAAGAGTTTATATGATTCTGATGCTAATAACAGCTGGCATAACACTCTTTATGCCTGCAGAAGTTGGCCCTAGAATCTTTAATCATTTTGGGTGGATTCATAGTTTTAGTTTTCTTGCCATTTATACGGTTCCTACCGCTTATTTAGCGATTAAGAAAGGCAATGTAAAAGCACATAAACGAAAAATGATTCTATTATATTTTGGAGCAATCATCATTGCAGGAGGATTTACTTTTACACCAGGTAGGTATTTATACAACTTATTTTTTAGCTAAACATAAAATAAGCTTTACAAGTTTAGAAGCTATTATTTTTTTGTGAAAATATTAATATAGTAACTCTTTCTAAAAACTAGCAAACAACTTACAAATAGGAACTTTTGTTCAAGGCATTTACACAAGGTTTAGTTGCGTGTTTTAGTAATAAAGTTAGGAAATAAAAACACAGATAGAAAGTGTTTCACTTTTTGGGGTAGTTCAAAGTCCAAAAGGACTTTCTCAAGTAAACAAAAACTAGCAAAAAAGTTTATATGGTGATAACTACAGTACTTTTATTTATGAAATTTCAATATTCAAATGTTTTCCAAGACCTAATTCAATTAGTTTGTAATAAGTAGATATTTGAATGTCACTCAATCCACGTTCAATTCGTGAAATATAGCTTTTTTTAGTTCCAGTTCTTTCCGCCAATTCTTCTTGGGTTAAATTAGCTTCTTTTCGAGCTTCTTTTAACATAATTCCTAATCGAAATGCAAGAGAGTCAGCGTCATATTTATCACGATTTTCATTTCCTTTTTTTCCATATTCTCCAATTAGTATATCTTCAAAATCAGTTATTTTATTCATATTATTTGTTTTTATCTTTTAAATATTCTTTTTTAAGATTTTCAGCAAGTTTAATTTCCTTCTTTGGTGTTTTTTGAGTTTTCTTTACAAAACAATTAGCAAGTACAACTAAATTTCCTTCGTCGAAAAAACATAATATTCTTATACTTTTGAAAGTTGTAATTACACGTACTTCATAAATACCGTCTGTATTTTCAAGGTATTTAAAAAACTTTTTTGGTACTTGTCTTTCAAACCGAACTAAATCTAAAACATATCCAATTTTTTCTCGAATCTTTTCGTCTTGTGCTTTATAGAATTTAGCAAAATATTCCTTGTAAATAATTATCTTTCTTATCACATTACAAAGTTAACTAATTAGTTTACTAAATTCAAATAAAATCTCACGCTTTTATAAATCAACGAATTTTTTCACGTATTGCCGCCAACTCATTTAATGAAAGTATTTTTTATCACTTTTTGGTAAACAATTATTATTTTTTAAACCTAAATTGCTTTTTCTTTGTCCATTATTTACAGAAACCCGAACAACTTAAAAATCAAATGCAACCAACAACTATATTTTACATATTAATAGCACTATTAGTCATTAATTTTATTGTTGATAAAATATTAGACTCCTTAAATGAAAAACATTTTGATGACGAAATTCCTAGTGAATTAAAAGATGTTTATGACAAAGAGGAATACAAAAAATCGCAAGCTTATAAGAAAACCAATGCCAAATTCTCTAACCTTGTTGGTACTTTTTCTATGATAATCACGCTATTTTTCTTTTTTATAGATGGTTTTAAATACATAGATAATTTTGCAAGAAATTTTACAAGCAACCCAATTTTAGTCGCACTAATTTTCTTTGGTATTATAATGATAGGCTCAGACATTATAAAAACTCCTTTTTCTTATTACCAAACATTTGTGATTGAAGAAAAGTTTGGGTTTAACAAATCTACCGTAAAATTATTTTGGCTAGATAAATTAAAAGGTTGGTTTATGAGCATCTTTTTAGGTGGTGGAATTATAGCTCTTATTATTTGGTTTTATCAACTTACAGGAAAAGATTTTTGGATATACGCCTGGATGCTTGTTGCTGTTTTTTCTTTTTTTATGAATATGTTTTATGCAAAATTGATTGTTCCTTTATTTAACAAACAAACCCCTTTAGAAGAAGGCGAATTAAAATCTGCTATTGAAAAATACGCTAAAAAGGTAGGTTTTACCATTCAAAATATTTTTGTAATTGATGGTTCTAAACGCTCTACAAAAGCCAATGCCTATTTCTCTGGTTTTGGTTCTCAAAAAAGAATTACACTTTATGACACCTTAATTAACGACTTAGAAACAGATGAAATTGTAGCTGTTTTAGCACATGAAGTTGGACATTACAAAAAAAAACATATTATCTTTAACCTAATTGCATCTCTACTACTTACAGGACTTACATTGTTTATTTTATCTCTTTTTATAAATTCTCCTGCCTTGTCTGAAGCCTTAGGTGTATCAATACCTAGCTTTCATATTGGTTTAATTGCATTCGGAATTTTATACTCTCCTATTTCAGAAATTACAGGATTGTTTATGAATTATATGTCCAGAAAATTTGAATATCAGGCAGATAATTTTGCAAAAGAAACTTTTGAAGGGAAAGCACTCATAACATCGCTTAAAAAATTATCTAAAAATAGTTTGAGTAATTTAACGCCACATCCGGCCTATGTTTTTGCACATTATTCTCATCCAACTTTGTTGGAAAGAATTAAAAATTTAAAAAGCTAATTTTTTTCTATCACAGAATTTACAATTTATTCTTTCTTTTTCTGAAGTTCAAAAAGTGTCTTTGTAGTGTTCTTATTTTAAGAATAAGTATTCAAACTTAAAAGTAAAACCACTAAACAGATACCAATTTTTTACATTTTTAGAAAATAAGAATTAATTACATTTAGAAAACGAAATACTTGTATGTTAAAATACTTATAGTTACTTTCACTTTAAGTTAAAAAATAATAATTTGAGTGAAATTTTGGAATATAAAGCAACCATAGAAGAAGAAAATAAGGAAATAGCAAATAGATACAAAGATTTGCTAAAAGGCACTTATGAAGTCTTATCTAAAGAAGATAAAGTACTTATAAGAAAAGCTTTTGATATTGCTGTAGATGCACATTCTAAACAGCGTAGAAAAACGGGCGAGCCTTATATTTTTCATCCTATTGCTGTGGCAAAAATAGTGGCAATGGAAATTGGTTTGGGTGCAGTTTCTATAGCTTCTGCTTTGTTACACGATGTTGTAGAAGATACCGATTATACCATAGATGATATGGAACAATTGTTTGGTGAAACTATTGCCAGAATTGTAAACGGACTCACAAAAATTTCTCGATTAAACAAAGAGCAAGACGCTTCTATTCAAGCAGAAAATTTTAGAAAAATGCTCTTAACATTGCATGATGATGTGCGAGTAATTTTAATAAAAATTGCAGACAGGCTTCATAATATGCAAACTATGGATGCAATGCCAGCCCATAAACAAGTAAAAATTGCATCAGAAACGCTATATATTTACGCACCTTTGGCACACAGATTGGGTTTGTACAATATTAAAACAGAATTAGAAGACCTAGGATTAAAATACACAGAACCAGATGTTTATAATGACATTGTAGCTAAAATTAAAGAAAGCAAAGAAGAGCAACAAAAATATTTAGAATCTTTTACCAATACATTACAAAAAGGATTAGACAAAGAAAAATTTACCTATGAAATAAAAGGACGTTTCAAATCTATTTATTCTATCAGAAGAAAGATGAGAAGCCAAAACGTAACTTTTGATGAAGTTTATGATAAATATGCCATTAGAATTATTTATACCACCACTTCTAATGATGATAAATTTGATGCTTGGAAAATTTATACCATTGTTACAGATTACTTTAAACCCAACCCTACCAGATTAAGAGATTGGATTTCGCAACCAAAATCTACAGGTTATGAAGCCTTACATATTACGGTTGTTGGGCCAAATGCAGAATGGGTAGAAGTTCAAATTCGTTCAGCAAGAATGAACGAAATAGCAGAAAAAGGATATGCAGCTCATTTTAAATACAAACAAGGACCAGAAAAAGAAAGTGGATTAGAAACTTGGCTAAATAAATTAAAAGAAACCCTTGAAAATCAGAGCATCAATGCTGTAGATTTTGTGGAAGATTTTAAACTAAACCTTTATTCTAAAGAAATTTATGTTTTTACACCTAAAGGAGATTTAAAATCGTTACCAAAAGATGCATCAGCATTAGATTTTGCATTTTCTATTCACACAGATGTTGGTTTAAAATGTAGAGGAGCAAAAGTAAACGGAAAACTAGTTCCTTTAAGTTTTACCTTAAAAAGTGGCGATCAAATAGAAGTAATAACCAGCGCTGTTAATAAACCAAATGCTAGATGGTTAGATTTTGTAATTACAGCTAGAGCTAAAACTAAAATTAGAGCAGCTTTAAAAGAAGAAGAAAAACAAATAGCAGAAGAAGGAAAAGCCGTTTTAACAAGAAAACTGCGTCATTTAAAAATTCCATTTAATGAAAAAACCATCAATGAATTGGTGAGTTTTTTTAAATTAAAAACTAGTTTCGATTTATTTTTTAGAATAGGTAATGGCGCTATAGATAATACGCAATTAAAAGCCTTTGTAGCACAAAGAAGTAGTACTATTTTAAATTTCTTTAAAACCAAATTAAGAAAAAACCCTACGGTACATGAACCCGTAGAGACGGATGAAGTTTCTAATAAATACGATGCCCTAGTTTTTGGAAAAGAAGAACAAAAATTAGATTATAAAATTTCTAAATGCTGCAACCCAATTCCGGGTGATAAAGTTTTTGGCTTTTTAACCATAAATGATGGATTAAAAGTTCATAAAAAAAATTGTCCGAATGCAATTTCTTTACAATCTAATTACGCTTATAGAATTATGCCTGCAAAATGGATAGATTCTACCAAACAAGATTTTAAAGCTATTTTAAAAATAAATGGTGTAGACAACAAAGGTATTATCAACAACATCACTAGAATTATTTCTAGTAACATGGGCGTTTTTATTAACAGCATAAATGTTGCTGGTGATGAAGGTGTTTTTGATGGAAAAATATCTTTAAGTGTTAAAAATAGTTCGCAATTAGGTAAACTTATTAAAAGCATAGAAAAAGTAGAAGGCATTAAAAAAGTAGAACGCGTTAATACGTTGTAACCCGTAAATTAACTTGTAAAACACAATAAAAAACAGCGGTTATTTTAACAAACCCATTCCAAAGAATTACTTAGTTATTTTTAAAAGGTAGTTTCACTAATAAAAAATGGCTTTTATTCAGAAATAACTGTAAATTTGTAAATTCTAAAAAAAAGCAATATAAATGAGTAATTCTCTTGAGAATCAAGACGTAGTTAAAAAAGTTTTCACCTCTTATCTGGAAGAAAACAAGCACAGAAAAACTCCTGAACGTTTTGCTATACTTCAAGAAATTTATGATGCTGAAGAACATTTTGATATAGAATCTCTTTATATTAAGATGAAAAACAAAAATTATAGAGTTAGTAGAGCTACACTTTATAATACTATAGATTTGTTGTTAGATTGCGGATTAGTTAGAAAACATCAGTTTGATGGGCAATCTATGGCACGTTATGAAAAAAGTTATTTTGATAAAAATCACGATCATGTAATATTTACAGATTCTGGCGAAGTAAAAGAGTTTTGCGACCCTAGAATTCAAATTATCAAAAAAACAATAGAAGATGTTTTTAATATTGATATTCATAATCATTCACTCTATTTTTACGGAACAAAAAAGAAAGAATAGCCATGTATTTGGCAGTTTTCAGAATACAATTTTCAATTAAAGTATTTTCTAAAAAACTTTATGTCTTTGTATTTTAAATAAAATGAAATAATAAAAAATATAATTAACTATACAACAACAATTAACACAACTATAATGGCTGTAGATTTATTACTAGGATTACAATGGGGAGATGAAGGAAAAGGTAAAA
>NZ_JBPOGL010000046.1:0-20626 GCF_051251875.1 Polaribacter sp.
TAGTACTTATGGTTTGCTACCGTTGTCTTGAGAAATATCTCCTGTTGCTTGTATGTTTTCTACAGCATTGGTGTCTAAATTGTCATCTTCTAAATCTGTACAAGAAGTAAAAGCAAGGGTAAAAAGAATTGATACGAATAAGATTTTTAAGGTTTTCATTTTATAGGGATTTTAAGGTTATGCTTAATTGAGTCTACTACTTTGGTAATAGTTTGTTTTCATTGAATTCTTAAAGAATTGCTTATGGTTTGCTACCGTTGTCTTGAGAAATATCTCCAGTAGATTGAATATTTAGCCTAGAAGTAGTATCTAGATTGTCGTCTTCTAAATCTGTACAAGAATTAAAAGCAAGAGAAAATAGAATAGATACAAAAAGGACTTTTATGATTTTCATAGTTGTAAAATTTTAGGGTTACACTTTAAAACAATAATTCACTATTTTAATGTTGTTAGTAAAGCATCTTACAAATAAATATGTTTTACTAAGCTCAAGGCAAAAATAGTTTGAAAAACCAAAATAGCTTTAGGATAAAAAAATAATTTGTGAAAGCACCTAGTCTGTGAGGATAACTCTTGTTTTTAATAGGGAAATTTAATTTATGACAAACAATGACTTTAAAGGTTTTTTTGCATTGTTACATTAAGACTTATTAAAGTATCACTACAATTTTTGTAAAAAAGATTGTTATAAAAACCTGTCAATTCGTTTTTGTAAAAATGAATGTATTTCATTTTTTTAAGTTCATTTATGATAATTAATTATGATCCAATGAATGATTTTTTTTTGTATAAAGTAAGGGAAAGAGATACTTTAAGTATGGTATTCATATTTATTTATGAAAAAAGGGTGTAATTATGGTAATACCGTAATTATTTTAAGGGAAAAATCTTTGTAAAGTTATCAATGATTTTTACATTCGCTACTCAACTAAATTTGATATTATGAAAAAAATACTAACGAACAAAATATTATTACTGTCTTTATTTTTCGGAATAAATACAATGAACGCACAAGGACCAGGAGGGGAGACTTCTAATCTTGGTTTTTGGATTAAAGCCGATGCAGGTTCTTCAACAACATCAAACGGGAGTTATGTATCTGAATGGGATGATCAATCTTCAAACGGGTTTGATCTAGAAAGTTCTGGTACTAGAAGACCAACTTTTAATGTTTCTGGAACTAATTTTAATCCTACAATGGTATTTGACGGAAGTGCTATCTTAGATAGTAAGTCAAGTTTTGCCGCAAACAATATTTTAGGAGCTGGTGGTATGACTAGTTATGTGGTTGCTAAAAGAACTGCTGGTGGCTATATTTTTTCACACGATTCTGGAGTTTTAGGAGGTGAAATTAAAATGACCAATACAGAAAGTGGGTTTGCTGGTTTACTATCGACTACGCAAACTTTTACTTCTGAAATAAATAACGAATTTTCTATAACAAGTGCAAAGTTAAGTACTCTTTTTTCGGGTCCTAATTTAACTGTTAGTCAAAGTTTCTATAAAAATGGTATGGCCAATGGAGGCGGATCTAGTGCTCTAGGTATTGTTGGTACTTTATTGAATAATCTACTTGGCGCAAGTGCCACATTACAAATTGGTTCAGTTAGTAGTACTTTTATAGGTACTACCTATTCTGGTGAGTTAACAGGAGAAATTGCTGAAATTATTATGTTTAAAAGTGTTCATTCTGCTGCAACCGAACAAAAAGTAGAATCTTATTTATCCCTGAAATACGGAATGACGTTAGGAGACGGAGCTACAGATTATTTAGCAAGTGATGGTACTACCAAAATGTGGGACGCAACAATAAATGCAGCGTATAAATATGACATAGCAGGTATTGGTAAAGATGTTAATTCTGATTTAAATCAAAAACAATCTAAATCTGTAAACTCAGATGCTATTGTTACTATGGGGTTAAGTACTATTGAAACTACAAACGCTGCAAATACGGCAACAATTGCTGATAAAAACTTTATGGTTTGGGGTAATAATAATGGCACTGCAACTTGGAGTGCTACCGGTTCACCTGAAAACTATAACCTGTTATCTAGACAATGGAGAGTAGCAGAAACAGGTACTGTTGCAGCAGTAAAACTACAGTTTGATGTTGATAATGCAAATTTTGATGTGCCAACAGCTAAAGGAAGCGCTACTTATTATTTACTATATGATAGTAATAATGATAATGATTTATCTGATGAAACACCAATTGCATTAACCAATAGTAGTGGTTCTATTTGGGAAACATCAACCAATATTAACTTTAGCAACGGTATGGAGTTTACTTTAGCAACAGAATCATTAATGGTTGCAAATGGTACTGACTGGAATACAGCGTCAAATTGGTTACCAAATGCAATACCTACAGCTACTGATGATGTGGTTATACCAGATGGTGTTACTATGAGTATTGCAGCTGGAGATTCAGGAAATGTAAATAGTATAAAGGTTCAAGCAGGAGGGGCTTTAACTATAACTCCTACAGCTAGTTTGTCAATTACATCTGGTGTATTAGAAATAGAATCAGACGCAACAAAATCTGGTACTTTAATTGGTAAAGACTATACAGGTCAAATTTCTTATAAAAGATATGTTGATGATCAATGGCATATTGTTTCTTCTATGGTTACAGACCAAAGTTTAAATGATTTTGTAACTAATGTAGATAATAATATAACTACAGGAGCTGGTGGAACAAAATATGCTTTAGGACCTTACTCTAATACTGCGAATTCTTGGGATTACTACACAAGCGGTGATATTGCTGCAGCTGGTGATTTTGATGCAAATATTGGATATACTTTTAAAAGAAATACTGCAGGATTTGCGACTTTTACAGGTACTAACAGAAGTACAGATGCTATTACAACTGTTGCCGCTAAAGTTGCAGGAGATGGTTATAGAAGTTTAGGAAACCCTTTTCCTTCTTATATGAATGTAAATGTTGGTGCTACTAACTTTTTATCAGCTAATGATGCTGTTTTAGAAATAGGAACTAAAACTATTTTCCTGTTTAATTTAGCGCAAAGTAAATATGTAGCAGTTGGTAGTTTAAGCGGTAACAAATATATAGTACCAGGACAAGGTTTCTTAATTAAAACAGCTGCCGGTGGTACAGTTACTATTTCTGAAGATTTACAAAGTAATCAAACAGGAGGTACTTTAAATAGAAGTATTTCTAGTGAGGTTACAAGAATAGAAATGAGTCTAACAAGTGGTAGTTTATTTGGTAAAGCAAATGTTTACTTTCATGAAAGTGGTGCTAAAGGAATGGACAACAATGATTATTTAGTTTTTGAAGACTATGATTTTGATATCTATTCTAAATTAACAGATGGTTCTTATGCAAATAAGAATTTTAATACCCAAACTTTGCCTAATAAAGACTATGAAAATACAGTAGTATCTTTAGGAGTAAATGCAGCGGCTAATTCACAATTAAAATTCGTGTTTTCTCATGAAGCTTTACCTACAGGTTATATGCTTTTCTTAGAAGATAAAGAGCTAGGTACAATGACAAGAGTAGATGATGGTAGCAGCTATACAACAACTAGTAGTACTAATGGAACAGGGCGTTTCTTTTTACATACTTCTACATCTGTGTTAGCTACGGAAGCTACAATAGCATCTAAAGTAGCTATTTTTAGTACAAATAATAGCGTTCAAATAAAAGGCTTGTCTTTAGGGAAAACAACTATTACTATGTATGATTTATTGGGAAGAGTAATTGTAAAAGATAGTTTTTCTGATAGAAATTCACACGTAATTTCTACAAGTTCATTAAACAAAGGAAGTGTGTATGTTGTAGATATAGAAACTACTGAAGGTAAAGTAACTAAGAAAGTAATTATTCAATAAACTTACTTATTTGACATAAAAATAATACAAAGGCTCAAAGAAAAGAAGCCATAAAAAATGGTAATTTGGTAAATATGATGTATTAATTACATGAGAACTTTACAAATTTAAGAACACTACATTTTGTATTATAATTAGAAATAGCTTGGGGTAAAACTCAAGCTATTTTTTTATGTTTAAAAAGTATGTTCTTTAAAACATTATGTACTTAAATTTTAAATGTTTTACTTAATTTAATAAACAATAAATAAGAAGTGTTTTACATCTTTTATAATAATTTTTACGTCAGTTTATGCGCAAATTTTTAAAAAGATGTCTCACCATTAAAACTTAAATCAAAGTGTAGCATAGAGGAATATGAGAAGTTGTCAACACGAAAACGTTTTCGTAGTAAGTATAACACAGACAGTCTCAATAATTTGCGTAATTTTATGGCAAATTAGTAAAATATTAACAATAATTATAATCTTTATACCTATGAAAAAAATTCTATTTTTTATTTTAAGTCTAGTATGTACCTATAATTATGCACAAGATTTTGGTGTTTTTAAAGCAGCTATTAGCATAGAACAAAGTGGAGTAAATTCATGGTATAACTTAGAAGGAGATATCGGTTCAGAATCTTTTCAAGGAAAAGATTTGGGAACATTTTATGTAAACGATGGAAGTCTTAAAATTACCGGAGCAGAAATGTATTCATGGAAAAATGCTGGAAATGTTTGTGGTGGAATTATGTTTTACAGAGTATTTCCAGATGGTAGTGAGGCTGATTTAACAACATATCCTTTTCAATCTATTAACTTAAATTGGATTGAAAATCTAGCCACCAATAACGATCAACGTTGGGGAGAAAGTGGTCTTTCTATTAATATTACCGATTTTGCTGGCGGAAATTATACCATAGAATCTTACCTTCAAGTAAAAGGAGATAATTCTGGAAATTCAGGATGTAATGATTCTCAATATGCAAATAATAGCGGACCTAATTATAAAGCAAACTTTGCAATTTCTCATGTAAAAATACTGCCAGAATTACCTTCAAAAGACGAAACTGTTCAAGTTTTCTTGTATTCAAAGCATACAGCTTTAGAAAATGAATCGTCTATTTATTTTCATTCGGGTGTTTCTTCAAACCCAGATGATACAACACAATTTGATATTGCCAAGGGAAACTGGGGGCAAGATGATAATGTGGGTATCATGACACAAGATATTAGCAACAATACAATACACACTATAACTTTATCATCTATCACAAATTATTACGCTCTTACCAGTAATGATGATGCCTTTGGATTAAATTTTTTATTTAGAAGTCCCGATGGTGCTATCAAGGAAGATAATAATGGAAGTAATTATAATGTTGCCTTGAATAATGGCAGTTTTATATCACTTACAAATCCTGTAAACACAACAAAGTTAGAAGCCGTTGGTAATTCAGTTTCAGTTGAAGCGGCATCCTTTAACAACACTAAAGCCACCCCAATAGTTGCAGATTGGACATTAGAAGAGGTGAGTCCTAATCCTTCAACCATAACTACAACTTCTTCAGCAAATAATTTTACGTATAACGTACCAGTTTCAAGTACCATAAAGAAAGATTATAAAATAACAGCAGATTTTGGTGGAGGATTATTAAAGTCTAAAACGTTTTCTATACAAGGATACAATTCACCGGCAAATGTTACCATGCCAACGGGTTTAAAAGCCGGTATTAATTATGATAATTCCAACACTTCTCATGCTTATTTAGTTTTACACACACCTACAACTACAAATTATAAAAAAGGAGATGGAACTGTCTCTGGTTCTAATACAACGGCTTCTAAAAATGTGGTACATGTAATTGGAGATTTTAATAATTGGGAAGTTCAAGAAGCCTATAAAATGAATAAAGATGGTGATTTCTGGTGGATAGAATTAACAGGACTTACGGAAAATCATCAATATGTATTTCAGTATTTTATAGATGGAGATATTAGAATAGCAGACCCTTATTCTGAGCAAATATCAGATAGTGAAGATAGTCAAATATCTACTGCTGTTTACCCAGATTTACCAACTTTTCCTAGCGATAAATTTGTGGGTGTTTCATCCTTTGAAACAAGAGCTTCGGTGCTTCAAACCGGACGCGTTTCTTATCAATGGGAAGTTACAGATTTTGTTGCGCCTTCAAGAAATGAATTAAATATATACGAGCTTCATTTTAGAGATTTTACAGAAGAAGGTACTTATTTGGCAGCTATAGATCGTTTAAATTATTTAAAAAATTTAGGAGTCAATGCAATTCACGTACTTCCTGTTTCAGAGTTTGAAGGAAATTCTAGTTGGGGCTATAATCCTAATTACTATTTTGCAGCAGATAAAGCTTATGGTAACAGAGAACATCTTAAAAAGTTTATAGATGAAGCTCACAAAAGAGGAATCGCAGTTTTTAATGATGTTGTGCTCAATCACGCTTTTGGTTCTAACGCCATGGTGCTTATGTATTGGGATGATGTAAACAATCGTCCTTCAGCAGACAACCCTTGGTTTAATGCAGAACACAAAGCGGTTTATAGTACAGACGGACATTGGGGTAATGATTGGAATCATGAAAGTGAGCACACACAAGCCTTTGTAGACAGAGCATTACAGTTTTGGCTAGACGAATTTAATTTTGATGGTTTTAGATTCGATTTTACAAAAGGAATTACACAAACGGCACAAAATCCTAGTGATGAATGGGCAAGTAATGTAGACCTTGACAGACAAGGACTTCTAAAAAGAATGGTAGATGAAATGTGGAGTTTCAAATCAAGTTCAATCGCTATTTTTGAACATTTAGCAAATCCTGCGGAAGATAAGGTTTTGGCAGATTATGGTATTTTAATGTGGTCTGGTGTAGGACATCATAATCAAATTAAAAATTTTAATTTAGGTTATAATACAGATGATATAGATGTGTATACAACGGGGGTTTTTAACTCTAGTCAATGGAATTTTAACTACGCAAATCTAATTTCTTATGCAGAAAGCCATGATGAGCAAAGACAAGCGTATGAATTATTTACATACGGTAACGGTATAAAAGATATTGCAGATCCAACACAAAAATTGGCAGAAGGTATAGAAAGACTGAAAGGAGGTACAGTGTTTAATTTAATGCTGCCAGGATCTAGAATGCTTTGGCAATTTCAAGAATTGGGCTATGATGTTGATATTGATTTTAACGGACGTACTGGTGAAAAACCTGTGCACTGGGAATATTATGATGATGCAAACAGAAAGGAATTATATACGCTGGTTTCTCAATTACTACAATCTCGTTTAGATCACAACTGGTACAGCGAGCCTATTGATTATACAAATCTAGGAAATGGAACTGATTATAGCATAAAAAGATTATCTCTTTCTGATACAAGTGGCAATCATTTGATTATAATTTCGAACCCTTTTGCCAATACAGGATCTGTTGATGCAACACCATCTTATGATGTTGTAGGACAATGGTATCAGAATAATGGTGATACAAATTTTATAAACACGCCACTTACAGTAAACTCTCAATCACAAACGTACACGTTACAACCTGGGCAAACGATGGTTTTAACCAATTTTGTGCTTCCTGTACCAAATTTTGTAGATACAGATGGAGACGGAGTTTATGATGAAGTAGATAACTGCCCAAGTGTGGCAGGACTTTATGCTTTAGATGGTTGTAATAATATGCAATGGACGGGAGCAACAAGTACAGATTGGAATACAGCTTCTAATTGGGATAAAAACATAGTGCCAAGAAATTCTGTGGATGTTCTAGTTCCTGAAGGTGTTCCAAATTATCCAATATCGGCAAATGCTGTTACAGTAAATTCAATGAGTATTGAATCTGGAGCTTCTTTTGTAGCGCAATCTACCTTTGTTGGTAATGTAACCTACACCAGAAATTTAGCAACAGATAATTGGTGGTTAATTTCTAGTCCGGTTGCTGGAGAATCTGTGGTAGATTTTTTAACTACGAACTCCGTGGCAACAGGTAGCGGTATTTCACCAGCGAAACATGTTGCACTAGCAAACTTCGATAATACAAAATCTGCATCAAATAATATTTGGCAGTATTATGTAGATGGAGATTTTGATGGTTTAAATAGTGATGATACCACAGATATGATGAGTTCTGGGAAAGGATATTCTGTAAAACCTGCTACTGTTGGTAGTACTTTTTCTTTTACAGGAACCTTAAATACGGCAAATGTTACAACATCAATTATGGATGGTAAAACAGTACATGTAGATGGAAGTCCTTTTAATTTGATAGGAAATCCTTTTACGTCATTTGTTAACAATTCTGCCTTTTTAAATTTAGCGGCAAATGATAATCTTTTAGAAAGTAAAACTATTTGGGTTTGGGATCAATCTACGGAAACTTATACAGCCAAAGTACTTTTATCTAACTTTGAAATAGCTCCAGCACAAGGATTTTTTGTAAAACGTAAAGCATTGGGTACCGCTGCAAGCCTTACTTTTGATGCAACCAATCAAAGTCATCAATCAGATACTTTTCAAAGATCTTTTACCTCAGAAATCCAATTGAATATTACCGATGGAACAAAAATAAATTATGCTAAATTTTATTATGTAAATGAATCTACCACTGGTTTTGATAATGGTTATGACGGTGAATTGTTTGGAGGTGCTGCAAATTCTTTTGCTATATATTCTCATTTACTTTCAGATAATGTTGGTAAAAAATATCAAATACAAGCATTACCAAATGCTAATTTAGAAACCATGATTGTGCCAATTGGCCTACATGCTGAAAACGGAAAAACAATAACATTCTCTGCTGAAAGTTTGAATTTACCATCTCATTTAAAAATCTTTTTAGAAGATAGAGAAAAAGGAAGTTTTACAAGATTAGATGAAGTTGGCAATACCTACACCACAACTTTAACGGCTAGCTTAAACGGAACAGGAAGATTTTACTTATACACAACAGAAAGTGCTTTAAACACAAATGACAACGCAATTTTAAGTACAATTGGTATGTTTCAATCTGATGCTACAACCTTAAAAATAACAGGTTTACAAGAAGAAAAAGCAAGCTTAAAAATATTTACAACACTTGGCAAAGAAGTGATAAACACTACTTTTGAAGCCAATGGTGTAAAAGAATTTTCTTTACCAAATTTAGCAAAAGGAGTGTATCTTGTTCAGTTAAAAACGGAAAAAGGTATGGTAAACAAAAAAATAATTTTTGAATAAAATGTAAACGCTATTGGCTTATACGGAGTTGTATGCCATTTGACAAAAAATGAGAGATTGGAATAAAATAATAGACGAATGGACTTTAAGAAAAAGAAATAAATCAATTAATCCTGATTTAAAAAACTTTTTTGAAAAAGCATTCCAAAACACATTAATTCCCGAAAAAAGTTGGTTCGGATTTCCTTCGTCTAAAAACAGTCTTGGATTATTTTTTGGTCGTGTAATGTTAGTTGGAATATTTCAAGACACAATAGAAATTATAATTGACGATGACATTTCCGAAAAAATTGGTTTTCCTACGAGAGTTGTTGGAAGTTCTAAATCAAATGGAGAATTATTATATTGGATAACTACCAGTTCATCGAATTTAAAAAAACTAACTGAAAACGAGTTGATTTGGAAACATTACAAAGTTGCTTCATTGAAAGTCGAAAATTACCCAAATATAAGTTGGGAGAGAAAAGATTGGCTTAACGGAAAGTTCATACTTTCTCAAATTTACAACCCAAACAAAAGAATTGAATTAACAAACGAAGAATATGAATTAACCTTTGAGAACGAAATAAAAAACTCTCAATTTGACTCTAAAGAAAAACGACAAGAAAGACTTAAAAAAGCAAATAAAACTGCTCAAGAAACTTTTTCAACATCAAAAATTTACATTCGAAACTCTGATGTTGTTGCAGAAGTTTTAGACAGAGCAAATGGCGTTTGTGAATATTGCGAAAATGAAGCACCATTTAAAAAAGATTCTGACGGAATTGGATTTTTAGAAGTTCATCATATAATTCCTCTTTCGGAAAATGGATTAGATACAGTAGAGAATTGTACTGCATTATGTCCGAATTGCCACAGACACGCTCATTATGGAAAAACAACATTTAAAATAGAAAAGTTAAGAAAAAACGGCATACAATAACTAAGTATTCGGCTCGCCGATAGGCCAGAGCTGAATATTGTGTTGACGAAGTTGGCAGAATATGTCTCTTATGGGGAAAACGATGTGTTTAAGGAAGGATGCTTTGGTAATCGATTGTAGTTTACATATTTAAACTACGCTTATCGGTCTTTATTTGGAAGCTATTGTTTCTTTTTTCGGTAATACTTAATATAATTTAACAAAGTATATAATTTATTGCTAGTTCTAGCTTACTTACGAAAATCCTCAAGGATTTTCTATTCGGTTTTTATTTACTGAATTCACTACTTAAACAACGTAACAAAACTAATACAACATCGTTGCCATTCATTGGTTGAACGCACTCTAAATATAATAATAGAAATTGATTTTGATAACAACCTTTTTGAAAAAAGACTGAACTCAACCATGAAAATTAAATGCACTTGCCAAAATATAATAATCGACCAAACTGATTATCTTAAAAACAAAGGATATGTAATTTCAGATACTCAATGGTTTGATTTTTGGGATTCTATAGACTTTGCAATTGAAAAACCTGGAAAAACAGAAAAAGATAAGGAAAATGCTTGTATGCAATTAAGGAAACAAGATGTTTTTAAGACGTTATGGGAATGTACGAATTGCGGAAAATTATTTGTGGATGGAAAAAATGGAGAATTGATAACTTATGAAGCTGATTCAAAAAAATATAATGAAATATTGAATAAAAAATAAACTGAATTAAAAACCAAAACTGAACTGAATGCAAAATTTAGCAAGTTGCGGAATTGCTTACTCACTGCCGACTTACGAAAATTCCACTGGAATTTTCTATCTGTAATTTGTTTGTTAAATTAGTTACTTGAAACACGCAACAAACCATAAAAAAACGTTGCTAAATATGGCTCAAAAGTTTGCAATCGGATAAAACCCGAGGACTAAGTTGTGAGCTTTTTAAAATTAATTTTGTCGTCAAATTAAGAACATAAAAAATAAAGTTTTTAAACAGAACATTTTTCTAACTATCATTACAAAAGCTCCAAAATATCCTTCAAAATAGGATTTCCATTTTTCTTATTCCAAAGAATAGAAAGTTTTGTTTTCTGCGCAATTTTATCCAACTCAATAAACTTAATTTTATAACCTCTTTTATGTGCCAACGATTTTGGAACAATAGAAATTCCGAAGTTATTTTCTACCAATTTAAATATAGAACTAGAATGAATGGTGTTGTGTGAAATTAAAGGAGAAAAACCACAATCATCAAAAATTTGCATTACTTTTTCATGATAAGAAGCACTGTATTTTGCATCAAATAGAATAAAAGATGCTGCTTTAAATTGTGCTAAACTTTCAAAATTATGGGCATTTATAAAATGATTCTTGGGTAGAACTAAACAGAAATTTTCAATCAAAATAGTTTTTATTTCCAGCGTTCTAGGTGCTCTTTCTAATCGTACAAAACCAATATCTAAAGAAAAAGATAATAAATCTTCTATTTGTTTTTGATTGTCAATTTCTTTTAAATTAAATAGAATATTCGGATTTTTCTTTTCAAAATTAATTAATAAATTCGGAATTACATCCTGCATAGCAGAACCAACATAGCCTATTTTTAATTCGCCTTTTTTACCATCTTGCATTAATTTTGCAGTCTCTAAAGTATTGGTAATCGTTTTTAATTGTTGAGAAAATTCCTTTTTTAAATACACTCCAACGGTGGTTAAAACTACTTTTCTATTATGTCTTTTAAAAAGGACAACTCCCAATTCTTCTTCTAATATTTTTATCTGTCTGCTTAATCCTGGTTGAGAAATAAATAACTTTTCTGCAGCTTTTCTAAAATGCAATTCTTCAGCAACTGCTAAAAAATAACGAATATGTCTTAATTCTATTTGATAACCCATAGTTATTATTGTATGTAATAAATGATATTATAAAGCATTAAAAGTAATCATAACTTTGTTAAAACTCAAATTAACATAGAAAGATGTTTAAATACGGAATAGATATACTAAGCTTAAAAACTGTAAATGAAATTGCCAACGGAACTTTACAGGCTATAATTACAGATAACGCAAAAGAAAAAATTAATTCTTGTAGAAATAAAGTAGAAACAATTACAAAAAATAACAAAGCCGTTTACGGTATTAACACAGGATTTGGCCCCTTGTGTGATGTTCAAATTTCGCCAGAAGAAACCAACTTATTGCAAAAAAACCTCTTGATTACGCACGCCGTTGGTGTAGGAGAAAACATTGATAAAAAGCTATCTAAAATTATGATGATTTGTAAAGTACATGCACTTTGTCAGGGTTATTCTGGAGTGCGTTTAGAATTAATAGAACGCATTATTTACTTTATAGAAAACAATTTATTACCAACGGTGCCTAAACAAGGTTCTGTGGGTGCTTCTGGAGATTTGGCGCCGCTTTCTCATTTATTTTTACCAATTATTGGAGAAGGAGATTTCTGGATAAATGACAAAATGATACCCGCAAAAGATGTTTTAAAAAAACACAACATACAACCTTTAGAATTACAGGCTAAAGAAGGTTTAGGGTTAATAAACGGAACACAATTTATTTTAGCGCACACAATTACAGGTCTTTTAAAAATGGAATATCTACTAGATTTAGCAGATGTTGCTGGCGCAATGAGTATTGAAGGCTACAAAGGAAGTTCTTCTCCTTTTAAAGCAGAATTACACAGAATAAGACCTTTTAAAGGAAGTATTAAAGTTGCAGAAAGAATGCGAAATTTATTTAAAGATTCGCAAAACATTACTTCTCATGAAAATTGCGAACGCGTTCAAGATCCTTATTCTATGCGTTGCATTCCGCAGGTGCATGGCGCTTCTAGAAATGCATTTTATCATTTATTAGAATTAGCAGAGATAGAAATGAATTCCGTAACTGATAATCCAATTGTGTTGAGTGAAACAGAAGCTATTTCTGGTGGAAATTTTCACGGACAACCTTTGGCAATGGCATTAGATTATTGTTCAATTGCTGCTTCTGAACTTGGTAACATAGCAGACAGACGTTGCTATTTATTAATAGAAGGTAAATATGGTTTGCCTAGATTATTAACCAAAAGTGGCGGCTTAAATTCTGGTTTTATGATTCCGCAATACACCACAGCAGCCTTGGTTACAGAAAATAAATCCTTGTGTTTTCCGCCTTCGGCGGATAGTATTCCTACTTCACTTGGGCAAGAAGATCATGTTTCTATGGGCAGTATTTCTGGACGAAAACTAAATCAAATTTTAGAAAATTTAGAAAAAATATTGGCCATTGAATTGATGTATGCTGCACAAGCTTTAGAGTTTAGAAGACCAAATACTTTTTCTGAAATCTTAGAAAAAAATCACGCTATAATTAGAACAAAAGTTGATAAACTAGAAGAAGATAGACTTTTAAAAGACGACATCAACAACATGATTCAATTAGTGAAATCCGAAAAATTAATTGTAAAATAAAAGGAGTTATGACATTTAAAGAACAAATTTTACAGGGAATTCCTACCGTTTTACCAACTAAAAAAGAGTATCCAAAAGACGCTAATAGAGCGCCAAAAAGAAAAGATATTTTATCTGTTAAAGAAAAACAGTTGGCAATTAAAAATGCTTTGCGATATTTTCCAAAAGACTGGCATCAAGAATTAGCAACAGAATTTGCGAATGAATTAAAAGAATTTGGCCGAATTTACATGTATCGTTTTAAGCCAGAATACAAAATATATGCAAGAGCAATTGCAGCATATCCAGCAAAAACACAACAAGCAGCTGCGTTAATGTTAATGATTCAAAACAACTTAAATCCAGATGTTGCACAACATCCAGAAGAACTAATTACCTATGGTGGTAATGGTGCAGTTTTTCAAAATTGGGCACAATATCTTTTGGTGATGCAATATTTAGCGATAATGACAGGAGAGCAAACATTGCATTTATATTCTGGGCACCCAATGGGCTTATTTCCTTCTAGTAAACATGCGCCAAGAGTTGTGGTTACCAACGGAATGATGATTCCCAACTACTCTAAACCCAACGATTGGGAGAAATTTAATGCATTGGGCGTTACACAATACGGACAAATGACTGCGGGTTCCTTTATGTATATTGGTCCGCAAGGAATTGTACACGGAACCACAATTACGGTTATGAATGCGTTTCGGAAAATTTTAAAAAAGGATGAAAATCCAAAGGGAAAAATATTTTTAACCGCAGGTTTAGGAGGCATGAGTGGCGCACAACCAAAAGCTGGAAATATTGCAGGTTGTATTACCATTTGCGCAGAAGTTAATGCAAAAGCGGCTACAAAAAGGCATCAACAAGGTTGGGTAGATGTTTTAATTGATGATATAGATATACTGGTTAAAAGAACCTTACAAGCCCAAAAAAATAACGAGGTGGTTTCTATTGCATACATCGGAAATGTCATAGATGTTTGGGAAAAATTTGACGAAGAAAATATTTTTATTCATATTGGTTCAGATCAAACTTCACTTCATATTCCTTGGACTGGTGGGTATTATCCTGCAGATGTATCTTATGAAGCATCTAACCTTTTAATCAAAGAAAACCCAGAACTTTTTAAAGAAAAAGTGCAAGCATCTTTATGTAGACACGCAAATTCTATAAATAATCACACTAAAAAAGGAACATATTTTTTTGATTATGGAAACGCTTTTTTATTAGAATCATCAAGAGCTGGCGCAGATGTTATGGCAGAAAATAATATCGATTTTAAATATCCTTCTTATGTGCAAGACATTTTAGGTCCAATGTGTTTCGATTATGGTTTTGGCCCTTTTAGATGGGTTTGTGCTTCTGGAAAATCGGAGGATTTAGATAAAACTGATGAGATTGCAGCAACTGTTTTACAAAAGTTGATGCAAAAATCGCCCAAAGAAATACAATTACAAATGCAAGACAACATCACCTGGATACAAGATGCAAAATCTAATAAAATGGTGGTGGGCTCGCAAGCAAGAATATTGTATGCAGATGCAGAAGGTAGAATAGAAATTGCCAAAGCGTTTAATAATGCCATTGCCAAAGGCGAAATTGGACCGGTAATTTTAGGTAGAGATCATCACGATGTAAGTGGCACAGATTCTCCGTTTAGAGAAACTTCTAACATTTACGATGGAAGCAAATTTACGGCAGACATGGCAATTCATAATGTTATTGGAGACAGTTTTAGAGGTGCCACTTGGGTTTCTATTCACAATGGCGGTGGCGTTGGTTGGGGAGAAGTTATGAATGGTGGTTTTGGTATGTTGTTAGACGGAACAAATGAAGCGGAAGAGAAATTAAAAAACATGCTTTTTTATGATGTAAATAACGGAATTGCAAGAAGAAGTTGGGCAAGAAATGACGAAGCTATTTTTGCCATTAAAAGAGAAATGGAAAGAACACCCAATTTAAAAATTACATTGCCTAATTTAGTAGAAGAAAACCTTTTAAAAAACTTGTTTTAATGAATATACTTTTTAAAAATATTAAAGAATTAATTCAGGTTAGAGAGACATCTTTAAATTTTTTATCTGGAAAAGAAATGAGCATTTTACCCACCATTAAAAACGCCTATTTATTGGTAGAAAACGGTTTAATTTCAGATTTTGGATTGATGAAAAATTGCCCTAAAACTACTTATAAAACCATTGATGCAACTGGTAAAATGATGTTACCTTCTTGGTGCGATTCTCATACACATTTAGTGTACGCAGGCAATAGAGATAATGAATTTGTAGACCGAATTAAAGGGCTTTCTTATGCTGAAATTGCAGAAAATGGCGGAGGAATTTTAAATTCAGCAAAAAAACTACAAGCTACATCAGAAGACGAATTGTACAACCAAAGTAAAAAACGTTTGGAAGAAATTATTCAATTAGGAACGGGTGCCGTAGAAATTAAATCGGGTTATGGTTTAACTAAAGATGCCGAATTAAAATTGTTGCGCGTCATTAAAAAATTGAAAAAAAATTATCCAATAGAAATAAAAGCGACTTTTTTAGGCGCTCATGCGGTTCCTTCTGAATTTAAAAATAATAAAAGTGGCTATTTACATATGTTGATAAACGATATTTTACCAACAATTGAAAAAGAAAAATTAGCAGATTTTATAGACATTTTTTGTGAAACAGGTTATTTTTCTGTGGAGGATACACAGCTAATTTTAGAAGCTGGAAAAAAATATAATTTACAAGGTAAAATTCATGTAAATCAATTTACCGCAATTGGCGGAATTCAAGTTGGAGTAGAAAATAATGCATTGTCTGTAGATCATTTAGAAGAAATGAGAACAGCAGATATCAACGCATTAAAAAACACCAAAACAATGCCTGTTGCTTTACCAAGTTGTTCTTATTTTTTAAGTATTCCGTATTCGCCTGCAAGAAAAATGATAGATAATGGATTGCCTTTGGCTTTGGCCACAGACTACAATCCGGGTTCTACACCTTCAGGAAATATGAATTTTGTAGTTGCTACTGCATGCATAAAAATGAAAATGACTCCAGAAGAAGCTATTAACGCAGCTACAATTAATGGTGCGTATGCCATGAATTTATTAGATAAAGTGGGCTCTATAACCAAAGGAAAATTAGCGAATTTAATTTTGACTAAAGAAATAAATTCTTATAATTTTATTCCATATTCTTTTGGAAATCATTGTATTGATAAAGTGTTTTTAAAGGGAATAGAAATTAAATATCATTAAAAATGGATTTTTTTAAAGAAGTAAAAGTCGATTATAAACCTGGTGATCAAAACAATTATTCAGGAAGAGCATCGAAGCTAAAAAATCAATATTGGCATCAAATTATAAATGTTGACAATATTGAAACCTTAAAGAAGGATAATTCCATTGATATTGGTTTCATTGGGTACGTTTGTGACGAAGGAGTTAAAAGAAATCAAGGAAGAATTGGTGCAAGAAAAGGTCCAAAAAGTGTACGTAACAAACTAGGATCTCTTCCTATTCATTTTGAAAATAAAAAAATAACAGATTTTGGAGATGTCATTTGTATTGATGATAATTTAGAAGATTGCCAAACTGCATTTTCCAAAACAATCTGCAAATTAATTACAAACAATGTTTTACCAATAGCCATTGGTGGCGGACATGATATTGCGTATGCCAACTTTAACGGAATTAAAAATGCACTTAAATCATCCACAAAAAATAAAATAGGAATCATCAATTTTGATGCACATTTCGATTTAAGAACAGTAGAAACACAACCAAATTCCGGAACACCTTTTAATCAAATTTTATCAGAAAATAGCAATGCAAGTTATTTTGCCATCGGAATTCAACAACAATCTAATACTAAAGAGTTGTTTGCTATTGCAGCAAAAAATAAAGTAGATTTTGTTACTAATTATGAATGCGAATCGTTTACAGAATCCTTAAAAAACAAATTAAATTCCTTTATAGAAAAGGTAGATTATGTATACATTACCATAGATTTAGATGGCTTTTCATCGGCGTATGCCCCTGGTGTTAGCGCTCCTTCTCCATTTGGTTTTTCACCGATCTTTGTCCATCAGGTTTTAAAATTTATACTCCAAAGTAAAAAAGTAATTTCTTGTGATATTGCAGAACTAAATCCAAATTTTGATGTAGATAATATTACCGCAAGTTTAGCCGCTAAAATGGTAGATTTTATAGTGATGAATTCATAAATTATGATAAAAATCTTATGCAATATTAAAAAACTTAATTGCCTTGAGATGGTACTTTTAATTATTCTAATTTTGAATACAATGCTAATCAATAATTAGCATGAAAACGGGAAAAACTAAAATCATGAATACTATTAAAAAAATCGTCTAAAGAAATTTGGATGATTTTTTTCTAATCAAGTTCCATAATTTTAATCAAATCTAAAGGATGTTCTAACACATGTTTGGCGCCAGCATTGATTAATTCTTTTTTATTTCTGAATCCCCAAGAAACACCAACAGGAAGCATATTTGCATTTTTAGCCACTAAAATATCTACATCTGTATCGCCAACAAAAATGGTTTCTTCAGAATTTACTTGTATTTCCTTGCAGATTTCTAAAGCTACTTTCGGATTTGGTTTTTTATGAGTTTCTTCTTTTAACCCTAAAACCGGATTCAAAAAGGCTGGCAACAAAAAGGCTGTAATTTTTTTTGTTAACAAATCTTCTTTATTAGAGAGCACACTTACCTTAACATTTTTTGCCTTTAATATTTCTAATAACTCAACGATACCTTCGTAAGGTTTTGTTTTATTTGTACAAACTTCACTGTACACCTGCATCATGTCTTTAAGGCATGCTTCTATTTCTTCTTCTTTAGGATTCGTGTCTGGAAGGGCTTTTACCACCAAACTTTTAACACCACTTCCTACAAATGTTTTATACGTTTCATAATTATATGTAGGATAATTACGTTTTTCCAGCACAACATTCATGGCATCAGAAATATCTTTTATAGAATTTACGAGTGTACCATCTAAATCGAAAATAACAGCTTTATACTTCACTTTTTTTTGTCAAAACTACTAATAATCTTATAATTATAAGATGAAAATAAGGAAGACTTTCTTTTAAATTTTGAAAATATACTATAAAAGTCTTAATATTAATTTAGTAGTACTACATTGCAGCCAACGTGTTTTTGTATGGTTTGTTAGGTGTTTTAAGCTGTGAATTTGGCAAGCATGTCTTGAGCTTGTAGAAGGGTAGGCACGTATTAGCAATGAAATATACATGTTGATGTACTTTGGTGCTTTATTCTAATTTCTGTCCTTTTAGAAGCCTTGCGATGTTCTTTTTACTGTCTTCGTTTGGCTCAATGTCTTTTAAACGATTAACCTTCTTTACAATTTCGTCCGACCAATTTTCAGATTTCCATTTATCTAAAACTCTAATGGTCATATTCCTATTTCTGGTGACTGGACTATCTAATCCTACAAGAATAAGTTCTTCTCCTTTGGCTGGATAATTTTCTAAAAATGTTATGACGCTATCAAAACAAGAATGCTTTTCAAAATCTTCACCTAAACCCATCCAATCTTTTGGCCCAGTTCCTAATTGTTCTAAAGGCAGGTTTTTTTTAGCGAAGTCAATTATATCATTTACGTTTTCTTCTTTTCCATAAGCTGTAACATCATACCAAGCTGATCTATTTAAAGGATTCTTTTGTAGTTTATTCCAAACAACATTCCATAGTTCAATACCAAGTTTTTGAGCTGCTTGTTTTCCATGCCAGTATAAAACCTTATCATCACTTTTTAAAGCTATTTCAGCCTGTTTTTTCCAATCTATATTTTTTAGTGTTTCGTTAATAGCTATAAGGCAATTTGAAATGAAGTCTTGAGTCCAACCATTTCTTTTATGTTCTCCTATATCTTCATGAATTTCCACAAGAAAATCTTTCACAGAATTAAGAGTGATATAATCTATAATGTCTTTTACATGGGTTTTTCCATGCCTAATAAAATTCTCAATTGTTTCTGGTGCAAATTCGTAATCAGAAATATCTTCTGCTGGTCCACCAGAAATTAGGGCTTCAATAATTTCTCCTGTACATTTAAATTGTTTTGTATCAATTTTTTCATTTTGAAGTTTTTTATGCAATTCTCCATTTACAGCACAAGTGCAAGCCAAATATTCATTCATTATGCTGTTTTTGTAACCATCAAGGATTAGCCAATCTTTTAGTTCTTGTGATAATTCCATATTAGCGATTCTATCAACAAGTTGAATTTTTCCCCAACCATCTACTTTACGAGCTAACTCCCATAAGTCTTTAACCGGACTGTCTGATAAATTTGAAAGTGCAACCATAGAGAAAACAGTAAATTCATCATGTAAACCAAGTGTTTTAATATCACTTATCACTGATTTATTTTGGCAAAGCCCAAGAATTGCAATTCCTATTTTAACACTATTCCTTTGATTTGTTTTTGTTGCTAAATCTTTTGCGAAGTTAAAAAGATAAGGTTCAATTGGTAAAGACTGATTTACCATTTCTTGAAGAAATTCATCTATTATTCCAATTACTCCATCACTTTCAGTTATCCTTTTATAAAACTCTGATTTGCTTTCTAAATCGCCGTTTTTTGCTATTGTTTTTATAAGTTTTGATAGTTCTGTAATTTTTACTTTTGATTCGGTAGATTCATCGGCACCAAACATAGAATCCATCAAGCCAGGTGCAAATCTAATTCCACTGTCTTCAGATTTTTTTTCATCAGGTAAATCATTCGCAGATTCTTTTAAAACTCCATTACTTTCTATGTTATTGCTTAAGAACTTTAAGATGGAATCATCAGTGCGCCATTCTATTACTTCGAGTTCCCTTTTGGTTTCTAGTAATTTTTTAATCCAATCTATCATTTAAGTTCGAGTTTTTTTTACAGGAAGAACAACGTTTTTGTCTATGGTTAGTTGCGTGTTTAAGCAACTAATTTAGTAAATAAAAACAAACGCGAGAAAATTCGGAAGGAATTTTCCAAATAAGCAACTACCAAAGCAATTAATTATACACGGCGTTGAACGAATCCTCCCTATCGGTCGGAAGCCCTTCTGACTGATTCAGAATAGGTTGTTCTTTTGTAAAAGTAATAG
>NZ_JBPOGL010000047.1:0-19787 GCF_051251875.1 Polaribacter sp.
AAAATTGATTCCGTCTATTTGAAGCTTGTTTACTTTTGCTCCAAATTCTACTGCTTTGATTTCTTTTCCTCTTACAACTGGTCGAAGGTACTCTTTATCAATACTTACAATTTTGTTTTTAGGTTTTTCGTCTTTTGTAAAAAGCAGTGTTTGTTGTGCGTATTTTTTTTATAACAGCCCTTCGTTTATCATAATTAGAGGACATTTCTATAGCATATTATTTTTCTAATACATCCAATTCACAAAAAAATTGATTAAAATAAAGTTGAAAGTTTTCACTAGCACTTAAAAATGAAAATTCGTGCTGAAATTCGGAAATTCTTCGTATTTTAGACATAGATGTTAAATTAAAACCCCGTTTTTTGAGTATTCGGCTCGTTTTCGGGGTTTGATTTTATCTAAAATACTACTTATTTAATTGATATATAAGTACTTATTTACTTCTGAAAGTGCCTATTTATAAATTGAATATCTACTCCGTAAAATAAAAAACTAAAAAAGATATTATAATTTCAGACGATGGAACAAATACCATCTGGAAAGAGGCCAATTCTTTGGTTGATTTTTCATCTCCATGGAAACAAGAACGTATCAAAAAAATAGTGTTCAAAGCTTTTCATAATTCCGAAAAAATATTTTTTCAGTTTAAGGTTGATGATCCTCAAACTCATATACATCCTTCTGAAAATAAAAATGATAGCTCTAATTTTTAGAAACGCTATTAACGAATACCTCTGTAGTTTATTTTTCTAAACTTTTTACTAATACTTAAAGAATACTATTGTTCTGTATTCATGTCCTTCGAACGTTTTTCCCAAGTTTTTTTGGCATGTTGCTGTAAATCTGCAACGTTATCGCTTTCGTCCATAATCTCTAAGCCTAATAAAGTTTCTATCACATCTTCTTGAGAAACTAAACCGCTTACAGAACCATATTCATCAACAACCAAAGCAATATGTTCTTTTACTTTAATTAATTTATCAAACAAATCTGGTATTGATAAGTCTCTTTCTGTTATTACAATATCTCTTTTAATAGTTGCTAAAGTGGCATCTCCATCACCATTAATAATAGCTTCTAATAAATTATCTTTTAAGAAATATCCTTTAATATTGTCTGGATTTTCAGAAAACACAGGAATTCTAGAAAAAGACAATTTTTTATGTTCTGTATAAAAATCGTTTATAGTTTGAGTTTCATCAGCAATTTCTAATACAGATCTAGGTGTCATTACATCTTTTACTTTTATCTGTTTAAAACCTAATAAATTTCTAATTACTTTACTTTCATCTTTTTGAAAAACCCCTTCTTTTTCCGCCATATCTGCCATCACCAAGAAACCTTCTCTACTTAAAACGCTTCCGTGGCCTTTGCCTCCAATTAATTTTGTAGTAAGTTGTAGCACCCACAAAATACCCGTGTATTTCAACGGAAAAATCATCACATTTAATGCTTTAGAAGTAAAATTTGCTAAATTTCTCCAATAGGTAGCACCAATAGTTTTTGGTATAATTTCTGATGCTACTAAAATTAAAATGGTCATAATTGTAGAAACAACACCTACCATTACATCTTCTGTTATTTTAATTCCAAGTATGGTTTTAACAGAAGTACCGTACATTTCTGCATAGGCTACTTTTGCCTGTACTCCCACTAATATAGCACCAACAGTATGTGCAATTGTATTAATAGTTAAAATAGCTATTAAGGGTTTGTCTACATCTTTTTTAAAGTTTTCTAATGTAGCTGCGTATTCATGTCCTTCGCTTTTTTTTAAGTTGATAAACGTTGGCGTTAAACTTAATAGCACAGCTTCTAAAATAGAGCATATAAAGGAAAAGAAAATAGAAATAGTTGCGAAAATTATTAATAAGGTCATCAATAAATATTTAGTGGCAAAAATAGGTAAAATAAAAAAACCTCAAGAATTTCTTCTTGAGGATTTATAAAAATAAGTTGTGTTTTAATTAAAAGGCATAATTAACACCAAACAACCAATAAGATTGTAATTTATTATCAACTGTATTAAAAGTTTCTAATGCATTTGTAAGTTGAGCATTGTTTAATGCTTCTTGTTTGTTTTTACGCAAACCAAATTCAAATCCTAAACCAATACCTTTCCATAATGTATACCCAAAAGAGTTTGTCCAGGTCCAGTTAGATAAATCTCCACTTTTATAGCTTTGAAAAGCAGAAAGGTTAGATTTAAAATTAACAGCGCCAATTTGTCTTGTATAGTCTGCAAATATTTTTGCTCCTAAAGAAGATGTATAATCTGAGTTACCACTAGCAAATACAAAATTGTAGTTTAAAGGATGTACCACTACAACTAAATTTTTTATTGGAGTCCATGTTAAACCAACCCCAAGATCTAAATAACCTGGGTCATTAAAATTATCTATAATAGTAGTTCTGTATTCTCCTAAAGTAGAAAGCGCTAATTTATCAGACAATTTATATCCGTATAAAGAACTTAACGTAAAAACATCATTGGCAGTTTCAAAATCATCATCTGCAGTAGAGGTTTTATTAGTGTCATTTTTTACCCAAGAAATATTTACATTTAAAGCATTTCTCCAAAAGAATTTTTCTCTATCTAAATTTGCATATCCATTACCAATAATTGCAATAGTACCAGCATTATTATCTGGTGAAGATTTAGCATACCAGTTATTAAAACTAGATAAATTTAAACCAATGGTACCAAAAGCGCCATATTTCCAACCTGGAAAAGATGCTATTTTAGTTTTTAACGCTGCTGCTTCTCCTTTCAGTTTAGCAATAGAATCATTTTTAGAAGTTAAAGCTGATTTTAACTCTTCTACAGTTTGTGCATTGACTGAAAAACCAATACTTACAAATAAAATTAAGATGGATAATTTTCTCATTTTTTAAATTTTTATTATTTAAGCGTGCAAAACTACACTTTTTTTATTAGACCAAATTTTTATTAATAAGTCACTTTTTCGTGAAAATTATAATTGAATCCCAAACCAAATAATTGGCTAAATTGAATTTTACTAGAAGCACTATCATCAATAATAGTGTGTAGCGTAATATTCATAGATATAAATTCATTTACTTTAAATAACATATTTGTTCTATAATCTATATCTATATTTTCTGGGTTATCTAAATAATCAGAATAAACAGCCAAGATGTTTTCTATTTGAACATTTTCCATTGCTTCAAATTTAGAAAAAAGAGAAAAGTTAAACCCCAAACCAAAGGCCGTATTATCTCCTTCTTCTACACCAAATTTACCAGTAAAATCATCGTTTACAAAAGTAAATCTAGAAGTTGCTGGTGCAATATTAAAGTGAAGGAAATTAGATTTTTTCCATAACATTCCCGGTCCAAAACTTAAATATGCAGGCGAAAAAAGATCTGAGACTTCTACTTTTGGATCTTTTTTGTAGTTATAACCAGTACTAAATTGTGTTTTAAAATTTGTGAAAAAAGAAAAAAACCATAATTTTTGAGACTTAATCCCTAAAAGTGAATTTAACTCAAACCTATCGCTTGTTTTGCGCAAACCTTTTTCACTTAAATGACTTAAACCATAAGAACTAATAATTCTACTATCCCAATTAACGTTTTTAAGACGATAATTAAAATCATAATTCACATTAATGTTTCCTGCTATTGTGTTTTCACCACCAGAAACCCAGTTAGAAAATGAAGATTGATTAAACAAAAATGCCATTTTGCCATTTACTTTCCATTTAGGAATGCTATCTTTTTTCTTTTTTTGACTAAACAGGGTAAGACTTACAAGGATAAAAAATAGGGTTATAATTTTTTTCATTATAAATATTATTTTTTCATTTTATAAAGCGGCACCGTAGAGCAAGCTTCTCCAAACAATATAGATCTTGCAATTGGCTGTAATTTTGCAATTAAAAAAGCAAAAGCAGATGCTGGTATTGGCTTTTCTGAACACCCTTTTATAATTACTGGCAAATTTTCAAAACTTTTAAAATCTAAAAAGCCAATTAATTCTTGATAAATTACAGTCTCTAATAATTCTAAATTTCCAACAACCACTTTATTGGCAAAAGGTGTTAATTCTGATGCCACCAACATAAACGCCCACGAAGGAACAATAGCATCTACAGAACAAGTAACGGCTACAAATGAGTTTTGGTATTTAGACCAATCATGTTTTAAAACAGCTTCTCTAAAATCTTTTTCTTTTAGAATGATTTCTTCAAATAACCAATCCTTTATATCAAACAAAACACGTTCTCCTTCGGGGTAAATCTCCTCTAAATCAAATGTTTTTAATTTGCTATTGGCAACTCTATTTATAATCTCTTCTTCCATTTTTTAAGTTTCAAAGTTTCAAAGTTTCAAAGTTTCAAAGTTTACACTTTTTTAACTCATCATTCAAAACTCAATATTCATAGCTTTTTACAGCATTCCTAACTCCAACTTCGCTTCTTCGCTCATCATTTCTGATGTCCAAGTAGGATCAAAAGTAATTTCTACTTCGCAGTTGTTTATTTCTTTCAAAGTTTTTACTTTTTCTTCAACATCTACCGGTAAAGATTCTGCCACTGGGCAATTTGGCGAAGTTAAAGTCATTAATATTTTTGCATTCATTTCTTCTGAAACAAAAACATCATATATTAATCCTAACTCATATATATCTACAGGGATTTCTGGGTCGTAAATTGTTTTTAAAACATTTACAATTTTATCTCCTATTTCTTCTAATTCTTTATCTGTCATTTGTTGTTGTCTTAATTCACTAATTTACTTTGTTGCGCAATTGCATACATTTTTATTTGTTTGATCATAGAAATTAACCCATTAGCTCTTGTTGGCGATAAATGTTCTTTTAAACCAATTTCATCAATAAAATCTGTATCTGCGTTTAATATATCCATTGGTTTTTGATCAGAAAAAACTCGTAATAATAATGCCACAATACCTTTGGTTATAATAGCATCACTATCTGCTGTAAACGTTATTTTATCTGCATTTAACTCAGAATATAACCAAACTTTAGACTGGCAACCTTTTATTAAATTTTCTTCTAATTTATGCTTGTCATCAATAATTGGTAAAGATTTACCCAATTCTATCATGTATTCATAACGTTCCATCCAATCATCAAACATAGAAAACTCATCAATAATTTCTTCTTGTATTTCTTTGATAGTCATTTTTAAAACTTATTTTTGCGGTTTCGTAGATACCTTTTGTAAAAATGCAAAAATACGGATTAAATTTAGATTGTCATTCTTGTCAAGGCAGGAATATCAATATAAACGACCGAAATTAATTATAGATTCTTGTCTCTGCAGGAAAAACAAAATAATAATATGAGTAAATTACTAGCAGTTGGTACTGTTGCTTTTGATGCAATTGAAACACCTTTTGGAAAAACAGATAAAATTTTAGGAGGTTCCGGAACTTTTGTAGGTTTGGCTGCAAGTCAGTTTGGAGTAAAAACAGGTGTTGTTTCTGTAGTTGGAGGAGATTTTCCTCAATCGCATTTAGACATGATGCATTCTAAAGGTATTAATACTGATGGTATTGAAATTGTAAAAGAAGGAAAAACATTTTTCTGGAGTGGAAAATATCATAATGATATGAATTCTAGAGATACTTTAATTACAGAATTAAACGTATTAGAAACTTTTACACCCGTTGTACCAGAAGCTTTTAAAGATGCTGGTATTGTAATGTTAGGTAATTTGCACCCTTTAACACAAGCATCTGTTTTAGATCAAATGTCTGAAAGACCAAAATTAGTAGTTTTAGATACTATGAATTTTTGGATGGACATTGCTTTAGAAGATTTACATACTGTTTTAAAAAGAGTAGACGTTATTACTATTAATGATGAAGAAGCTAGACAATTATCTGGTGAATACTCTTTGGTAAATGCAGCAAATAAAATTCATGAAATGGGTCCAGAATATGTGGTGATAAAAAAAGGAGAACATGGCGCATTATTGTTTAATAATGGAAATATGTTTTACGCACCAGCTTTGCCTTTAGCAGAAGTTTTTGACCCTACAGGAGCAGGAGATACTTTTGCAGGTGGTTTTTGTGGATATTTAGCAAAAACAGAAGATATTTCTTTTGATAACATGAAAAACGCTATTATTTATGGCTCTAATTTAGCTTCTTTTTGTGTAGAGAAATTTGGAACAGAAAGAATGCAATCTTTAACAAAAGAAGAAGTTACAGAACGATTACATGCTTTTAAGGAATTAACCCAGTTTGATATAAAATTGAAGTAATTAAATTAATGACAACAGATAGCAATCTTAAATTGTATTTTCCAGATCTTAATGGATTACGATTTATTGCGGCCTGTTTTGTCATTATAAACCCTGTAGAGCAATTAAAATTATTCTACAAAATTGACGATCTTCAAATCTCAGAATTTGCAAGAATTATTGGTAAATTAGGGGTCATGCTGTTTTTTGTATTCAGTGGTTTTTTAATTACATCCTTATTACTTTCAGAAAAACAATCTTCTTTATCATGGTCTGATTTATTAAAAAAATTCAAGAAAAGTGTCTTATTAAAATATATTGTAAATCTTAAAGTATTTTACCTTACAACAATAATTACCATTTTCTGTCTTTTATCAGCGGTAAAAATTCCGTTTTTTCATTATCTATTTTATTCTTTTTTGTTTGCTATATTAATTATAAACTTAGCCGCAAATAAAAAATTAAGCACGGTTTTAGAGTGGAATGTCCTTAATTACTTGGGCAGAATTTCTTACGGAATTTATATGTATCATTTTGTGATTCTAATTTTGGTTTTAAAACTATCCGCTAAATATAACATCCATTCAAATTGGTTTATTTATTCCCTAATTTTGATTGGAACAATAATTGTATCATCAATTTCATATTACTATTTTGAATCCTTCTTTTTAAGACTGAAAACAAAGTTTTCTTTTATAAAAAGTGGAAAAATTTAGGGTATGAAAATATTAATATTAACAACACATAATAACTAACAAAACACCCATGAGCGACGCTATAAAACACGAATGTGGAATTGCACTAGTTCGATTAAAGAAACCTTTACAGTTTTACAAAGACAAATACGGTTCTGCTTTTTACGGAATTAATAAAATGTATTTATTAATGGAAAAGCAGCACAATCGTGGCCAAGACGGTGCAGGTTTTGCTAGTATAAAATTTAATATTGAACCAGGTGCTAGATATATTAGTAGAGTTCGCTCTAACCAAGCACAACCAATACAAGATGTTTTTGCTCAGATTAACAAGCGTTTAAATAGTGTTTTAGAGCAAAACCCAGATAAAAAGGACGATGTTGCTTGGCAAGAAAAAAACATGCCCTATGTTGGTAATTTATTTTTAGGTCATGTACGTTATGGAACTTTTGGTAAAAATAGCATAGAAAGTGTGCATCCGTTTTTACGCCAAAGCAATTGGAAACATCAAAATTTAATAGTTGCGGGTAACTTTAACATGACTAATTCTAAACAAATGTTAGAAGAATTAGTAGAGTTGGGCCAACACCCAAAAGAGTTTACAGACACGGTAACTGTCATGGAAAAAATTGGTCATTTCTTAGAAGATGAAGTTGCCAAATTATACCTAAAAGCAAAGAAAAAAGGTTTTAATAAAAAAAATGCATCTCCTTATATTGAAGAGAATTTAAGTATAAAAAAAGTACTAAAAAGATCTTCTAAAAATTGGGACGGAGGCTATGCAATGGCTGGTTTATTAGGTCATGGAGACGCTTTTGTTTTAAGAGATCCTAACGGAATAAGACCTACCTATTTTTATGAAGATGAAGAGGTAGTTGTAGTAGCTTCAGAAAGACCCGTAATACAAACTGTTTTTAATATAAAAATTGATGAAGTACAAGAATTAGAAAGAGGTCATGCGTTAATTATTAAAAAAAGCGGATTAACATCAATAAAAAAAGTATTAGAACCAAAAGAAAATAAAGCCTGTTCTTTTGAACGTATTTATTTTTCTAGAGGTAGTGATGCTTCTATTTATCAAGAACGTAAAAATTTAGGTAAAAATGTATTTCCTAAAATTTTAAAATCTATAGATAGTGATATTTCTAATACGGTTTTTTCTTTTATTCCTAACACCGCAGAGACTTCATTTTATGGAATGACAGAAGCAGCCGAAGATTTATTAAATCGACAAAAAACAGCAAAAATTTTATCAGGAAGCGGAAAACTATCTGCAAAAAGAGTTACAGAAATTCTATCAGAAAGACCTCGATTTGAAAAAATAGCTATTAAAGATGCAAAATTAAGAACTTTTATTGCAGATGATAGCAGTAGAGATGATTTGGTAGAACACGTTTATGACATCACGTATGGTGTTGTAAAAGCTACGGATAACCTGGTTATTATTGATGATAGTATTGTTAGAGGTACTACTTTAAAGAAAAGTATTATTAGAATTTTAGACAGATTAAGTCCTAAAAAAATAGTAGTAGTTTCTTCTGCTCCACAAATAAGATATCCAGATTGTTACGGAATTGACATGGCAAGAATAGAAGATTTTATTGCTTTTAAAGCAGCCTTAGAATTGTTAAAAGATACCAATCAATATTATATTGTAGATGAAGTTTACAAAAAATGTAAAGAACAACAATCTAAAACCGATGCAGAAATTGTAAACTATGTAAAAGGAATCTATAATCCTTTTAAAGCTGAAGAGATTTCTAGTAAAATTGCAAATATGTTAAAAACGGAAGATATTAAGGCGGAAGTTGAAGTTATTTATCAATCTATAGAAGGTTTGCACAAAGCATGTCCGAATAATTTAGGTGATTGGTATTTTACCGGAGATTACCCTACACCAGGAGGTAGAAGAGTAGTAAATCAAGCGTTTATAAACTTCTATGAAGGCAATACAAAAAGAGCTTATTAAAGAAATATAAAATTTTTATAAGAGAAAAAAAAAGCATCCAAAATTTGGATGCTTTTTTGCTATGTGTTAGTTTTTAGCAGATTAAGTTTTATAAAAACGAATTTTTTTTTTCATATTTGCTAAATTAACAAACCAAAACAATGAAAAAAGCTTTTTTAACTATATTCATGTTTTTACAATTCATTAATTTTTATGCACAAAATAATATAAGAATTATTGATAGTTTAAAAATTAGTTTAAAAGAAAAGAATGATACAACTTTAATACAAACTTTAGAAGAAATTTCTTGGCAATACAAAGCAATAAACATTGATAGTGCCTTAAAATATTCTAAACGTTCGGTTTTAATGGCTAAAAACCTTAAGCACGACAAGTTAACTGCATTAGTTTACAACACTTTAGCCACGGTCTATGAAGGAAAATCAGAACTAGACAGTGCCTTAATTTTTCATAAAGAAAGCTTAACTCTAAAAGTTAAAAATAATGATAGTATTGGAATTGCAAATACCTATAATAACTTTGGAATTATTTATGATAAGAAAGGTGAATATTTAAAATCTTTAAAAAACTATTTTAAAGCATTAGATATTTATGAAAAGTCAAACGCTACTTATGATAGGTTATGTCTTGTTTATGTAAATATTGGTATTGTTTATAAAAAGCAAAAAGAATATCAAAAATCATTAAATTTCTATCATAAGGCCATTGAATCTTACACAAAAAATGAAAACAAAGTTGGAGAAATTATAACCATAAGTAATATATCTAGTATTTATTTAGAACTTAAAGATTATTATAAAGCTATAGAGTACTCTAGTAAAGCGGCAAGTGGTTTTAAAAGTTTAGGTTATTTAAGGTATGTACCTTATATGACACATAATATTGCCATTGCTAAAACAGGATTAAAAAAGTATAATGAAGCTATAATACTGTTTTTAGATATCATTAAAAAATTTCAAAAAGAAAACAACTTATTTGAATTAGCCGACGCCAAAATTAATTTGGCAGATACATTTTATCAAAAAAATGAGTTTCTTAAATGTTTACTTCAATTAAAAGAAGCTTTAAAAATTATCAAAGAAAATGATTATAAAGAAAAAGAATTAAGAGCTTTATTAAAACTTTCTAAAGTAAGTTTTAAACAAAATCGATTTAAGGAAGCTTTTAAATATTTAAAAGAATATGATAATAAAAAAGATTCGGTATTTGAGAAAAATAAAACAAAATCAATTTTAGAACTTGAAACGAAATATCAATCAGAGAAAAAAGAAAAAGAACTATTACGTACGAGAACAGAAAAAGCTGAAACTGAACTTAAATTATCAAAAACTAAATATTGGATTTATATTTTAGTTGGTGTTTTTGTACTTGCCGTTCTGTTGTTTTTTGCTATCAATCAAAGAAATAAAAGAAAAAATCAAGAAGAAATTTTAGAACAAAAAGAACAAGGTTTTAAAGCCATTATTGAAGCACAAGAAGAAGAACGAAGTAAAATAGCAAGGGAATTACATGATGGAGTGGTACAACAAATAGGCAGCGTTATTTTAAAATCTAGAAATTTGTTTTCTAAAAAGAATTTAATTGATGAAAAAGAACCTCAAGAGTTGTTAGAAAGTTTAGAAAATTCTAATCAAGAATTAAGAAATATTTCACATCAAATGATGCCAAGAGCTTTAAAAGAGTTAGGAATTATCCCCGCATTACAAGATTTACTAGATGGTAGTTTATCACTTGTAAACATAAAATATAGTTTAGAACATTTTAATATTGAAAAAAGATTACCTCAAAAAATTGAAGTAACAATATATAGAATTACACAAGAACTTATAAATAATATCATTAAACACAGTAAGGCAAATGAAGTTAGTGTTCAGCTTTATAACACCAACAATACAGTTATTTTAATTGTAGAAGATAATGGTGTTGGTTTTTCTTCGCAAAAAAATAAAAAAGGAATTGGTTTATTAAACATCTCTAGTAGATTAGATTTGGTAAAAGGAGATGTTAATTTTGAACCAAGTCCTAAAAGTGGTACTTTAGTAACAATAAAAATTCCACTATAAATGCCTATTAAAATTTTGATTGCCGATGATCATCCTTTAATTGCAGAAGGAATTAAAAATACATTTGAAAATTTAGATGATTTTAAAGTAGTTGCCATTGTAAATAATGGAGAAGAAGCCATCACATTTATAGAAAAACACTTGGTAGATGTTGCTTTATTAGATATTAATATGCCTGTTTTAGATGGTATAGAATGTGCAAAAGAAATTTTAAAAAACCACAAACATGTTAAGGTGGCAATGCTTTCAATGTATCAAGAACCATCAATTATAAAAAACCTAATTACTATTGGTGTTAAAGGCTACATGCTAAAAACAATACCTAGTGATGAGCTTTTGTTAGCTATTGATAAAATTCATAATGGCAAAGAATATTTTAATGCAGATGTTACAAAAGCTTTAATTTCAGATGACAAACCAAACTCTTTTCATCAATATTCTAAAAAATCGCCACTTTTAAAAGAGTTAACAGCAAGAGAATTAGAAATTATAAAATATATTTCTCAAGGATTAACTAATGGGCAGGTTGGAGAAAAACTATTTATAAGCCCAAGAACAGTAGATTCACATAGAACTAATATTATGAGAAAATTAGACATTCATAATGTTGCCTCTTTGATACGTTTTGCCTTTCAAAACGGGCTTACTTCATAAATTTAGGGTAAATACCGTAGTTAAATACGTAAAATACTCCATTTTCTTCACTTGTTATCATTCGTATTTTTGAAATGTTAATTCATCAAAACTAAAAAATAAAAAAATATTCACTTAACAGTGTCCTACTCACATTCTTTTTTAGGATGAATTAACAATTGAGCTATGGACGCTGTTATTTAATATCTAAAAATTAAACAAAATGAAAAAATCTATTTTATTAGTAATGGTATTTGCCTTTTATATAAATGTTAGTATGGCTCAAGATTGGTCTAAAGAGCTACCCGGAAAAATTAACCTGGTAAAAATGTCTGATGCTGGAATTGCAATTGTTGGAACAGATGCTGCGCTCTATGGGGTTAATGATCAAGGAAAAATACTTTGGGAGAATAAAAAACTACGAAAAGTAGAAGCAGAAAGAGTTCAAATCTTATCTGGTACAGAATTGGTATTTATAAGTGATAAAGGAATGTTTTCTAGAAATAGGGTCTTAAATGCTTATACTGGCAAGGAATACGCAAATTCTGGTAATAAAGGAGATAATATTATTGGAGTAAGAGTATTACATGGAACAAATCAATTATGGACAATAAAAGGCACTAGAGGTATAAATACTTGGGATTTGGGAACCAATACTCTGCAATATGGCTGGGGAAGAAAAGATATTACCAGAGATATTGCGGTTAATAAGGTGACTAGTTTAACATGGAACTTTAGCGGGGCACAACCGCTTTTGTATACCGGTAGGAATAGTGCTATTGTTCATTTAAATTTAACTCATTTGGCAAATGTAGATTTATCTACAGGTAAAGATATTTGGAGGTTCGATTGGAAACCATTTAAAAAAGTAAAAGGAGCAAAAGCAAGTACGCTTTCTAATGGATTTGCTGCAATGAAATTAGACGAAGAATCCAATACCTTATATTTTCCATATATAAATCAATTGGTGGCTATAGATGTGAAAACAGGTGCAGCAAAATGGAATCCAAAAAAAGGAGGTAAAACAGGTAAGGTATTAAATATGTATGTTACAAAGGATGGTGTTTTAGTTTTAACGCCAAAAGGGCTTCAATTAGTAGATAAATCTTCAGGAAATTTAGTTTGGAAAAAACCAATTAAAATAAAAAATGCCGTAGAAAGTATTTTGTTAAAAGATAAGAACGACTTTTTTGCAATTTCTAAAGGAAGTATTATAAAAGTTGATGTTGCTAATAAAAGTACAAAAGTTCTTACAGAAAAGATTAAGTTTTCTGGAAAAGAGAGTTTCGATAATTTAGAAATTATAGATGATTTAATAATTCTATCAGCTTCTCAAAACGTGGCAGCATTTAATAAAAATACAGGAGAGAAAATTCATCATACATATTTAAAAGCTCCTGGTTCTAGTCTTTTAGCTATTACACAAAATATAGTTTTAGCGGCTGTTGCAGCTGCCGCTACTGTAAATAGTCAAAATATAAATTCTAGAAATTCAACATCTGGCTCTTCCTATACATATCATAGTTATTCTCCGGCTGTTATGAAATCTGGCGGCTCGGCTTCTGAAAAAAATGGAGACCTTATGTATATTAGTACAAAGTTTAAAGATGCTGATGCAAAAGGTTTTGGTATTGCCAAAGTGAATAAAAAAACAGGTAAAATTGTTGAAAAAATAGTTATTGGAGATAGAGATCCGCTATATGCTATAAATCACAATAAAGGAAAGTTTTTTTACAAATCTGATAAGAAAACACTAGCCATGAAGAGCTTAAAATAAGTGCGATAAAATAAATTACAGATGAGAACTAATAGAAATTACATTGTTCTAGTATGTATGCTTTTTGCCTTTCTATCAATAAATGCATAATCTTTTTTAAAGAAAAAAGAACAAAAAGTTTACAAATGTGGTTATGTATATAAAGAAAGCTTTTTAAATAAGTTGAAACCAATGAAACTTATTTCAAAGGTTACTATGGAGGCTTATTAAAAGCTAAACCAAAATCTGACTTAAAAGACGTGGCACTTGGTGTGTATTATGCGTCTAGTTTAATTCCGAAAAGTCAATTAGATTTTACAACAAAAATTCCTGGGTGGGAAACTTGCGGAGATAGAGTATCTGTATATTTTTTAAATTATGAAGGTATTGGTTTGGGAGATACTGATGGAGATAAAAAGGTAAATGGAAATAAAATAGAAAAAGCAGGCAAGGGAACTTATTTTCAGGGTTTTAGTGCTGATCAAAGAGAAACGAAAAAGATAGAAGTAACAAGTTCTTCAGAAGATATTGTTTCTGTAGAAATTGAGCCAGCTGCTCCTTTAGAATTTATTTCTGTTAATGGTATGGAAAAAAGAGGAGATATTATTATTGATGGAACAAAAGATGTAATAATTGAATTAAAAGGAGGAGATACAGATTTAGATTCTGATGTAGAAAGTCAGGGGTTAAATCCAGTGGTAAAAATTGCAGGCATTGTACCAAATGTAACTTATAGAATGGCTGGAAAATATTTTGAAATGGATTTTTCAACCAAAGCGAAATCGTTAAAAGAAGCTGGTAAATATAATGCTTTAGGTGGTGGTCCAGAATATGCAGTTTACAAAATTATAAAAGGTGATGAGTTTATAAATGCTTTTAACCTAGCCTTTGAAGAATTAAAAAGGGGAGAGAAAGCAAACCCTGCGTACCATGCAATATGGAATAGTAGAATGAAATAATGAATAGAAAAAGAGATGATACAAAAAAGCATCCAAAATTTGGATGCTTTTTTTTTATGAATAAGCTGTAACTTTATTTTACAGCTGCGTAACGTTTTTCAACTTCATTCCAGTTTACAACGTTAAAGAACGCGTTAATATAATCTGGTCTTCTGTTTTGGTAGTTTAAGTAATAAGCATGTTCCCAAACATCCAATCCTAAAATAGGAGTTCCGCCACAAGTAACACCTGGCATTAATGGATTGTCTTGATTTGGTGTAGAACAAATCTCAATTTTTCCTCCAGGATGCGCACATAACCAAGCCCAACCAGAACCAAATTGTGTAGCCGCAGCTTTAGAAAAAGCTTCAATAAAAGCTTCTTTAGAACCAAAAGTAGCAACAATTGCATCTTTTAAATCTCCAGATAAATATCCTTTATCATTTGGGTTTAATACTGTCCAGAATAATGAATGGTTATAAAAACCTCCTCCATTATTTCTTACAGCGCCATTGCTCATATCTAAATTTGCAAGAATATCTTCTATAGATTTTCCTTCTAAATCTGTACCTGCAATTGCATTGTTTAAATTGTTTGTATATCCTTGGTGATGTTTTGTATGGTGAATTTCCATAGTTTTTGCATCAATATTTGGTGCTAACGCATCGTAAGCATAACCTAATTCTGGTAATTGAAAAGCCATTTTTATATTTTTTTAAAAGTTATAGTATTATTTCGTTTGTAAAACTAATCATAAATGAATGGTTTTACAAGTAATTTATGTTGCTATAATTTATTAAGGTATAAAGAAGATTTATTCACCGTGTATTTGCATAAATTCTTCTAATTGATTTACCATATTTTTGCTACCACAAATAAAAGGTACTCTTTGGTGTAATTCTGTTGGCTCTACATCCATGGTTCTTGTGTACCCATCAGAAGATTTACCATTGGCTTGTTCTGCAATAAAAGCCATTGGATTGCATTCATATAACAAACGTAATTTTCCGTTCGGATTTCGAGAACCTTTTGGATACATATAAATTCCTCCTTTAATCATATTTCTATGAAAATCAGAAACCAAAGAACCAATATATCTACTTGTATAAGGTCTGTCTCCTTCTTCTTCCTGACAGTATTTTATGTACTTTTTAACACCTAAAGGAAAGTCTAAATAATTTCCTTCGTTCACAGAATACATGGTACCGTCTTCTGGGAATTGCATATTTGGGTGCGACAAGTAAAATGAACCAATTGCTGGGTTTAATGTAAAACCGTTTACTCCATCACCTGTTGTATAAACAAGCATTGTTGAGGTTCCGTAAACAACATAACCAGCAGCAACTTGTGCACTACCTTTTTGTAAAAAATCTTTTAATTGAACAGGAGTTCCTGTTGGAGTAACACGTCTATAAATAGAAAAAATAGTTCCTACAGAAACATTTACATCTATGTTAGATGAACCATCTAAAGGGTCTATTAAAACAATATATTTATTTTGATGGTTTTCATCGATACTATTAATCGAAATAAAACTGTCTTCTTCTTCACTTGCAATTCCACAAACAATATTTCTTCTAGTTAATGTTTGAATAAACTTTTCATTTGCATAAACATCTAATTTTTGTTGATCTTCACCTTGAATATTAGTATCTCCGGCTGCACCAATAATGTCTACCAAACCAGCCTTATTTACTTCGTGATTCACCACTTTTGCAGCTAACCTAATTGAGTTTAAAAGACTTGAAAGTTCTCCGGAACTGTATTTAAATGCATGTTGATTTTCAATAATAAATTCGCCTAAAGTTTGTTTTTTTCCTGTCATTGTACGTAAAAGTATGGTTTTCAACAAATATCGAATTTTTTTATCTAGCAACTATCCTTTTCTATCTGTTTTTCTGCATAATGTTTAGTACAATTTAGAATTTTTAAACAAATCAAAAATAACTGTGTAAAATATTTAAATATTTTTGGTAGATATCAAAAAAACTATCTTTGACAAAAATTTGAATACCATGAGTTTTATTATCAGACTAGGAGAAAAAAAAGATATGCAATCTGTGTTTAATTTAATTACAGAATTAGCCGTTTTTGAAAAGGAACCAGATGCTGTAGAAATAACAGTAGCTGATTTGATAAAAGATGGATTTTCTGAAAGTCCGAAGTTTAAAGTTTTTGTTGCAGAACAAGACGCTAAAATTATAGGTATAGCCCTTTTTTACGAACGTTATTCTACATGGAAAGGTAGCTCTATTCATTTAGAAGATTTGATTGTAACAAAAAGTAAACAAAAAATTGGCGCAGGAAAAGCCTTGTATACAGCGGTTTTAAAATATGCGTATGATAACAAGTATAGCAGAGTTGCTTGGGAAGTAATAGATTGGAATACCAACGCAGTAGACTTTTATAAAAGTACAGGAGCAACGTATTTAAATGATTGGTCTGTAGTACAAATGAACAAAGAAAATTTAGCAACATTTATTCAAAATAGTTAAGTACAATGTCTGTTCGAGTGGCACTTATTTAGTGCTATTCCGCATACTTGTTGCGATACATAATTTTAACTGATAACAATTTTAAATCAATAATTAAAAATGAAGATTTTTAAATTTGGAGGAGCATCTGTAAAAGATGCAGCAAGTGTAAAAAATGTAACTCAGATTTTACAAAGCGAAGGAACTGAAAATACCGTGGTGATCATTTCTGCCATGGGAAAAATTACAAATGCTTTTGAAGAAGTTATAGAGGCTTACTATAATAAAACTGATGCGTTATCAGAAAAATTAGGTATTATAGAAGAGTATCATAAAAATTTAATGAGCAACTTGTTTGATGATGAAGATGAGATTTACAAAGAAATAGACATCCTTTTAGGTGAATTAAGCTGGTTTTTAGCAAGAAACACATCACAGAGATATAATTATGTATATGATCAAATTATTTGTTTTGGAGAGCTTTTATCAACCAAAATAGTAAGCGCGTATTTAACCAAAATAGGCGTTGAAAACACCTGGTTTGATGTAAGAAATTATATAAAAACAGATAGCAATTATAGAGATGCAAAAGTAGATTGGGAATTAACACAAGAAATTATCTCAACCAAATTAGATGCATCAAAACTAAATATTACCCAAGGTTTTATTGCTGCCAATGATACAGAGAACACTACTACTTTAGGTAGAGAAGGTTCTGATTATACCGCAGGTATTTTTGCCTACTGTTTAGATGCAGAAAGCGTTACTATCTGGAAAGACGTGCCTGGTGTTTTAAATGCAGATCCAAGAGTTTTTACAGACACAACTTTGTTAGAACAAATATCTTATGAAGAAGCCATAGAAATGGCATTTTACGGAGCTTCTGTAATTCACCCAAAAACCTTACAACCTTTAGAAAGAAAAGAAATTCCGTTATTGGTACGCTCTTTTGTAAATCCGAAGGAAAAAGGAACTAGTGTTACTAAAGGAACAAGGTTGGTACCTTATATTCCTTGTTTTATTGTAAAGAAAGATCAAATCTTAGTTTCTATTTCTGCCTTAGATTTCTCTTTTATGGTAGAAAATAATATCAGTTATATATTTAAAAAACTACATGATTATCAACTAAAAGTAAATTTAATACAAAATTCTGCCATTAGTTTTTCTGTTTGTATAGACAACAAATTTAACAAGTTTAATGAATTTTACGAGGAATTAAAAACGCAGTTTAAAATTGAAGTTCAAAAAGGAGTAGATTTATTTACTGTACGTCATTTTGATGACAAAGCAATTGAAAGCATAGAAGAAAAAGGGAATTCTTTATTAACCCAAGTAAATAAGGAAACCATACAAATAGTTTTAAAAGCCAATGAAAACAATTAAAGCTTTAGCTGTTTTGTTTCATAAATAAAAGTACCATCATTAGAAAAACCTTCCATAAATAAAGTAATATTTTCGTAAGTATCATTTTCAATTTTAAAAGAAATACTGCCGTTTTTATTTACTTTATTTATTGGAAGCCAATCTATAACTCCGTACTCATAAAAAAAAGAACTTCTGGTACTTGTAAAAAGATAGTGAGTATTAAAACAGTTGAACCTGTTTTACACCGTCGTTGTCCCGTTTGTAAAAAAGGAAAACTACATACCATACTACTATTTAACGATCGTGGTCCTCCCGAAAATTGGAGGGTATTATTAAGAGATAAAAAATTATATAGTGTCAATTAAAAAAACAATCTGCAAGCGCGGACAGACCTCTGAATGCCTAAACTTAAAATTTAAGCCATTATAAAGTGAAATTATATTAAGTATTACCGAAAAAAGAAACAATAGCTTCCAAATAAAGACCGATAAGCGTAGCTTAAATATGTAAACTACCATCGATTACCAAAGCATCCTTCCTTAAACACATCGTTTTCCCCATAAGAGACATGTTCTGCCAACTTCGTCAACACAATATTCAGCTCTGGCCTATCGGCGAGCCGAATACTTAGTTATTGGGGTTAGTTTATTTTCTGTTCATTATAGCTATTTTACTCCATTTTTTAATTTCTTCAGTTTCTTCTTTAGATTTAATAATTCTAGTTAATATTATATCAACTTTCGGATTTGTACTTAGTTTTGACCAATAAATTAATTGAGTTCTACTTTTGTGATTTTTGTCACTAAGTTTTTGTAATAATAATTTTTCAAATGTTTGATTTTCAGATGACCACATATATCTAAATATATTTGAAAGATATATTGGATTTGTACGTATTTTATATCCTTTTTTGATAATCGAAAGCAAAATGTGCTCTCTAATTCGATTGTTCAATGTGTAATTATATTCCTTGTGAGATGCTAATTCAGCAAGTAATTCAATTAGTCGTTGATTTTTGGAATTTAAAATTTCGTTAACTATAATGGATTTATCTTTTTTATCTTTACTATTAGTTATTTCTATCAACTTTTCAAGGTTATTAATTACAGTAGTTTTAGCTATTATTTCCCCCGATTTATTTAAAAATAAAGTATATGTTTTTTTTTCTTTAAATATACTTTTAAGAATAACTTTTCCAAAACAAGAAGCTCTTGTTGAGCCTGTAATTTCAGAATCCCCGAATTCAATTGTAGATTTTTTTAATTCTCCTTTTAGACAATTAATTAGTTTGAATTTTACAGAAGATTCTTTATTTGTATTATCTTGTGACTTAATTTCTAAACATTCTACATTAATTATTGTTGGAGACTCCGCAATTAATTTAGTGAAATCAACCAGAGCTACTTTTAAATTTAAAAATATTGAAATTAAGATTAAGAATTTCATAGTTTATGTTTTCCCTAACGGGTTTGTATATGAAAAGTAGCGGACTTTTATCACTAAATTTTCGGATTATAACAGACCTTTAATTTACTCATTTTCTCTCGATTAAGCGATTAAACCGCTATTTTTTATATACGTTGTTGAACGAATCCTCCCTATCGGTCGGAAGCCCTGCTGACTGATTCAGAATAGGTTGTTCTTTTGTAAAAGTAATA
>NZ_JBPOGL010000048.1:0-16865 GCF_051251875.1 Polaribacter sp.
TTCCATTATATCGTATCTTTTAAGAAGTTAGCAAACTTCAAAACAAGTTCGTCATTATTTTTTGCTGCCGTAATTTGTAATCCAGTTTCTGTACCTTGTGGCACTGTTAACGTTGGTAATTGCCCTAAACTAAATCCAACTGTATAAGCATCAGACAAATACATTGCTAACGGATCTTTTAAACTATCGCCTATTTTTGGTGGTGATTTTGGTGTTACTGGTGATAAAATAATAGCAACTTCTTTAAAATCTTTTTCAAAATTAGCTGCAATTTGATCTCTCAAACTCAATCCTTTTAAATAGATTTCATCAGAAAAACCTTGAGATAATACTTGATTTCCACCAACAATTCTACGTTTTGTTTCTTCAGAAAAATTATCTGAACGTGTAATAGAATATGTGTCTTTTAAAGTATCGCCTTCTATTCTATTTCCGTAATTGGTACCATCTAATCTTGATAAATTTGAAGCTGTTTCTGCCATTGCCAACGTATAATAGGTAGAAACTAAAGTATCAGATTCAAAGAAATCTAATTCTTTTACTTCAATTCCTTTGGCTTTTATTTTTTCTATGGATGCTAAAAAATCTGCTTTTACTTGGGCATCAATCGCATCATTTTCAATAAAGTTTTTAAAATATCCAATGGTTTTAATTTCATCAGCATTTAAAATAGTTTCTTCTGATATTGTTTCTGATTGATACGTGGTTTGATCTTTACCATCTTTACCACTCATTACATTTAAAACAATTCTAATATCTTCTATCGACTTTGCAATTGGGCCAACACAATCTGTAGACGATGCATACGCCATTAATCCAAATCTAGAAATTCTTCCGTACGTTGGTTTTAATCCGTAGATTTTATTGTAACCTGCCGGTTGACGAACAGAACCTCCTGTATCTCCACCAATTGAAAAAACCGTAAAGTCTTTGGCTACATTTACAGCAGAACCTCCACTAGAACCACCGGAAACCAACTCTGTATTTATTGCGTTTTTAACGGCTCCGAAAATGGTGTTTTCTGATGATGAACCGTGTCCGAAAGAATCACAATTTTCTTTTACTAACGGTATTGCACCTGCATCAAACAATTTCTGAATGGCAGTTGCCGTATAAGGAGATTTGTATTTTTTTAATAAATCTGAACTCGCCGTTGTTAAAGTTCCTTGTACCATGTACACATCTTTAATTCCGAACGGAATTCCTTCTAACAAACCAATTTCTTGTCCGTCTGCAATTTTAGCATCTACTTTTGCAGCCAAATCTAGCGCCAAAGTATCTAACAAAGAATTTACAGTATTGTGTGTGTTTTGTTTTAATAAATCTAATCTTTCTTGCACTAATTGCGTACAAGTAATTTCTTTATTCACCAATTGCTGATGAATTTTTTGTATTTGCGATTCCATATTATTCTTCTATCACTTTAGAAACTACTAAAAAGCCGTTTTTTTCTTTTGGAAAATTCTCAATGATGATTTGCTTTTCCGCTTGCGGACTATCAATTACAACATCTTCTCTTAAATCATCTAAAGAAACGGCATTATTATGATTGGTATTAAAAGTAGAATTTGATGTATTTGCTTTTTTAATTACATCAAATAATTGATTCACCGATTCCGATGGTTTTGCTCCTTTAATGCTAGACAAAATGTCTACCGTCATTATTTTGCTCATATCTTTAATTTTATTTTAAGATCCTGAAACGTACTGAAACGAATTCAGCATAAAAGTTCAGGACATGAAAAAAGCCTTCCAATTTGGAAGGCTTTATTTATATATTTCTAAACAACAACCTTCTTACCCTAACAATTAGGATTATTGAAATTACGATTGTTATTATTGTTAATCATTTTTATTAAACTTACGACAAATATATACAGAAAATATGGTACTAAAACCTCTTTTTTATGTTTTTATAAAGTCGTTGAAGTATTAGTAAAATATTCATTATTAATTACAGATAAAACAAATTAAAGTCTAAAAGCCCTATATAAATTTAAAATATAGCGATACATAAAATTTTTGCTCCTATTTTTTTTATTTATTATTAGAGAATACTTTGCTACAATTTGCTTTTTTTTGACCTTAATGTGTTCTTCTCAAAAATCAAAATAAAAGTTTTAAGCTATTTTAAACAATGGTTAGTTTAAAACTTTAAACAAGAAACATCAAAATTGAATATAAAACCATTTTTAAGCGATTTAAAGCATTTTTACAAAATTAACAAATGTTGATAATTTTAAGCTAAAATCAATAAAAAGCTTTTAAAAGCACTTTTTAAGTCGTAAATTTGATAGTTCTGAAACGCTGTTTTTATAGTTGCGTTTCATCAATCTAAAAAACTATTAATTCACTTTATATAATATAATGAGCGAAGAAATTAAAAAAGAATATGATGCTTCCAGCATTCAAGCACTGGAAGGAATGGAGCATGTTAGAATGCGTCCATCCATGTATATTGGAGACGTTGGTGTACGTGGTTTACACCATTTAGTATACGAAGTTGTAGACAACTCTATTGATGAAGCAATGGGTGGTTATTGTGATACTATTAATGTTACCATAAACGAAGACAACTCTATTACAACCAGAGATAACGGACGTGGTATTCCTGTTGGAATTCACAAAAAAGAAGGCGTTTCTGCTTTACAAGTAGTAATGACCAAGATTGGTGCTGGTGGTAAATTTGACAAAGATTCTTATAAAGTTTCTGGTGGTTTACACGGTGTTGGGGTTTCTTGTGTAAATGCACTTTCAGACCTTTTAGTAGCAACAGTACACAAAGAAGGAAAAGTTTGGCAACAAGAATACTCTAAAGGAAAAGCTTTATACCCAGTTAAAACCATTGGAGAAACTGATTTTACAGGTACAATAGTAACTTTTTTACCAGACAAATCTATCTTTAAGCAAACTACAGAATATAATTACGAAACCTTGGCAACTCGTATGCGCGAATTGTCTTTTTTAAATAAAGGAATCACAATTACGTTAACCGACAAACGTACAACTGATGATGAAGGAAATCACCCAACAGAAGTTTTTCATTCTGATGAAGGTTTACCAGAATTTATTAGATATTTAGATTCTACCAGAGAACAATTAACCGCCAATGTAATTTCAATGGAAGGTGAAAAAAATGGTATTCCTGTAGAAGTTGCTATGGTTTATAACACTTCATATGCAGAAAATTTACATTCTTATGTAAATAACATTAATACGCATGAAGGAGGTACACATTTATCTGGTTTTAGACGTGGTTTAACTAGTACTTTAAAAAAGTATGCAGATGAATCTGGATTACTTAAAAACGTAAAATTTGAAATTGCAGGTGATGATTTCCGTGAAGGATTAACCGCAATTGTTTCGGTAAAAGTTCAAGAACCACAGTTTGAAGGACAAACAAAAACCAAGTTAGGAAACAGAGAAGTTAGTGCTGCAGTATCTCAAGCAGTTTCAGAAATGTTAACTAATTATTTAGAGGAAAACCCTAATGATGCTAAAACTATTGTTCAAAAAGTAATTTTAGCTGCAACCGCAAGACACGCTGCAAGAAAAGCACGTGAAATGGTGCAACGTAAAACCGTAATGTCTATTGGAGGTTTACCTGGTAAATTATCTGACTGTTCAGAAACGGATCCGGCACAATGTGAAATTTTCTTAGTTGAGGGAGATTCTGCAGGTGGAACAGCAAAACAAGGTAGAGATAGAAATTTTCAAGCAATTCTTCCACTTCGTGGAAAAATTTTGAATGTGGAAAAAGCAATGCAGCATAAAGTTTTTGAAAATGAAGAGATCAAAAACATGTTTACGGCTTTAGGTGTTTCTATTGGTACAGAAGAAGATCCAAGAGCTCTAAATTTATCTAAAATTCGTTACCACAAAGTAGTTATTATGTGTGATGCCGATGTAGATGGATCGCATATTGCTACCTTAATATTAACCTTCTTTTTTAGATATATGAGAGAAATGGTAGAACAAGGGTATATTTATATTGCTACACCTCCTCTTTATTTAGTGAAAAAAGGGCAAAAAAGAGAATATGCTTGGGATGACAACCAACGTGATATCATTGCTCAAAATTTAGGTGGCGGAGTAAGCATCCAAAGATATAAAGGTCTTGGAGAGATGAACGCAGAACAACTTTGGGACACAACCATGAATCCTGATTTTAGAACCTTACGTAAAGTTGTTATAGATAGCGCAACAGAAGCAGACAGAGTATTTTCTATGTTAATGGGAGATGAAGTTCCACCTCGTAGAGATTTTATTGAAAGAAATGCAAAATATGCAAAAATAGATGTTTAAATAATCATCTTTTAAAGTTCATAAAAAGCCAAAATAGTTCATATTTTGGCTTTTTTTTATTTTCAACTACCCATTTATAATGATTTTTCATTGTTTTTACCCTTATTTCTTTCAGATTATTAATGTATTCAAACTTCATTTTATACATTCGCTTTTAAGAAACTAACTAAAATTAAACTTAAAGATGATGAAAAAAATAATACTAATTTTTATTAGTGCATTTAGCTTTACCTTAACTACAAATTCTCAAAGCGGCATTGAAGCAATGCTACTTGCCAATGACTCCGATAGAAATAAATTACTTGAAGCCTATTTTGACCCAGGTATGAAAAGCCTAATGTATGGCTTAAACAGCGGCTGGTTTCATACGGCTGAAGTTCACAAAACCTTAGGTTTTGACATAACAATTGGCCTAAATGCTTCTATTGTTCCTGAAAAAGATGAAATATTTAAATTTGCCGACTTAAATTTAACATCTATTTCCTCAACCTCATCCACAGCAGCAACCCTTGCGGGATCAGAAGAACAGAAACCATTGGCTTTGGTTTCTTATCAAGAAAATGGCAACATATATACCACTCAATTTACCATGCCTGGCGGTGTAAAAGAAGATTTACCAATAAGTGCAGTACCCACTCCAGCCATTCAAGTGAGTGTAGGATTACCCGCTAATTTTGAAGCTAGTCTTCGTTTAGTTCCTAGTGTTGAATCTGAAGATGTTACAGCCAATTTAATAGGATTAGGCATTAAAAAAGAAATTACAAACTTGTTTGGACCCATGGACAAATTACCATTGCATGTTGCTGTTTTAGCTGCTTATACTTCCATGAATATTGATTATGCTTTACAAAACAACAGCTCGATTCCGGGGACTAATCAAGCCGCAGAATTCAAATTAAACTCGTTTACATTTCAAGCTTTAGGATCTTTAAATTTCCCTATAATTAACATTTATGGAGGTTTAGGATATTCCACAGGTTCATCAAAACTAAATATGCTTGGAACTTATGACTTGCAATATAATGGCGGTTTTAATAAATCTATAACAGACCCAATTAATACTAAATTTAAAGTAAATAACGTAACAACAACCATTGGCGCTAGATTAAGCCTAGGTTTTTTTAAAATATTTGGCTCTTATACCTTTCAAGAATACAATACTTTAAATGCAGGAATTGCCTTTAGTTTTAGATAAAAAAACATAAAAGTCTTACCAAAAAAAAATCCTCAATAATTTGAGGATTTTTTTTTAATCTATATTCTTTCTTTAGGAAAAGACACCACTAAATACCGTCTGCCAATCCTTTTAATTTCTGAGTATTTTCCGCCAGCATTAATTCATCAATAATTTTCTGAATATCACCGTTTAAAATATTAGGCAAATCATACAATGATAAACCTATTCTATGATCTGTAACACGTCCTTGAGCATAATTATAGGTTCTAATCTTAGCACTTCTATCTCCCGAAGAAACCATAGAACCACGCTTTAAAGCATCTTCTTCATTCTTCTTTGCCAATTCCATATCGTACAAACGAGAACGCAACACCTTAAATGCTTTTTCTTTGTTTTTATGCTGAGACTTTTGATCTTGACATTGCGCCACCAAACCTGTTGGAATGTGCGTTAAACGCACCGCAGAATAAGTTGTATTTACAGATTGACCTCCTGGACCTGATGAACAGAAAAAATCAATTCGTACTTCTTTAGGATTTATTTCAACATCAAATTCTTCTGCCTCTGGAAACACCATACACGTAGCTGCAGATGTATGCACACGACCTTGTGTTTCTGTTTGAGGAACTCTTTGTACACGATGCACACCAGCCTCAAACTTTAAAGTTCCGTAAACGTCAGCACCATTTACTTCAAACTGAATTTCTTTAAAACCACCATTGGTACCTTCTGAATAATCTACAATAGAAACTTTCCAACCTTTACTTTCGCAATATTTAGAATACATTCTATACAAATCTCCAGCAAAAATACTTGCTTCATCTCCTCCTGTTCCTGCACGTAATTCTACAACTGCATTTTTAGAATCTTCCGGATCTTTGGGTATTAATAAAAACTTTATTTCATCTTCTAACTCAGGAATTCTAGTATTGGCTTCCTCCATTTCCATCTTTGCCATTTCTACCATTTCCGCATCGGAACCATCAGAAATAATTTCCTTAGCTTCTTCTATATTGCTTATTAGGTTTTGATATTCATCTCCTTTTTCAACAACACTACCTAAATCTTTATACTCTTTCATCAATTGCGCATAACGCTTCTGATCCATAATAATTTCTGGTTGAATAATTAAATCAGAAACCTCATCATAACGCTGTTTTACAATTCTTAATTTATCTAACATCTTCTGTCTTTTCTTGGAATGCGAAATTACAATTTTTATGGTTATATTTGAAGTATGCAAACTCTTTTTTATGAAATTACTCCTTTTTAGTTGTTGTTTTTTGCTGATTCTTTCTTGCAACAAGGAGATCAATAAAACATTAAAACCTACATTTTTAATAGGAGATTGGATTCGCACAAACAATAAAAAAGGAAGCACAACCTATGAAACCTGGAAAAACAACCTACAAGGATTAGGATTTACTTTGCAAGAAAAAGACACTACTTTTAAAGAAACTCTAAGTATTATTACCGTTAATGACACGCTGTTTCTAAAAGTTGAAGGGATACATGAAAAGCCAACGTTTTTTAAATTCACACAACAAACAGATACTTCTTTTGTTTGTGAAAACCCTAAAAATGAATTCCCAAAAAAAATAAAATACTCTTTAGAAAACAATCAATTAAAAGCACATGTTTCTAATGATGAATTTAACATTGATTTTGTCTTTGAAAGGTACAATACTAAATTTATGCAGTAGCAACAAAAAAATGCAATGCAACTTTTAAAACAACGCTATAGCACATTTAAAACACTACAAAACAACACATTAACTTACATTTCAACAAAAATAAAGGCATAAAAAAACCAACTAATTAATTTTATAAAAATCAACTAGTTGGAATTAAATTAAAAACAATTACTTTTTACAATCTACTTAACAACTCGCCTTTCTTGTTTTCAAATTCTTCTATTGAAAGAATATTTTTGTCTTTTAAGGCTGCTAGTTTTTCAATTTTACTAAAAATATCTTCTTCAAAATCACTAGTATTAGTAGTGTTATTAGTGAAGGCTGGTGTTTCTTTTACAACAATTGGCTCTAGATCATTCTGAACCAAATTATTATTATTATTATTATTATTAACTACCTGCTCTTGTTGAGGTTTTGGCATTTCATTTCCGCCAGAAATAATAGGCAATGTATTTAAATCTACATTTCCGTATTGACTGGTAAAAGACACTGAATACGTACCACCTTGTTGCTGTCCTACTCCTCCTATTTGATGGTCTAAGGTATCAAATACAGTTACTTTTCCATTTTGCTGAATTGCCAAACGTCTAATGTTTGAAAAAATAGCATAACTAGTATTATTTTGACTTCCAGTAGAATTAGGAAAACCTAAATCTCCCCACCAGTTACCAGACTGTGATCCATTTTCAATTTTAGGTAAAGGTTTGTATTGTATTGAACCTTGGTTTATCATATTTGATAACTCAACACAAAGTCCGTCTACTGTATTTTTAAGTTGATTGTTAAACATATCACCAACCATAGTCATACCACCTTGCATCCATTGTCCGCCTCCGCCTAACTCAGGAATATTAAACTGCGCCATTGTTCCATTACTTCTCATAAGTGCCTGCGTTAAATCTGTAACTGCATTTACACTTATTCCATATCTATTTGCTACATTCGTCATATTCTGAAAACTAGCATCTGTGAATATTGAATTCATATTATTCTCTCTTATTAATTTAAAATGTTTTTCTAACAATTTTGCTGCAAAGATAGCTTTAAGAAATTTTAATACACTTCTTTTACCTATAAGTTTTAAAAAAAAATGTTAAAAATAATTTCTCATAAATATTGTATTAAACTATTCATTTTATGAAACTTACACAAGTATCTTAGGTTAAAAAAAAATTCTAAAAATAATATGCTTTATTTTTAAGTCTTTGTATAAGTAATCAAAAAAAAGTATAATTTTACTTAAAATTTATATATCGCGATTATGCTTCTTAAATGAACAAATACATTGTTGCCAATCAACCTGAAAAATGGCTTTTTTCGATTGATAATATTACCGTAATTTCCTCACAAGAATATCTTACCAACCCTAAATATTCTACCATTAAAAAAGCACGAATATTTAACCTTTGTAAAAACTATAGCTATCAATCTAAAGGGTATTATGTTTCTCTTTTAGCTGAAGCTAGAGGACATTTAGCAATACCAACTGTAAAAAATATTGTAGATTTAAAAACACTGAAACTTGTAAAAATAGTTTCAGAAGAATTTGATGATGAAATTCAGCAAAGCTTAAAAAACATTAAATCTAGATCTTTTACTTTGAGTATTTATTTCGGTCAAAATGTTGCACAAAAATACAAGGGACTCAGCAGTTTGTTTTACAAACATTTTCAAGTGCCATTTTTACGTGTTCATTTTAATTTTAACAACAAATGGAACATACAAAGTATTGAAGCTATTTCAGAATCTGAAATACCCAATGAACACTTAGAAAGTGTGTATGAATTTGCGAATCAATATTTTTCTAAAAAACGATATGACACGCCAAAACTTACAACATCTGCTTTTGATTTAGCTATTTTAATAGACCCAAATGATCCTGCGCCACCAAGCAATGCAAAAGCCTTAAAAAAGTTTGTTGATATTGCTGAAAAAATGAATATTTATGCAGAAATTATTGAACCCAAAGACCTAAGTAGATTGTCTTCTTTTGATGCTTTATTTATACGTCAAAGTACAGAAGTAAATAATGAAGCCTATGCATTTGCCCGCAAAGCGCAACAAGAAGGCATTGCAATTATAGATTATCCGGATGCTATTTTAAAATGTTGCAACAAAGTTTTTATGGCAGAAGCCTTAAATAATGCCAATATAGCAACGCCAAAAACAATTATTGTACATAAAGATAATATAGACGCTGTTATAGAGCAAGTAGGTTTGCCTTGCGTATTAAAAGCACCCGATTCTACCTTTTCTTTTGGTGTAAAAAAAGCAAAAACAGAAAGCGAATATTACATCTTGGTCAATGAAATGTTACAAGAATCTGACCTTATTATTGCTCAGGAATTTTGCCCTTCTGATTACGATTGGAGAATTGGTATTATTGATGACAAACCATTTTTTGCCTGCAAATATTACATGGCAAAAGGACATTGGCAAATTTACAATTGGGGAGCAAAAAAGAAGAATGATCAAGATGGTGATGCCGATTGTTTGCCTATGGAAAAAGTACCCAAAAAAGTTCTAGACATGGCTTTAAAATCTGCTAAAATTATGGGAAAAGGGCTTTACGGAATAGATATTAAGGTGGTAAACAACAAACCAATGGTGATTGAAATAAACGACAATCCGAATATAGATTTTGGTGTAGAAGATGCTTTTTATGGAGATTTGGTGTATACAGAAATTCTTTCAGCATTAAAAAAACGTTTAGAATAAAATGGCTAAAAAATATAAATTATTTGAAGTATTTGGTATCGAATTAGAATACATGCTAATTCATAATACCTCTTTTAAAGTTGCACCAATTGTAGATACTTTATTGACCAAAAAAAATGGTGAACTTACTTCTGATATTGATAATGGAGCCATTGCTTGGAGTAATGAATTGGTGGCACATGTTGTAGAACTAAAAACCAACGGTCCAACGGCAGACCTTGTTCATTTATCCGAAGAGTTTCATAAAAACATTCTAGAAATTAACGCTATTTTAAAACCATTACACAGTAAATTATTACCAACGGCCTGCCATCCTTTAATGAATCCATTGCAAGACACACAACTTTGGAAACATAGTTATAGCGAAGTGTATGAGTTATACAATAGAATTTTTAATTGCAAAGGTCACGGTTGGTCTAATGTACAAAGCACCCATATTAACTTGCCTTTTTATGATGATACAGAATTTGAAAAACTGCACGCTGCCATTCGTGTTATTTTACCATTAATTCCGGGTTTAAGCGCAAGTTCACCAATTTTAGAAGGTAAATTTACTAGTTTTAAAGATACTAGATTAGAATACTACAAAACCAACCAAAAAGAGATTCCAGAAATGACAGGAAGTGTGATTCCTGAGCAAGTTTTTTCTAAATCAGCATATCACAAAACCATTTTTGATCCTATTAAAAAGCAAATTAAAAAACACGATACCCATAATATTTTAGACCATCATTTTTTAAATTCTAGAGGTGCCATTGCTCGTTTTGATAGAAATGCCATAGAAATTAGATTGGTAGACATACAAGAATGTCCGAAGGCAGATATTGCTATTTGCGTGCTTATTATTGAAGTTCTAAAACAATTAGTCAGCGGGAAACTAGCGCGTTTAGAAATGCAAAAAAGTTGGCATGAAAAAGAATTGTATCAAATTTTAAACGAAACCATAAAGGAAGGCGAAAATTATAAAATCAGTAATAAGGAATACTTGTCACTTTTTAATATTTCTGATACTAGCACTGTAAAAGAAGTATGGAAACATCTTTTTGAATTGGTAAAAGAAAATATTTCTGAAAACTATAAAGAAGCTTTAACGATCATTTTTGAACACGGAACACTAGCTACAAGAATTGAAAATGCACTTGATGATGATACTTCGGATAAAAATATTATAAACATCTATTCTCAATTAGCGAATTGCCTAGAAACCAACACTCTTTTTATCCCAAATAAATAGGAATGAAACTGGTTATAACCTGCGAACATGGAGGAAATGAAATTCCTCAAAAGTTCAATACAATTTTTAGTGACAAAGAAATTTTAAATACACACAAAGGTTATGATTTAGGCGCTTTAGATGTTTTTAACACGCTAAAACCATTGGCAATCTATACAAATTACAGCATAATAAGTAGATTATTAATAGAGTTGAATAGATCTCTTTGGCATCAAAATTTGTTTTCAGAATACACAAAAAACCTATCGGTTTTAGAGAAGAAAGACATTATTAAAACATACTATTATGTTTATAGAAATAGCGTAGAAAATCAAATTAAAACACTTATCACCAACCACAATACTGTTGTACATCTTTCCATTCATTCATTTACACCCATTTTAAATGGCAGCGTTAGAAATTGTGATATTGGTCTTTTATACGATTCATCTCATCAACAAGAAAAAAAAGTTGCTGTACAACTTAAAAAAGCATTGCATGCCATAAACCCATTATGGAATGTTCGTTTTAACTATCCGTATTTAGGAAAAGCGGACGGATTTACAACGCATTTAAGAAAGCGTTTTCATAAAAATTATATAGGCATTGAGATAGAAATAAATCAGAAATTCTCTAAAAACAACATTATGAATCTTCAACTTAAAGAGGCTGTATACAAAGCCATCTGTACGATACAAAGTTAAAAACTCACAAAACAGCTTCTACATGAGTCTTTTTTTGACGATTGAGAAATTTCATGATTTTAAACTTAATTATAAACTAGGTAAAACCTAATACAACTCTGAAATTGTTCAAAAAATAAAACTTTTAAAAAACCTAGTATAACTTACAATAAACCTAGTATAACTTACAATAAACCTAGTATTTCTTTTGAATTTAACCAAATTCTAACTTGGTTATCGTCTGATATAAAAAAACGAAAACTATTTAGTTTTCGTTTTAGGTTTGTTAAATTCTGAATGATATTTTTCTAAAAACTTCTTTTGTCTTACCATCATTTGCTGTCTTAACTTGTCAAGATCCATAAAGTCTTTTCCAAAATTACTATCAAAAAAATCATCATTAAAAAAACGTTTGCTGAAAAGTGAATCTCGAGAAAAAACATCATCAAACCACTGATTTTCAAAGCCTGAGTAATTGGTAAAGAATCTTGATTTTAAAGAATGCATTAAACTATCTCTTTCATTAGACGATAGATTATCTAACTTATTATGAGAAGACCAAGAATAAACACTATCATACTTTATTAAATTTCCATTCTCATCAAATTCTTTATCAACTTTCCAAGTTCCTTTAGGCTCTTCCTTTATGTTCGTTTTATTTTCTTCTTTTTCTGATTTTATTTTTTCATTATTTTGCCCGTTACAACTAACACTTAACAAGCCAACCATAAATAACAAAATATATTTTTTCATCACTGTAGATTTTTTGTTAAACATACGTTAGGGTTTGTTAAATAATTTTTGAACAAACCACCAGTTTCTATCATTTTAATTAATCTATGTTGGTGAAATACTTTTAATTTTCGTTCACCATTTTTATACCAAACACATTCCAAATAACTATCATTATATACCAAACCAAATATTGAATCTTTTTTTGGAACATATTTAACAACTTGCATTTTTGGAGCGGTAAGTTTTCCTTTAACTTTTACCCATTCCCCAGATTTAAATTTTCTTAGCATAACCATATAAATTTAAAGGGTTAAACGGATTATTAAGAGGATGCTGAAAAAAATCAACATCCTTCTTAATATCTACTCTAAAATTTAGTGAAACAATTATGAAATATTAATGCTTCTAGCGGGTTTTTGTTTTGCTTCTTCTTTTTTGGGTAAAAGAATACTTAAAATACCCTCTTTATAATTTGCATTAATTTTTTCATCATTTACACTTTCTGGTAAATTAAAGGTTCTTTTGAACGAAGAGTAACCAAACTCTCTACGAGTATAATTTTCTTCTTTCTGTTCATTTTCTTCTCTAATCTCTGTAGAAATTGACAAAACTAAATTGTCTATTTCAATATGGAAATCTGATTTTTTCAGCCCCGGAACTGCCACATCTACTATAAAAGCATCGGCCGTTTCTTTAATGTTTACTTTAGGTAAAGTAATGCCAGTATTAAAATTTGATTTAAATACTGATGGTAGGTCTCGATTAAAAACATCATCTAACCAATTTGACAAAGTTGGGAAGTTTTGATTTGAATTGCTGTTCGCTAAACTTCCGTTTTTAGGAACATTAACTAAATTGCTCATAATTACAAAATTTTAAATTAAACATGATTTCAAATTTGAAATCTCAATTGATTTCGACATCAATAAAACAAAAAAAATACCAAAATAAAAAAACCATATTTTCCTATTAAGATTTTCTCATAATCATATGTTTTTCTGTCATTTTTTCAAAATAATTGCCATTTTTTCACTTAAATAAATGTCAAATTGACATTTTAAATGTATTCAAATCACACTTAATACGCATATAATTTATAGTTTTTTCCAGCCTACTAACGCACATACTTCTGGATTTTCTATTCGTTTTTTAGCAGCTAAACTTTACGCTTCACTCTTTAACAACCATATACAAACTCGATATCGAGAAAAATCATTACAAAAAAAAACGCCAAATATATTTTAAATATTTGGCGTTTATAATTTCATCTATAAAATTCTATCCACATTTAGAAGAACCACAATCTTTACACGTTAAACATCCTTCTTGATAAATTAAATTTGTAGAATTACAATTATCACATGTATGTCCTTTAACCTCTGTACCATCTTCTACATAACGTTTTAAAGCACGCTGCACTCCATTTTTCCAAGAGCTTATAGACTCAGAATCGAATTGTAAACTTTGTATTAATTCTACAATTTTATCAATTGGCATTCCATGACGTATGGTTCCTGAAATTAGTTTTGCATAGTTCCAAAACTCTGGGTTAAATTTATGAGACAAGCCTTCAATAGTTGTTTTGTATCCTCTTTTATTTTCATATTGAAAATCGTAACGAGAAGATCCATCTGCATTTCTATTTTTAATGATGACTCCTTTTTCTACCCAACGCGGCATTAAAATTCCATCTTCATCATCTGCTAAACCTGTAAAAATCTCATAAGGCCTATTATCAAACAAACCAACAAAGGCAATCCATTTTTCTTTTTGATTTTGGAAACGAACTACATCTGCTTCTAAAACTTGAGGACGTTTCTTAGAAAAATTAGAGGTCGAAATTTTACCTTCTTTCTTTTCATCCGCAGAAATTAAAACACCAGATCTAGAACCGTCTCTATAAACTGTAACACCTTTACAACCAACTTCCCAAGCTTTTAAATACAACTCGCCAACCAATTCTTCCGTGGCGTCATTTGGTAAATTAACGGTAACACTAATAGAATGATCTACCCATTTTTGAATAGCGCCTTGCATTTCAACTTTGCTATTCCAATCAATATCATTAGAAGTTGCTTTGTAATATGGAGATTGTTTTACCAACTCATCTATTTCTTTTTGCGTAAAATTCTTAGAAGAATCGATGTTATTTACATCCATCCATTGTTTAAAACGATGATGAAAAACAACATACTCTTCCCAAGAATCGCCAACCTCATCTACAAAATCTACCCTTGTACCTTTATCATTTGGATTCACTTTTTTTCTACGCTTGTACACAGGCATAAACACAGGCTCAATTCCAGACGATGTTTGCGTCATTAAACTAGTAGTACCTGTTGGTGCAATGGTTAACAAAGCAATATTTCTACGCCCATGTTCTAACATTTCATAATACAGTTTACTATCTGCTTCTTTTAAACGTAAAATAAACGGATTCTCTTTTTCTCTATTGGCATCAAAAATAGAAAATGCACCTCTTTCTTTTGCTAAATTTACAGAAGCTCTGTAAGTTTCTACACCCAATACTTTGTGCACTTCGGTAGAAAAAGTATTTCCTTCTTTACTTCCGTAACGGATTCCTAAAGCCGCCAACATATCTCCTTCTGCAGTAATACCAATACCGGTTCTTCTACCTTCATAGGCTTTTTGTCTAATGTTTAACCACAAATTTCTTTCGGTAGCTTTTACCGTATCTTCTTCCGGATCTGCATCAATTTTTGCTAAAATTCCGTCTATTTTTTCTAACTCTAAATCAATAATGTCATCCATCATTCTTTGAGCAATAACAATATGTTTTTTGAATAATTCAAAATTGAATTCTGCCTTTTTTGTAAACGGATTTTCTACATAAGAAAACAAATTTATTGCTAACAATCGGCAAGAATCATACGGACATAAAGGAATCTCTCCACAAGGATTTGTAGAAACTGTTTTGTAACCTAAATCTGCATAACAATCTGGCACTGATTCATTAATAATGGTATCCCAAAATAAAATTCCCGGTTCTGCAGATTTCCATGCATTATGTACAATTTTTTTCCAAATTTTAGTAGCTTCTATTTCTTTGGTATACACAGGATTTTTACTAAAAGTTGGATATTTTTGAGTATATTTTTCATCCACTTTAACCGCTTTCATAAACGCATCGTCAATTCTTACAGAAACATTTGCTCCTGTAACTTTGCCTTGCTCTAGTTTTGCATCAATAAAATCTTCTGCATCTGGATGATTGATAGAAACAGACAACATTAAAGCGCCTCTTCTACCATCTTGCGCAACTTCTCTTGTTGAGTTAGAATAACGCTCCATAAAAGGAACAATTCCTGTGGATGTTAATGCTGAATTTTTTACAGGAGAACCCTTTGGACGAATGTGCGATAAATCATGCCCAACGCCACCTCTACGCTTCATTAACTGTACTTGTTCTTGGTCTATTTTCATGATTCCTCCGTAAGAATCAGATTCACCATTATTACCAATTACAAAACAATTAGACAAAGATGCAATTTGAAAAGGGTTTCCAATTCCTGCCATCGGACTACCTTGCGGAACAATATATTTGAAGTTTTTAATGGCATCAAAAATTTCTGATTCCGTTAACGGATTTGCATATTTCTGCTCTACTCTTGCTATTTCTGAAGCAATTCTTTGATGCATTTCATCAGGAGTACTTTCATAAATAGTATCAGAAGAATCTTTTAAAGCATATTTATTTAACCACACAGTTGCGGCTAATTCATCACCTTTAAAATAGTTAAGAGCAGCTTTTAAAGCTTCATCTCTAGAATATGTTTTTCGAGGAGCAAGCACAGTTTCCGATTTCATTATATATTGTTTTTGAAAATAGTTTTTTTGAGAAATAAATACACTGCAAATGTACAACCTTAAAAAATATAATTTTAAAAAAGTTTTCAATAAAAAATTACAAATAACTGATTTAAAGTCATTTAAAAACTTATGAACACCAAAAAGTTAACAAATAATTTATCTTTTTACAAAGCTCAAGACATACTAAATAAAACCTCTTAGTATCAGCATTTTAATAAAAAATCCACTTTATTGATAAAAGAAAAAACCAATAAAAAAAGAAAAAATGCTCTTTTAAACCGACAAAATGGCAATTAAAAATACGGAATTATGTAAAATAATTCCTTATTTTAATGTACTTTTATAAGAACTATAAATTGGGATAAGAAAAGTTTTTATTTTTATTTATGGAGTTGTAAAACATTGTCGAGCAAGTTTGCGGAAATCACTCAAACCGAAAAAATTGGAATACATAATTTTGAGTTTTTTGCTTTTAAAGTTAAAATAAACGAAAAATTTTGAACACTTTA
>NZ_JBPOGL010000049.1:0-15854 GCF_051251875.1 Polaribacter sp.
TAAAATGCCCATTGCCCGGGTTAGGGATTGCAGTGGAAATCCTTTTTGTGCATATATTGAATTTGTTGAGGCTATAAAAAAAGCTACAAATAGGACTTCTGTACAATTATTGACATAAATCAGCACAAAAAGATTGCAACGTAAAGCCCGACCACGCTTTTTTGCGTGGGAACCTCCATAAAATTATTTTGTACTCTTTTTATTTCTCACTTTCCCTCGCTTCTTCATCTTGGCAAACATTAATTTGTATTCTTCAACATTGATGGCTGCTTTTCTTTCTGCAATAATCTTAGGAAAATCGAATTGAAGTTTTGAATCTTGCCTTTCTAACTTATCATTTTGAAAAGCACGTTGTAAAACATCTTCAATTAAAAAATCTTCATTTATAGTTTCTGGGTGGTATTCTGTCTTTAATGAGAGCTTAAAAATATTTGCCGTGGTATTGTACCAAAATGCTTTCCAACCAGATCTTAAACCTTTTATGGTATTAAATGCCGTTTGACCCGTTTGGCGATGAATTAATTTTATTAAAACTCTACCTTCTGTGGTAGTCATTTTTTTCATCTGTTCTGTAAATTCTTCTTCTATATACTTCTGAACTTGGCGTGTATACTTTTTACGTTTGCTTTTTGACGCTATTCTTTGCAATCTAACATTTAAAGAATCTAATCTTTTGGCCGCTAATATTGCAAACGGATAGGCTTTAAATACTTTTCTACGAAACCAAAAGTAGTAGCGAACATCTTCTTTTGATTCGAATTTACGCTTTGGAAATAAAGAGAACTCATTCAGCTGAACGGTTAATGTATCTCCAGGTTTTACAAAAACGTATTCATCTAAAGATTTTGGCAAGGAATCTACTTCTCTTTTTTGTGAAAAAGTGAGGAATGAAATTGATACTATATATAAGTATAAGATTTTTTTCAAGCTTTGTTTATTTTAATACCTTAAAACCATTAGAAATATCAATTTTTATGATTGCAATAAAGAGTCCAAAATTGAATTCTGTTTTAATTTTGATGTTTTTACCCAATCTTATCTATAAAATCTTGTTCAGAAATAATCTCTATTCCCAAATCTTGCGCTTTTGTTAATTTTGATGGTCCCATATTATCTCCTGCAACTATAAAATTTGTTTTTTTAGAAATTGACGAACTTACTTTTCCGCCGTTATCTTCTATGGCTTTTTTAAGTTCGTTTCTACTCATTTGATGAAATACGCCTGAAACAACAAAAATTAATCCTTGTAATAGGTTTGTTTGATTTTCTAAACTTTCTGCAGAAACTTCTAATTGTACTCCTGAAGCTTTTAATCTATTTATGAATTGAATGTTTGCTAAATTGGAAGAAAAATCTAAAATACTTTGTGCTATTCTATCTCCAATTTCATCTACAGAAATTAAGGTTTCGAAATCTGCGGACAATAAATTATCTATAGACTTAAAATGTTTGGCTAATTTTTTTGCGACTGTTTCACCTACAAAACGAATGCCGAGTGCAAATAATACTTTTTCAAACGGAATTTCTTTTGATTTTAGAATACCATCAATCATATTCTGAGCAGATTTCTCTGCCATTCTTTCTAACGGAATTACTTGTTCTACCGTTAAATCATACAAATCTGCATAGTTTTGAATGAGTCCTTCTTTACGCAACAAATCTACAGTTTCTCCTCCTAAGCCATCAATATCCATCGCTTTTCTAGAAATAAAATGCTGAATTCTTCCGGTAATTTGAGGCGCACAACCAAACTCATTTGGACAATAATGCTTTGCATCGCCTTCTGTTCTTACCAATTCTGTATTACATTCTGGGCAATTGGTAGCATATATTGTAGGTTTTGAATCTACCGGACGTTTAGTAAAATCTACCGCAATAATTTTTGGAATAATTTCTCCACCTTTTTCAACAAAAACAGTATCTCCTACTCTAATATCTAATTTTTCTATTTGATCTGCGTTGTGCAACGAAGCTCTTTTTACAGTGGTACCTGCCAATTGCACAGGTTCTAAATTTGCTACTGGCGTTATTGCACCTGTTCTGCCCACTTGATAGGTAATTTCATTTAAAATAGTTGAAACCTGTTCTGCTTTAAACTTGTATGCAATTGCCCATCTTGGTGATTTTGCTGTATAGCCTAATTCGTCTTGTTGATGTAAATTATTCACTTTTACTACAACTCCGTCTGTTTCATAAGGTAAATTGTGTCTTTTTACATCCCAATTATTGATAAAATTAAAAACCTCATCAATAGATTTTACCAAAGTGATGGTTTCTGGAACTTTAAAACCAACTTTTCTAGCGTTTACCAAACTCTCGAAATGCGTTTTATATTTACGCTCTTGCGTTACCACTTGATACAACAAACAATCTAACGGTCTTTTGGCAACCTCTGCACTATCTTGCAATTTTAAACTTCCACTGGCTGTATTTCTTGGGTTTCTGTATTCTTCTTCTCCATTTTCTACACGTTCTTCGTTCATTTTATTAAAACCATCTATTGGTAAAATAATTTCTCCACGCATTTCAAAATCTCTAACAAAATCTGCTTTTATACTTAAAGGTAAAGACCTAATTGTTTTTATGTTCGCAGTAACATCATCACCTTGAAAACCGTCGCCACGTGTTACCGCTTTTACAAACTCGCCGTTTTCATAAGTTAAGTTAATAGAAGCTCCATCAAATTTTAATTCACAAGTATACGCTACATCTGTTGTACCCAAAACTTTTTGTATTCTTTCTTCCCAATCTAACAAATCTTCTTTAGAATACGAATTGCTTAAAGAATACATTCTGTTTTTATGTGTAACTGTTTTAAAGTTTTTAGTGATTTCTCCACCAACTCTTTGTGTTGGCGAATTTGCGTCAAAAAACTCTGGATTTTCTAATTCTAATTTTTCTAATTCCTTCAGCTTTATATCAAAATCGAAATCTGAAATTGTAGCATTGTCCAACACATAATAATTATAATTATGTGTATTTAATTCGTTTCTAAGTTGTTGTATTTTTTGTTGATTTGTCATTCTATACTAAAAAAATTAATCTTGCTTTTTACCTAATAAAACATTTACTCCTTTTGGAAACGGATTTCCAGATGAACGTCTGAATGACACTATTTGACCAACATGCCAAATTGCATCAGCAATAGGTCCGTTTATTACACACCAAAAAGGCAATTCTTTTTCTGGAAACAGTATTTTGTATTGAGAAACATCTTTACTTTCTTTAAGAATAGTACTTGCTTGTAAGCAATTTTCTAAGGTTTTTTTTCTTTTTTCTGAAAAAGTCATGGTTGGTTCTGGCCCACCGTTTACTTTTTTTAAGGTTGCATTTAAAACTCTTAGTGATAAATTATAAATATGATCTACAGTTTCTTCTATTGATCTTGCTTCTGAATTTGGTTTAAAAGCCAAATCTGATGCCGACAAATTTTCTGTTGCCCAATAATACCTAAACCCTAAACCATCTATCATTCTACTTGTACTTGTACCTGCAGTATATTCTGTTGATGGTTCTGGTATTTGATAATAGGGTAATTTTTCTTTAGAAATCATTTTATAAAAGTACTTAATTAGACTGGTAAAAATAGTAAAAAGAGGCATTGAAACAAAGGTTTGTTTTACCCAATAAAAAACAAAAACAAACTACATAAATACATTAAAATTCTAAGGTTTATATAAAAATTAGGAATACATAAAACGTGTACATATTCTAAAATATATAAGCTGTTATTTCATCAAAACAACTATAAAATTATTTACTTAAACACTTGTTTTTGAATTGAAAAATTTATATACTATATACCCATTAAAAAATGATATAAAAAAATGAAATACGCCATAAAAATACACAAAATTTCTACAGTTGATGATTTAGAAAACAGTTGGAGTATTGAAGATTATAAAGAACTTTTAATACGATTTGATTTTGCTAATAATGATGTACATGATTTAAAAGAATTAAGAGAATTGCTTTTTATGGCAATTTCTGATAAAGACCCAAGTGAAGCAGCGCGTGTTGTGTTAGATTATAAATTGTCTGACCATTTAACTGAAGGGCAAATAGACTCTCTTTCGTATGAAATGTTGGTTGATAAAATTTCTGAAGAATATCCTAAAATAGAGTTGCATAAAACATTGTTTATTATAAATCAACTTTTGTACAAAGCCTTTAATGGTAAATTTCCAAACACAAAAGCCACTATTGTAGATTTTGAAATAAAACCATTAAGAAATGCCGATACTACAATTACAAAGGAAATTGTTTTAAAATCTTTTGCTAATAATTTAGATAGTCATAACATTATCATAAGATTGTTTGCCCAACAGTTACATGCCAAAGTAGCTTTTAAAGAAGCCGCTGATATTATTTGGTTTTTACAAAAAAATGACAACACGTATAGGTTTACTACTTCTGAGTATTTTATGAGCAAAGATGAATTTCTAAATGAAGAATTTGAGGCGAATATTGATTTTTATGAAGAAGATTAAAAAATATTTAGCAACCTTCTGCTCTGTTGTTATGTAAGTATTCTATTTAACATTTTACTAAAACAAGTAGTTTTATACTAATTTAGAAGCAGGAATTATGATGATAAATCATTTGGTTTCTACACTTTCTAAAACCACAAACAAGCTTTCTGAAAAACTACTTTTTAGAAAGCTTTTTCTCTTTTAAATTAGATAAAATTTTCGCTCTTCTTTTAGGATTCTTTTTTAAAATTTTTAAATACTTATTATGTGCATTTACCGTTTTTAAATCTACAATACCCGAAATTTCTACATCAAAACCGGTATCTTTTAGTAAATTTTGATATTCATAAAAACTGAGATCTTTAGCTTTGTCATTGTTCTTGGTTCTAGTACTAACTTCAGAACATTCAATTTCTGTCCATAATTTATTTTTGTTGACAGGAACGGAATAATTAAAATCTTGAGGAGAACACCTAAAATAGCATTTACCTGGTTTAGGTTTTTTAGGTAAATCTGAAATTTGTGCTACTATAAAACTTGGCAACAACAAAAGGGAGTAGAAAAATTTTTTCATGTTTACTTTTTATTCAAAAATAAGCAAACAAAAATAGAAATAACAATACTTTTATGAAAGTGTTTGTTTTCAAAAGTTTCACAGCTTTGGATTGATAAAACCTAGAATGCTTTGTAAAAAATGGCATTTATAATTTGCAATTTGCTGGCAAACACGTTTAGCCCGGATTGCAGTGGCATCCTTTTTTTAGATTCAATTACTGCTTTTGCAGTAATTGAATCTAAAAAAAGATAGAACGGAAAGCCGGTATTAGCTCCTAAAAAACAATAGAGAATACGGCTAACAAAGTGTTTATTTTATGCCCAATATTACTATTATAGAGTTAATAATACGTAAACCTTCTTACTTTTGCTATGTGTTTTGCCAGTCTGATTACTTGATGAGAATAGCCATATTCATTATCATACCAAACATAAATTACAATGGTTTCTTTGTCTGTAATGGTGGCTTTGCTATCAAAAATTGCCGGCGCTGTTGTACCAATAATATCTGAAGAAACCAATTCATTGTCTAAAGAATATTTTATTTGTTCTACCAAATCGCCTTCTAAAGCATATTTTTTAATTATTGCGTTTACACGTTCTTTAGAAACCATGGTATTTAACTGTAAATTTAAAATTGCTAATGATCCGTTTGGCACAGGAACTCTAATTGCATTTGAGGTTAATTTACCTTCTAAAGCAGGAATTGCCTTTGCTACAGCTGCGCCAGCACCTGTTTCTGTAATAACCATGTTTAAGGCTGCAGCTCTACCTCGTCTATATTTACTGTGCATATTGTCTACCAAATTTTGGTCGTTTGTGTATGCATGAATGGTTTCTAAATGTCCTTTTTTAATGCCAAAATTATCTTCTAAAACTTTTAAAACCGGCGTAATTGCATTGGTGGTACAAGAAGCTGCTGAAAAAATAGCTACTTTATCTGGATTGTATTGTTTATGATTAACACCGTGTACAATATTAGGAATTCCTTTTGCTGGTGCTGTAATTAAAACTTTGCTTGCTCCGGTTGCTTTTAAATGTCTGCTTAACGCTTCTTTGTCTCTAAAAGCGCCGGTATTGTCTATTATTAATGCATCTTTAATTCCGTATTTTGTATAATCTATTTCTTCCGGATTGTTTGCAGAAATCATAAAAACGGTTGTTCCGTTTATAATTAATGCGTTATTTTCTGGGTCTGTTTGTACGGTGCCTAAAAAATCTCTATGAACAGAATCTACACTTAATAAGGAAGCTCTTTTTTCTAAAACGGTTTCATTTATTGGTCCGCGAGTAACAATTGCTCTTAATCTTAACTGAGAACCTTTGCCCATTTTGGTCATTAATTCTCTTGCTAATAACCTACCAATTCTACCAAAACCATATAAAACTACATCTTTTGGTTCTATGTTTTTATACGTTTTGGCGTCTTTTAATTTATGTTGAACAAAAGCAACTTTATCTTTACATTTCTTTGGCTGTAAATAACATTCATAGGCTAATTTACCAATATCTAATTTAGAGGATGGTAAATCTATTTGCTGTATTGCTTTTGCAATATCTAATGCATCCTTAATAGTTATTGGTTTGCTAACAAACTCTTTTGCATAGTTTATTAGATTTAATACTTCACTTGCTCTTTTATCTACTAAAGGATTTTTAAACAATACCAATTCAATAGACTTATCATACCATAAATCATTTACAATAGTTATAAATTCTACTGTAGTTCTTCTGTTTTGAGCTTCTGATAAAACTTCTTCTTCGTAATTTAAGTTTGCCGACATACTTTTAAAACTAAATTTATTTTTTTTCAAAAGTATTTCTTTTTTTAAATATACGAAATCGATTTCGTGATTATTTTTAAAGAGATTACTAGTTAGTTGTATAGCATACAGTTTACAAATAAGTTAAAACCAATAAAAAGTATAAATAAGTCTACCTACTCTTTTTTTTTAAATAGGAAGATAAAATAAAAACACAAAAAAAGACCTGACAGGTTTTCCCTATCAGGTCTCTAAAATAGTAGCTTTTAAAAGCTTTCTTACTATTTACAATTATCTAAAAGCGTAACGCTCTTTTTGTCCTTCTAAATTAATAACTTCTAAATATACCGGATTTCCTTTACCGTTTACAGCGTCTAATGTTTTAGCCGCATCTGCAGCATCTATTACAGCTTTCTTATTAATTTTAGTAATTATATAGCCTTCTTTTACGCCATAATAGTCTAAACTTTTATTTCTATTCTGAATAATTACTGCACCGCCAGTAATGTCATATTTCTTTTGGTCTTTTTTAGGTAAATCTTTTAAGTAAATATTAAACGATTTAGAAGCAAAGATATTTTTCTTTGTCAACTTCACCTTTTTTGTCAGCAAATCTCCAGATCTTTCTACTGTAATATCTACAAAGTCGCCCGGTCTTTTAGCGGTTAACTGACCTCTTAACTCAGAAAATTTAGAAATATTAACATTATTTACTTTCTTAATAACATCTCCAGATTTTAAACCAGATACTTCTGCTCCGCTTCCTTCAGTTAAAGAACTAATTTTAACACCTTCAATACTTTGATCAGAATTATCGATATTAATTCCTAAAATTGCCTCTTGCACAGTTCCGAATTCTAATAAATCGTCAATCACTTTTTTAGCAATATTAGAAGGAACCGCAAAAGAATACCCAATAAAAGAACCCGTTCTAGATGAGATTGCCGTGTTTATACCCACCAATTCTCCTCTTGTATTTACCAAAGCACCTCCACTATTTCCTGGATTTACAGCCGCATCTGTTTGTATGAAAGAATCTATAGCAGAATTGCCTTCTAAATCTCTTCCTTTTGCACTTACAATTCCTGCTGTAACTGTAGAAGTTAAATTATACGGATTTCCAACGGCCAATACCCATTCACCAATTTTTATTTCATCAGAATTAGAAAACGGTATATAAGGTAACTCTTCATCTGCTTCAATTTTTAGCAATGCAATGTCATTCTCTTTATCGGTACCAATTAACTCAGCAGCGTATTTCTTTTTATTATTTAAAGTAATTTCTAAAGCGGTTGCATTATCTATTACATGGTTGTTTGTAACAATATAACCATCCGAAGAAATAATTACGCCACTACCTGTACCAACTTGTTCAAATTTTCTTGTTCCGTTTCCATTTCCAAAGAAAATATCTAACGGATTTGCTTGTGTTCTTATGGCGGTATTTTTTACGTGTACAACTGCATGCACACTATTTGCTGCCGCAACAGTAAAATCTACAGTATTTGCAATTGAACTTGCCTTGTTTAAAGCAGGATTAAAACTAGCTGTAACTGTCTTTATAGGTTGGGTTATTGTTCTTTCTACAACTACTTTGTCATTCATTAACATTTTGTAGCCTCCCAATGTTAAAGCACCACCTAAAACTGCCATTCCTAAAAAACCGAAAAATTTCTTCATAATCATTAATTTTTAATTCTACCCAAATATACAATTATAACATATTCAAAAAATCTGTTTAACTTCATTTTAACTCACTTTAACCGCTTTTTAACAGACAAATTATCATCATTAAATTATTACCTTTGTGCTAATGAATTTAGAATTTTATAAATATCAAGGAACCGGAAACGATTTTGTAATGGTAGATAACCGTACAAAAACCTTTCCAAAAGAGAACATTTCTTTCATTTCTAAACTTTGCGACAGACATTTTGGCGTGGGTGCAGATGGCGTTATTTTAATAGAAAATGATGCTACTTTAGATTTTAAAATGATTTATTTTAATGCCGATGGAAGTCAGACTTTTTGTGGTAATGGCGGTAGATGTGCCGTTGCTTTTGCTAAAAGTTTAAAAATAATAGACGCAAAAACAAGTTTTATTGCTGTTGATGGACCTCATGAAGCTTCCATAGAAAATGATATTGTTTCTTTAAAAATGATAGATGTTGATGATGTGAAAGTGAATGAAAGTTCTGTTTTTGCCTATACAGGAACGCAACATCATGTGCAACTAGTTGATCGTTTAGATCATTATCCTGTTTTTGAGGAAGGCAAAAAAATAAGATACTCTTATAACGATCCTGGTAGCAACGTAAATTTTGTTGAACAAATAAACAACACTACATTTAGAGTACGAACCTACGAAAAAGGGGTTGAAGATGAAACTTTAGCTTGCGGAACAGGTGTTACAGCGGTGGCAATTGCCATGCATAAAACACAAAAAACAACAAGTAATTTAATTTCATTACCTGTAGAAGGTGGTCTTTTAGAAGTTTCATTTACCGCAGAAAATGGGGTGTACACAAATGTGTTTTTAAAAGGTCCTGCAAAATTTGTTTTTAAAGGTGTTTTTACCTTATAAAGATATAAAAATGCAGCATTATTAGTGTTTTTAAATGTGTATAATAGCACAAAGAATTGATGTATTAAAAATCTTTTGCAAACAATTATTTTAAGAATTACCAGATTAAACTATGAATATGATGTTACTATGTGGTAAAAAAATAAACCTAAGAGCTCTTGAACCTGAAGATTTAGAATTTCTATATCAAATAGAAAACAACGAATCTTTTTGGGAAGTGAGCCATACTCAAACTCCTTTTTCTAAATACCTTCTAAAACAGTATTTAGAAAATGCACATTTAGATATTTACGAAAGCAAACAACTACGTTTACTTATTGAAGAAAAATCAACAAAAAAACAAATAGGTATGATTGATTTGTTTGATTTTAATCCGCAACATAAAAGAGCCGGAATTGGTATTTTAATTCACCCTAACTATCAACAACAAGGATTTGCATCAGAAGCTTTATCACTTTTAATCAACTATACATTTTCATACTTACACTTGCATCAACTATTTGCAAATATTACCACAGATAATAAAAATAGTATTTCGCTTTTTACCAAACATAATTTTAAAAAAGTAGGCATAAAAAAAGATTGGATTTTTTCTGAAGGAATTTTTAAAGATGAAATATTATTTCAATTGATAAAATAGTAACTTTACACTCTTTTAAAAAAACGTACCATTGAGCAAAAAAATTATTTATATAGTAGCCTTTATTTTTTTAGTAGGCGGAATAATAAGTTATAATTATTATCAAAAAATATTTGGAAAAGCAATTACAGAAGACCACGTGCTTTTTGTAAACGCTACAGATAACTTAGTAGATGTAAAAAACAAACTAGAAAAGTTTAGCAACAGTCCGGATACTTTTCTTTGGGTTTCTGCAAGAAAAAAATTCTCTGAACCTAAAGCAGGAAGATATGTTTTAGTAAAAGGCATGTCTAACAATGATCTTGTAAATATGCTGCGAAGTGGCAGACAAACCCCTTTAAAAATCTCTTTTAACAATCAAGATACTTTAGAAAAATTTGCTGGTAGAATTGCAGCACAATTAGAAACGGACTCTATAGCGCTTTTAACATCATTTAAAGACAAGGCTTTTTTATCAAAAAATAACTTATCAGAAAAATCTGTTCTTCAAATTTTTATTCCCAACACCTATGAGTTTTATTGGACCGTTTCTCCGGAAAAATTTAGATCAAAAATGTTAGTTGCTTATAAGAGATTCTGGAATGAAAGTAGGTTACAAAAAGCAAAAAAATTAAATTTATCTAAAGATGAAGTAAGTACGTTGGCCTCAATAGTACAAAAAGAAACTGCTCAAAATATAGAAAGACCTATTGTTGCAGGGTTGTATTTAAATAGATTACAGAATGGTTGGCCCTTGCAAGCAGACCCTACCATAATTTATTGCGTTAAAGAAGTAAAAGGACAAGATTATGTAGTAAAAAGAGTATTAACGGTAGATTTAAAAATAAACTCTCCATATAATACTTACATGAATAAAGGCTTACCTCCTACTTTAATTGCTATGCCAGATATTTCTGCCATAGATGCTGTCTTAAACGCCCAAAAACACAACTATTATTATATGTGTGCTAGTATTGATAAAATTGGTTTTCATGAGTTTGCAAAAACGTTAACACAACATAATAGAAATGCGGCAAAATATCAGCTTTGGCTTAGTAAACAAGGAGTTAACAGATAGTTTGTTTGCAAAAGTATGTTTGTTATACAAATAAAAGTGGTCTTTTTACCCACAAAAACATTCTTTTTATTTTTCAGAAAATGAACAACAAATACTTTAAAAAGCAGAAATCTGACTTTTTTGCGAGTCTAAAATGATGTAATTTCTCAAATTATAGCATCTATTACGTTATCGTAAAGAAAAACACAAATATAAATATAGCTGAAATACCCGTTTTTATTATCAACTTAGCAAAAATACCTATTGCTTTTCTAGATATTAAAACAAAATTAAGACTTAAATTTTGTTTTTTACAATTCTTATAAATTTTAACATATTGATTATCAGTATACTTAAAATGAGCACTATCTTTGTGCCCGCAAAACAGAAAGATTATAAAATATCAAAAAGTTTTTTATATTATTCATATTGTTTTTAGGTTTTACCAATGCTACTACTATTGATAAAGAAACAAGTGAATCTAGGAGGATTATATATCCGAAATCAATCAATTACAACATTCCTTATTTGCAAAGAAATTTTGTTGCCTTTAAAGAAGCATTAGCTTTTAAAGAGTCTCAAGGAAACTATACAGTTGTAAACAGCTTAGGATATTTAGGTAAATATCAATTCGGAAGAACAACTTTAGAACGTTTTAGAATTTATGACACAAAAGCCTTTTTAAAAAATCCTGAGTTACAAGAAAAAGCTTTTATTGCTTTGTGTAAGGTAAACAAATGGATTTTAAGAAAAGACATACAACGTTCTGTAGGAAAAACCATAAATGGAGTAAAAATAACTGAATCGGGCATTTTAGCTGCTGCACACTTAAGTGGTGCAGGAAATGTAAAAATATATTTACGCAGCAATGGTTCTGAAGGTTTTGCTGATGCGTATGGCGCAACAATAAAATCTTATCTAAAGAAATTTGGCGGTTATAATGTTTCTATTATTGAAGCAAACATACATGCTACTGTTTAATTATTCTTTATGAATAATAAAAATAGCTGGTTTTTTATGTAAATCTGGTTGCTGATGTTTCCATTCTTGCACTGTCATGCTTTTAATATATTCTGAAGATAACGTAATATCTGCAGCAATACACAAATGAGTATTTGGTGCTAAGATTGCTTTTAAATCAGCAAACATTTTATCGTTTCTATACGGAGTTTCTATAAAAATCTGAGATTGATTTTTATCATGAGATAATTTTTCTAAATCTTTAAGGGCTCTTTTCCTATCGGATTTATCGATGGGTAAATAGCCATTAAAAGCAAAATTTTGTCCGTTCATACCAGAACTCATCATTGCCAATAAAATAGAACTAGGACCTACTAACGGTACAACTTGTATGTTTTTTTGATGCGCTAACTTTACAATGCTTGCACCAGGATCTGCAATAGCTGGCACACCGGCTTCTGAAAGTAATCCTATATTAATTCCTTCTTTACAAACATCTAAATAACTTCTTGTTTCTATCTCTTCTGCATATTTATCTAACAACAGTAATTGCAAAGAGGGTTGCGATTTTTTAGGCGAAATTTTCTTTATAAATCTTCTTGCAGATTTTTCATTTTCTACAATATAATAATCTATTTGTTCAACAACTTTTTTAACTGATAAAGGCATTACTTCTAAAGGTTCAGTTTCTCCTAAAGTAGTGGGGATTAAATATAGTTTACCAATCATTGTTTGTTTTTTAGATACTTTTTTAGCAGATTATTACTGATAAAAAAGTAATTTTTAAGTTTTAATAGTATAAATTTATACAACTTAAAACGTATAATTTTCTAGTTTATGATTTTCTATTTCACGTTTTTACAGAGAACACCCAGTTAGGTGTTTACGATAACTTGTTTGCAATAACAGCACAAGCTTCCTCTAACATCTTATACACATTTATAAAACCCTGATTTCCTCCATGATATGGATCTGGAACACTTAAATTTTTAGTGGGATGTATTTCATTTAAAATCAGTTGTACTTTTTTTTCATCATCTTTATTTCTAGCCAATGAAAGTATGTTATAATAGTTACTTTCATCCATGGCATAAATAATATCAAATTCTTCAAAATCTTGTACTACAAATTTTCTTGCTCTTTGATTTTTAATATTTAAGCCGTATGTAGCTGCAACATCAATAGAACGTTGATCTGGTTGATTTCCGATATGATATGCACCCGTTCCTGCAGAATCTACAAAAACGGTATCAGCATTAACTTTTGATTGTAAAATGCCTTCTGCCAATGGAGAACGACAAATATTCCCCAAGCAAACCATCAATACTTTTTTCATCAAAATAAAAATTAATATAATATTTTTTTAACCAACCTCTTAGAACGTTAACTTTTTGGTTAAATCATCTACGTATTTTCTAAACTGTTTGTCCGTTTCTGTAAGATTGTCTACTGTTTTACAAGCGTGTAAAACAGTAGCATGATCTCTTTGCCCAATTTGATTGCCAATGCTTGCCAATGATGTTTTGGTTAATCGTTTGGCAAAAAACATGGCCAATTGTCTTGCTTGCACAATATGGCGTTTACGTGTTTTAGATTGTAATGTAGCAACATCCATATCAAAGTACTTAGAAACTTCTTTCTGAATATAATCTATAGAAACTTCTTTCTTGGTATTTTTTACAAATTTATCTACAATCTGTTTTGCCAATTCTACAGAAAATTCTCTTCGGTTAAAAGACGCTTGTGCAATCATAGAAATAACAACACCTTCTAATTCTCTAACGTTAGATTTTATGTTTTTTGCAATATATTCTATAATGTCTTCTGGCATTTCTACACCATCTCTGAACAATTTATTTTGTAAGATAGAAATTCTAGTTTCATAATCTGGCGCTTGCAACTCTGCAGATAATCCCCATTTGAATCTAGATAATAAACGTTGTTCAATATCTTGCATGTCTACAGGTGCTTTATCCGAAGTTAAAATTACCTGTTTTCCATTTTGATGCAAATGGTTAAAAATATGAAAGAATACATCTTGTGTACCTGCTTTACCAGATAAGAACTGAACATCATCTATAATTAATACATCTATCATTTGATAGAAATGAATAAAATCATTTCTAGTATTCGATTTTACAGAATCTATAAACTGTTGTGTAAATTTTTCTGAAGAAATATACAATACGGTTTTATCTGGATATTTGTCTTTTATATCTACACCTATTGCATGCCCTAAATGAGTTTTTCCTAAACCTACACCGCCATAAATTAATAACGGATTAAAAGAAGTTCCGCCTGGTTTGTTAGCAACTGCCATACCAGCAGAACGCGCCAACCTATTAGAATCTCCTTCTATAAAATTTACAAAATTATAGTTGGCATTTAATTGAGACTCAATTTTTACTTTCTGTAATCCTGGAATTATAAACGGATTTCTTAATTCTCTTTTTTGAGACTCTAAAGGAACCGTTACTTTTTGAGGTTTTAAAGGATTTCTATTAGAACTAGGAATTTTAACAATTTGTGGTCTGTTACTGCTATAATTGTTTTCCATCTTTACATCGTAAATCAATTTGGCATCATTTCCTAATTGTCTTACCAATGCAACACGCAATAATTTTATGTAATGTTCTTCTAACCATTCATAAAAAAATTTACTCGGCACCTGAATTGTTAATACTTCTCCTGAAAGTTTTACTGGCTTTATAGGCTCGAACCAAGTTTTATAAGCTTGCGGTTTAATGTTGTCCTTTATAAAGGTCAAACATTCATTCCAAACTGATTCAGCAGTTATACTCATCTAATTATAGTAAATTTTTAAGTTAATTATTTTGGTAAAAAATAGAATTTTTACTCGTTTTCAATAGCAATACAAAAATGTGAATAAAATTCAGTATAAAAAAATGAATCAGCTATTGATTATTAATTATATTTTACGTAAAATGGTAAAAATATAATTGTTTAAATCTTTTGAAAAATTCATCAACAAAAACACGAATTCGATATTCAGAAACTGATCAAATGGGGGTTGTTTATCACGGAAATTATGCACAATTCTTTGAACTAGGGAGAACTGAATGGCTGCGCACTTTAGGTGTCACTTACAAAGATATGGAAATCAATGGGATAATGCTTCCTGTAATTTCTATTAATTTTAAATTTATAAAATCTGCCTTCTATGATGATGTTTTAACCATAAAAACCTTTCTAAAGAAAAAGCCCATGGTTAAGATTGAATTTGAATATGAAATTGTAAATCAGAATAACGAATTAATTTGCACAGGTAGTTCTATTTTGGCTTTTATGAACAGTAAAACGATGAAACCAACCCGTTGTCCGGATTATTTATTAACAGGTTTGGGGTATTAATCATCTTTTTTTTACCAAGTTTGATAAAAACTAAAAAAGTTATGAACCGTGTTTAGTATTTTATGGTGTCGTTTTTTTTTGTTGATATTTTCTTCTGGCTCTAATTAAGCCATATCTAAAATCATCATAAAACAGACTTATTAACAAAATTAACACACCAAAGATTAAAGTATTCAATTTTAAATCGATTCTTGAGTACAAAAATCCACCAATTAATCCGCCCAGAAAAAAGAAGCAAATAATATAAAGTCTAAGTTTAATGGTAGCTTTAATTTTTTCTTTATGAGGATACGATTCTGAAAAACACAATTGAGATAGTTCTATTCCTAAATCTGTAAAAAGCCCCGTTAAATGTGTTGTTCTAACAACCGCATTAGATATTTTTGAAACTAATGAGGCACTTTCAGAAGTAAGCTATAAAAATAAATTTAGGATTAAAAAGAGGTAAAGAAAATTTAAAATTTCTTTACCT
>NZ_JBPOGL010000005.1:0-165260 GCF_051251875.1 Polaribacter sp.
TAAAAAACCTTCTATAAAAATACCCAATATGTTACCGAGTATTGCGATTGATTAGCTCGAACTCACGTTATTAAAGATTAGGAGTTAAAAACAAAACAACACCTTAAACAGCACCTTAAAAAATAAAACCCTGTTAATCAATTGATTACAGGGTTAAAAGTGGAGACGCCGAGAATCGAACTCGGGTCCAAACAAGCAGCCAAAATGCTTTCTACATACATAGTTCTTTCTTAATTTTCGACCAAAAGCTGATTAAGAACAATCTGCTGTTAGCTTAACTTTTTTAGTTTCAAAAACCCGTCAAAGTACCAGGTTTTCTATGTTTACTTTTACGATGCCCAAAAGTGAATCGCCGTAAACCAAGGCTATTCGTGGACATAAAGCTTGCACACCTAGTGTGCCGAGGCCAATCCTACTGTAATTCGGATTAAGCAGCTAAAGCGTAGTTATCTTCGCCGTTTAAAAAGTTGAAATTAGGTTTAACGAGTGTTATTTCATAACTCGGTATGCTTACAAATTCACTGTCCTTGCTGTCAAAACCAGTCGTCCCCTTAATGAAATAGCTAAATTTATTTAGCTTTATTGAATTAATCCTGAACTTGATTCAGGAACTCATCAATCTATTTCTTATTAATTATAATTTGGGCGTTACTTTGCTTTAAAAACATTTAAAGCTAAAGTCAGGCTTTCACTACTCGTTTTTTGTTCCATTGCATTTCACAAAAGAACTCAAACAAACCGTTCAATCCTTAACGCGGTCTGCAAAAGTATAAAAAAATACCCTTGCTTATCATTATAAATTCTAATATCTTCGAACAAATATTATACCAAGAAGTAACAACAAGCTTGCACTGAAATTTTGTCAGTGTTTCCGTATCATTTAAAACAGAAAAACATGAAGTTTGGCATCATCAAAGAACGTAAAAATCCACCCGATAGAAGAGTCGTTTTTTCACCTGAAAAATTACAAGAATTCAAGAAGAAATATCCCAGTGCTATTCTAAAAGTAGAAGCTTCAGATATTAGAGTTTTTGCTGATGAAGCCTATAAAAAGGCGGGTGTGGAAGTCTCTAAAAATGTGTCTGACTGTGATGTTTTATTGGGAGTAAAAGAAGTACCCATTGAGGCGTTAATCAACAATAAAAAATACTTTTTCTTTAGTCATACTATAAAGAAACAGCCTTATAACAGAAAATTATTATTGGCTATTTTAGAAAAAAATATAGAATTATATGACCATGAAACCATCATCAAAGAAAACGGAGCTCGCTTAATTGGTTTTGGGCGTTATGCAGGAATTGTTGGTGCTTACAATGGTTTTAGAGCCATAGGTTTAAAAAATGAAACCTTTAATTTACCAAAGGCAGAAAATGTAGACAGCCAACAAGAATTAATTGCCGAATTAAAGAAAATAAAGTTACCAAACATTAAAATTCTATTAACAGGAAACGGTAAAGTTGCGTACGGAGCAAAAGAAATGTTAGATGCCATGTCTATTAAAGAAGTTTCTGTAAATGAGTATGTACATAATTCGTTTAACCAGCCTGTATATTGTTTGGCAGATGTGTTAGATTACAACAAACGCAAAGACGGACAAATACTAGATAATTTCGATTTTTACAATCATCCAGAAAAGTATGAATCTGATTTTATGCGATTTGCAAAAGTATCTCATTTCTTTATTGCCGGTCACTTTTACGGAAACGGAGCACCTTATTTATTTACTAGAGAAGATGCAAAATCTACAGATTTTAATATAAAATTTGTAGCAGATATTTCTTGTGATGTAGATGGACCCGTAGCATCAACATTAAGGGCTTCTACCATTGCAGATCCTATTTATGGATACAATCCACAAACAGAATCAGAAGTAGATTATAAAGATGACAATGCAATAGTTGTAATGGCAGTAGATAATTTACCTTGCGAGTTACCAAAAGATGCCAGTGAAGGTTTTGGAGAAATGTTCTTACAAAATGTAATTCCTGCTTTTTTTAATAATGATAAAGACGGAGTGTTACAGCGAGCAAAAATGACAGAAAACGGAAAATTAACGGCACGTTTTTCTTATTTGCAAGATTATGTAGATGGCGTGGAGTAGGTTTTTGAGGTTCAAGTAACAAGTATCAAGTATCAAGTAACAAGTATCAAGTATCAAGTAACAAGTATCAAGTATCAAGTAACAAGTAACAAGTATATAGTATCAAGTACTAAGTACTAACTACTGACTACTGAGTATTGAGTACAAGGTTTATGGTTTTTTGTGTCTCTTTATAGGGTAGTTTACAGGTTTAATTCAACAAAAAAATAGTGCAAGACAGACAATTTCTTATCGATTTAGCAAAAATGAAAATGCCTTTTGGAAAATACCAAGGCAGATATTTAATCAATTTACCAGAACATTATATAGTTTGGTATAAAAATAAAGGGTTTCCTAACGGAAAATTGGGAAAACAAATGGAGTTGGTTTACGAATTACAACTAAATGGATTAGAAGATATTATTAGAAAAATTCAACAAGATTTTACTTAAAAAAATGATATATTTGTTAGGGTAACTGTCTAACTTCTACAGTTTCTAACAACAAAGTGGATATTAATGAATTATTAAATAATCAAATATTTACAAAATCTATTGCTATATTTTTTCTATTTCTTTTGGTGTATATCTTTGTAAAACTTGTACAAAAAGCAACCTTTAAAATAGCAAAAGATAATAGTTCTAAATACAAGTTTAAAAAACTCATAAACTTTATAGGATATCTTTTTATCGTATTTGGTATTTTGTACATTTTTAACACAAAACTTTCCGGAATAGGTACAGCCTTAGGTGTTGCAGGTGCAGGTATTGCGTTTGCTTTGCAAGAAGTAATTGTAAGTATTGCAGGTTATGTAACTGTTTTTTCTAGTAATTTTTATAAAGTTGGAGATCGGGTAAAACTCGGCGGTACAAAAGGAGATGTTATAGATATAGGCCTATTAAGAACTACCTTAATGGAAATTGGCGATTGGGTAAATGGCGATTTATATAACGGAAAATTGGTAAGAGTTGCCAATAGTTTTGTCTTTAAAGAGCCCGTTTATAATTATTCTGGAGATTTTCCTTTTCTGTGGGATGAAATAACCATCCCTATAAAAACAAAAGGCGATTATAAATTTGCGAAAGAAACTTTTACTCAAATTTTAGAAGAACAAGTGGGCGAATTTGCCAAAACTTCACAAATTGCTTGGGATAAAATGATAGGAACTTACAGCATAGAAAATGCAAAAGTAACGCCTATGGTTTCTATGACTTTTGATGAAAACTGGATTACTTTTACTTTGCGTTATGTGGTAGATTATAAGTCTAGAAGAGGTACAAAATCTGTTTTGTACGATAAAATTTTATCCGCAATTAATGCATCCGAAGGAAGAATTGAAGTGGCTTCTGCTGCCATTGAAATTACTGCTTTTTCTAAGAAATAGCTCTCAGTTACCTTTCTGCTCTCTAAAGTGTTAATTCGCTTATTTTTAGGTTTTTAATACGTTTTTAAAATGTTTTTAAAATGTTTTTAAAATGTTTAATTTTAGTTTTTAATTTTGAATATAGTATTATTTTAATACATATTTTGTGAGCTTCTATGTATCAGTTTTTGTGTATTTTAAAATTTTAACACTTTGTAAGTCAATGTTTTGTATATTAGAGTATTCTAACTTTAAAAAAAATAATTATGAAAAAGCTACTAAGTATTTCCTTAATTATGTTTTTTGCTTTAGGAGTTCATGCTCAAATTAAAGCAACTGACACTGTCAAAAAATCGTATAAAAATGTACGGTTAAAAAAAATAAAAACTAACGGGAAATTGATTAAAAAGAAACCTGAAGAAAAAGAAAAAACTAAAAAGATTTACAGCCTAAATGGAAGAAAATTAAATGTTGTTCGTCCTATAAATTCAAATATTTCTTTTTTAAAAAATTATGAAGTTAAAGATAAGTTTACAAGTATTTCTGATACTTATGGAGAACGAAAAATTAGTATTATTAGTGATGATGAAAAAAATGGTATTGATACTAAAGTAGTAGATAAAGGAAAAAAAGAGGAAAATAATGGGCTTGAATGTGTTAATCAAACCATTACTGTAGATGCCAATAGTAGTTCGTTTAAAGAGTTTGTAAATGAAGGTAATTCAGATTGGATTAATCCTGGTGTTATTTTAAATGTTGAAGATTTTTTAGACTTTAACAGAAAACCGTTTATAGCAGCAAGAAATCCGATAACAATTTCAACCAATTTAACTAGAAGTGGTTCTTCAAAGTTGGTCATTCAAAATCCGCAATCTGTTAGTAATATTCAAGATGCTTTAAATACGTTAAAAAAAGGCGGAAATGTGGCTTCTAATTTTAGTTTTGATTATTCAGAAATTCACAATATAGATGAACTTAGTATAGGGGTGTATGGAGAATATAGAAACAATTTAATAGGTTTAGAGACCAGTGCAGGTTATGCTACTAGAAATAGAAAAGAAAAACATTATTATAAGGTAGAGGTTTTTCAAAATATGTTTAGCATTAGTGTTGATGCCCTAGTAGCAGAAGATATTTTTGTTGATAAACAACCAAACTTGCAAGATCTGTTGTATGTTTCTAAAGTTAATTATGGAAGACGCGTAATTATTATTCTAGAATCTGATGTTAAATTTACATCTAAAGAGTCTGAATTACGAGTTGAAATTGATAGATTGTTTCAAGGTGGAGTTGCAGAATTTGACTACAATCGTTTAAGAATAAAAAGGAATTTAGATATTAAAGCAATATTTTATGGTGGAGATCCAGACAATGATTTCAGATTGGTTGGTAATTTAATTGAATCTGGAAACTTAGATGCCAATAAAAGTCTTAAAAGTTATTTTACACAATTAGAATCTAATGCAGAACAAGCGCTACCAATAAGTTATGAGTTACGTAACTTAAATAATGATAGGTTAGGAATGCGGAGTGTTTTTACTCAAGATATTAGAAGCTGTACACCTAAACTTACAGCTAATCTTGAGTTAAAAGTAACTCTTACAGGAATTCAGAATATAAATACCAGAAGCTCTCAAACTAAATCTGATTCTTATGGACTTCAACAATATATAGATTATAAGCAGAGTAGAGGTGATATTAAGGAAGGGACAATGAATAAGCAAAGTATTAAAAGTAAGAATGAATTTAGATTATTTCCGAATAGAATTGGGGTTGCTAATGAAGATGGTAAAGTGCATGTAAACCAAATTATTAATGGAAATGGAGACCATAAAATTGCAGTTCAGGAAAATAAAATTCAAAATCCATTTAATATTAATAACTCATTAACCTTTACCATTAAACCAAATTTATTTGATGAAACTGTAAATACTCGTTTTAGAATTCACTCTTGGTTAAAAGAATATACTAAACTTAAACGAGGTACAAAAAAGAATGTAGATCCTACGGTATTGGTAGATTGGAATTATATTGATGTAGATTTAAAAGTTGTAGTTCAATATTTGTTAGATCCAAATGCCGGTATGGTGTTCAATGAGCGTTTTCATGATACTAACTTGCAAAATGATAGTCAATTTATGATTACAGGAACTGCTAATGTAGACATGCCTTTTGCAAAAGGTAACGATGGAAAATCATTAATTGGGGCAATTAGATTAAATAAACCTGGCACAAATGCTACTGCCATAGCTTGGTATGAGTTTAGGTTGGTAGATTAAAATATTTATTTATTTATTGAGCAAAATTGTAAAAATTAATTATGATTTTGCTCAAACTTATTTTTAATGGTTTTAGGTTCTTCCTTTTTGCCGAATTTGAAATAATTTTCTAGCATTAGTAGAGTGATAAAACCAAAAGTATAGGCTAATAAATCGCCAAAACTAAAAGAGGTTCCTATTATAATTCGTAGAATTTTAGCATATTCAGTAGGATACATTTTTTCTAAATTTGTAAGCTGTAAAAGCTCAACAGTATATGCAATTACTAAAACGAAAACAGCCGCTTTTAGTGTGCTTATTTTCAGAAAACTTTTAATTAATGTGTATAACAATAGCACACATAAATAATCGCCAAGTGTGTATCTTACAAAGCCTGTGGCATATTTTTCAATGAGTATTTCTGTAATCAACAGAAGAACAAAGTATATAAAATAGTTGTATTTAAATTGTAGCATTTTTTATATTTTATAAGAAAGGTTGTCTTAAAAATTATTTTTTTGTCAACCTGAAATTATTTAAGGATGACATTTTTTTTGTTTTTTAGACAACCTTTTTTAATATGTAAACTTCTAACTATTTTCCCAATCTATTTTTCTTGAAGCAAACATAACGGCTGCAAGAATTAGAAATAAACCAACACTACCAACAAGCAAAGCATAATTTTCTAGTTGAATGATTACAAAAATAAAAGTGTACAAAGCAGTTAATGAAATGCCAATAAAGAGAGTAAATTTATTGTTTTTTAAAATTGATTTTGAATAGGCTGTAATTAATGTGATTACAGAAATTCCGGCAATTAAATAAGCTTTAAAATAACTACTATGTTCAGAAATAGAAATAAGCAAGGTGTAAAACATGGTTAATGCAATACCAATCATTAAATATTGAAAAGGATGAATGCTAATTTTGCTCATCGTTTGAATGAGAAAGAATACTAAGAACGTTAATCCGATTACCAAAAAACCATATTTAACCGAACGTTCACTCTTTTGATATTCATCTACAGGAATTAAAAAATTTACACCAAAAGCATAGTTTTTTAAATTGGGAATTCCTTTAAAATACTGTTGAGAAAAAGGCCTGTTGATATCTAAAATTCTCCATTTGGCATTAAAACCTTCGGCTGTAATTTTATCGGAATTGTGTGGTAAATATTCGCCGATAAAATTGGCGGTTTTCCAATTAGATTTTATGTTTACATCCGTTTCTTTTCCTATAGGAATAAATCTAATTTGTTCGCTTCCTTTCATATTAATTTCCATAGAAAACGAAATTTCCTTTTCTTTAGGCGCGTCTATTAATTGTAGATTATTACTTTCTAATTCGTTTAAATTTAGATATTTAGAGTGGTTTAATTTTGAAGAAGTGCTATTGTTAAAATTCTTAGATGTTAATTGATACTTATTGTTGTTAAATTTAATTTCAAACAAACTTGCGGCACCTTTTAAGTTAGAAGACTGTACAATTACGCGCGTTTTATCCCAAAGTATATCTTTATCTTTAATTTCTATTTCAGAAAAATCTGGTTTAGAAAAATCACCAGTTATGTGAATATTACTTTTATATACAGCTGTTTTATAGATGCCTCTTTCTTTTTTTTCTGGATTAATTGTAGAGGTGATGTTTAGTTTTTTTGGAAAAAAATAGGCGTATTTTATGTTTTCTATAGTTTCCTTTCTAGTTACTTTGGTTACCGTGTTTCTCAGCGTTTTTTCAGAATACGTTTTGTAAGGTACTTTTAAAATAGGACCGTAAATCAATACTTCTTCTCCCCATTTTTGATTGATTTCACGTACAACTTCTTGCTGACGAAGCATGCGTTCGTAAATTAAACTTTTAATATAAGTGAGCGGAATCATTAATACAAGTATTAAAATTCCTACCATTAACATTCTTGCAGTTATTGACTTTTTTGCCCATTTACCAAATTTTCCTTGTTGCTGATTGTTCGTTTCCATAGTTATTGAATATTTAGAATTTGCTGTTTATTAAAGATGATTTCTCTTAATTCTATAAGAGTATAGTTTAATAAGTTTTGATATTTAAATTGATGAAAAGGATTGCTATTTCTCCCTAATTTGTAAGAATCTAGATAATAATTTAGATGTTCTGGAAAAACTAGAAAACCAATGATCATGGCACTTAGCATGTAAATACTTTTTTTTCCATTACCAAAACATACAAATTGTAAGGCAATTTCGTCTTCAACTTTATTTCCATAACCGGTTATTAAATGGTAGGCGTCATGTCTTTCTGCTTTTGGTAGTAATTCAAAATTGTTTTTTAGTAGATAATTTCCCAAATGATACCCAAAACTTTCTGGCGGATAGTTTATCAATTCTTCTTTTGTTACTACCCAAGGTTTTCTATCTGTATATTTTAAATACGTTTTTTGCGAATTTCTAAATGCCCAGTATATAAATTTTTCTCTCATAATTGTTTTTTAAAAGAACTTTGAATTTCAAAGTAAGTGGATAAAAAAAATGCTTATTTGTTTTTAATTAATTTTTCTAGTGCTTCAATATGTTTTTTAAATTCCATTTTTCCTAATTCGGTGGCTATATATTTTGTATTTGGTTTTCTTCCAATAAATTGTTTTTCAACTTTAATATACGCTACTTTTTCTAAGGCTTTTGTATGGCTTGCTAAGTTGCCATCTGTTGCGCCTAATAATTCTTTTAAGGTATTAAAATCGGCATATTCGTTCACCATTAAAATAGACATAATTCCTAGTCGTATTCTATGATCAAAAGCTTTATTAATATTTAAAATAATGTTTTTCAAACTAATTTTTTTAGGTGAATATACTATTATTTTTTATCGTATTTAAAGTACATAATACTACCATAAATAATATGCATTACACCAAAACCAAGTACCCAAAACCAAAAACCATAACCAGGTAACATGGCACTAATTAACCCTAGCACTATTTGTGTATAACCTAAGTATTTAATGTCTCCCAAGGTATATTTAGATGCGTTTAACAAAGCCAAACCATAAAATAAAAGCATTAATGCGCCGGTTTGTGCGTAACGTTGTTGGTTTAAAATGATAATCACATAAATAGCTCCAGCGGATAACGGAACAATAAAATGGGTTAACAACCTTCTTGTTAAAGAATCCCAAATTCTTTCATTATTTTGTTTTGCTTTTCTAGTGGTTAATAAAATTGCGGTTCCAATACTAAGTGCACCTACTACTAGTAAATCAATAATTACTAATTGAAAAACTTCACCGTCTAAGAGTAAATAATCTTGTCCGCTATTTTTAACCAACCAATAGGCATAACCTGCGCCAATTAATGCGTAGATTCCTGCTAAAATACCAGACAAGCCACTTAATGAAATAAATTTTGACGATTTATTCATTAATGTCTTAATTTCTGATATGTCTTTTAAATAATCTTTTGAACTCATGTTTAAAGAACTTTGAAATACAAAGTAAGTTGAAATTTATTACTTGTGCAATATAATTTTATAAAAGTTTTGTTTTTTAAGAGATTATTTTTCTACAACGCCGTATGTAACATGGGCTATTGCTAAAATAGTAAGCGAAGAATACCAATATGTAGGAATTAAGAAACACATTACTGCCAAAAGAAGAGATAAACCGGCTACAACCAATAAGTTTTTACGTTCTTTATTTCTAAATAAAAGCAATAAAGCACCATAAGAAATTAGAAAGATAGGAGTGATGTAGTCTATAAACCCTTGTTTCCATAAAATAATAAGTACGATAAAAGTAATTAAAAAACTGAGTAGATATTTTCTAAAAGCTGTTTTTGATGTATCGTTCCAAAGTTTGTGTTCAAGTTTTTTTGCATTTCTTTTACCACTAAAATACAGCGCCAAAGAAGAAAATATAAAAAGCAATAATGTTGTTGCAATAATTAGTAGTTCTATAATTTCTGCGGATAACATACCCAACGGATTGTCATCTATTAAAAAACCATCTAAAATAGTTTTTATCAAATAACTACTTATAAAAAAATAAGCTCCAATAAGAATACTTGTGAATCCTTTTAATGAGAAATTTATTTTAAAATTATTGTGCATATATCTTTTCTTTAGCTGATTTTTTTTAACTTTCGCAAAGATACATAAATGAAACCAGCAGAAGAATACATATTAAATCAACCAGAACCTTTCAAATCAATTTTATTGCATTTGCAAATTTTAATTGAGACCAGTTTTACAGAGGTTGATTTACAGTTTAAATGGAAAATGCCTTTTTATTATTTAAATGAAAAACCTTTTTGTTATTTAAATGCTTCTAAGAAAAAAGGCTATGTAGATGTTGGTTTTTGGGTTTCTGCACACTTAACAAAATACAATGAGTTTTTAATTTCTGAAAATAGAAAAGTTATAAAATCTTTACGCTATTTTAAATTGGAAGACATACAAGAAGAAATTTTAATATCTGTTTTACAAGAAGCTCATGAACTAAAAGAAAAAGGGTTTTATAAAAGAACGTCTACTTAAATAAAAGGCTTTGCTATAAAGTTTTAAATTGAAGTGCCGCTTTGTGATCTATAAAAATAATTAATTCAGAATTTTTTTGAGGCCGTTGAATTTTAAGTGTTGAAATTTTTTGATCTTTAGTTATTAAAGGCTTTTTACCGTATTTCATTCCTTTAAAAGTATAATAAATAACCGATTTTGGGTTTAAATTTTCTAATTGTAATTCTATGTTTTTAGAAGTATCTACCGTTAAAATTCCATTTTTATTGCCAAGTAAATTTATGTTCGTATTTAGTATGTTTAATCCGTAAATTGGTTGTTGATAAAACTCATCTAAACTCATTCTACCAAAACGTAATACCCACAAAGAATCTTCCGGAAAATGGGTTTTAAATAAATTTTTGCGCGGAATATTGTAAAAATAATTGTCAAATTTTCGAATCCATTTTCTATTTAATTCGTAACCAGCAGCCCAAGTTGCATCTAAAACAATCCATTTTCCGTTTATTTTTACGCCATTCCAGGCGTGATTTGTGGTTGTGGCAGTTTTTCCAATTTCATTGATATCATACCTAACATAACCTTTAATAACTTCAGATTCTATTTTTAATAAATCGCATATTTTTTTTAATGATTGTGCATATTCTTCGCAAACACCTTGTTTGGTTAAAAAAGTTTCTGAGACCATTTGGTCTATAGCTGCTTGAAATTTTCTGTTTTTTTCTTCTTCACTGGTATAACTAAACTGAATACTTCTTTGTTTAGGATTGTAAAATTCTTTTAAATTATACCGTATATTCTTTGCGAGCCAAAAAAAAGCTGCTCGTAATTTGTCTTCATCTGAGGTAAAATCTTGGGCAATTTTAGAGGCTAATAATTCAACTTTAGAATATCTTGGATATGTTTTTACAAGTTCGTCAACTTTTGTGAAATCTTGACTTTGTATTGAAAAAGAAAGTAATAAAGTGAATAATAAGAGTTTTTTCATGGTTTAAAAGTTAACAATTATAAGTTGCAATAATTGTGCCTTTAACCGTTTTAGTTTTATAACCTAAAATAGTTGTCAATAAAATAATACCTACAAGATCAAAAAAAAGACCTTGCAGGATTTTATGTAATTAATTTTTTATTGAGATTGAGTAAGCGCGTTAAGGATTGAGCGGTTTGTTTGAGCTCTTTTTTCTTTTTCGGAAAAAAAGCGAGTAGCGAAAGCCTGTTAAAACGCCCAAAAAATATTCCTTTTATAAATTATTTATTGTTTTTCTAATGGCAACTAAGTTGGTTAACAAAGCTTCTAAATTGTCTAAATGCAACATATTTGCGCCATCAGATTTTGCATTTGCAGGATCGAAATGAGTTTCTATAAACAAACCATCAATATTATTTACAATTCCGGCTCTGGCAATAGTTTCAATCATATCTGGTCTTCCGCCAGTTACTCCTGCAACTTGATTTGGCTGCTGTAAAGAATGTGTAACGTCTAAAATTGTAGGTGCAAATTTGCGCATTTCGGGAATTCCTCTAAAGTCTACAATCATATCTTGATAGCCAAACATGGTGCCTCTATCGGTAATCCAAGCTTTATTAGAACCAGCATCTTTTACTTTTTGAACGGCGTGTTTCATGGCACCTGGACTCATAAATTGTCCTTTCTTTAGGTTGACAACTTTACCTGTTTTTGCCGCAGCAACTACTAAATCTGTTTGTCGTACTAAAAAAGCAGGAATTTGCAATACATCTACATATTCGGCCGCTTTTATGGCATCAGAAACCTCATGTATATCTGTAACTGTTGGTACGTTAAAAGTTTCTGAAACCTTACGTAATATTTTTAAGGCTTTTTCATCTCCAATACCTGTAAAACTATCAATTCTACTACGGTTTGCTTTTTTAAAACTTCCTTTAAATATATATGGAATTTCTAATTTGTCTGTAATAGCAATTACTTTTTCGGCAATTCTTAAGGCCATTTCTTCACTTTCAATGGCGCAAGGCCCTGCTAATAAAAAAAAGTTGTTAGCATTTGTATGTTTAATTTTTGGAATTTCTGATAGAATCATTTGTAAAGTTTTAACAAAAGTACGAATTTAAATTCGCTATATTTATGCTTCAAATAAAACAAAATAGAATGAAAAAAATAGTACTTACTATTATTACTTCAGTAGTTATTAGCTCTTGTATTTCGGTAAAAAATGTTCAAACAAAAACAGTAAATACTACTACGCTTAATGGGAATGAAGGTGTAAAATCTGGCGCAAATTTTGAAACCAAAGAAGTAGCCTTAAACATAAACTTTATAGATTCCTTAACCGTTAGAAGACATTTGTATACGTTAGCCTCTGATGATATGGAAGGTAGAAAACCGGGCACTGAAGGCATAGAGAAAGCCGGCCAATATATAGAAAACGAGTTTAAAAAAATAGGCTTAAAAACCTACAAAGGTTTAACTTCTTATAGACAAAATTTTGAGCATAAGGGCATTAAAATGTATAATCTTATTGGTGTTTTAGAAGGAAAAAGTAAGAAAGATGAATATGTAGTTGTTTCTGCACATTATGATCATTTGGGAGTTAAAAAAGATGGAGTAGGAGATAGAATATTTAATGGTGCAAATGATGATGCTTCTGGTGTTACTGGTGTTTTAGCGTTGGCAGAATATTTTAAAAATAAGGGAGAAAATGAAAGAACTATTGTTTTTGTGGCATTTACCGCAGAAGAAATGGGATTGGTAGGTTCTAAACATTTTGGAAAAGGAATAGATGCTAGTAAATTTGTAGCGGGTATTAATTTAGAAATGATAGGAAAAACACCAAGTTTTGGTGCAAATACAGCTTGGTTAACAGGTTTTGAACGTTCAGACTTTGGTAAAATAATTCAGAAAAACTTGGTAGGAACAGGATATCAATTATTTCCAGATCCGTATGCTAATTTTAATTTATTTTTTAGATCAGACAATGCTTCGTTGGCACGTTTAGGCGTACCTTCTCATACATTTTCTACAACGCCAATTGATGTAGATAAAGATTATCATAAAGTTTCTGATGAAGCAGAAACCTTAAATATGACTATTATTACTGAAACCATACAAGCAGTTGCTAAGGGAACAGAAAGTATTATAAACGGTAAAGACACACCTACAAGAGTAGATTTGAATAAGAACTAACAACTGTATTTTTCATGTAATTGTTGATTAAAAAATATACAAATGAAAAGCTTAAAATATTGCCTTATATTTTTATTGATGAGTTGTTCTAGCTCAAAGGTATTGGTTGATTATGATGATCAAACAAACTTTTCTGAATACAAAACATATAATTTTTTTGAAAATACTGGTGAAAGTTTAAATGAATTTGATAAAAGAAGAATACTTTCTGCTATAGACATAGAAATGCAAAACTTAGGTTTTGAGTTTGCTGATGTTCCAGATTTTTTTATTGATTTTAAATCAAAAATTTCTAAAGTTCAAAATAATAATACCATCGGAATTGGTGTTGGTAGCGGTGGAAGAAATGGTGGTTTTGGTATTTCGGGCGGAATTCCTATTGGTGGTAAAAAGTTGAATGAAGAAATTACTATTGACTTTGTAACTCCTAAAAAAGAAGCATTGTTTTGGCAAGGAATTTTAAATACCAAAATTAAAGAAAAAAGAACACCAGAGGAAAAAGAAATAATTTATGGTGAAATTATTAGAAAGATATTAAAGGAATTTCCACCAAAAAAATAAAATTTTATATGGCGTTTAATGAATATTTGGTAGACAGAGTTTCTCAATTTTTAAATGGTAAAAGTGTTCCTTTTATCACAAAAAAAATGATGGGTGGTTTGTTGTTTATGGTAGATGATAAAATGTTTGTGGGTGTTAATAAAGACGAAATAATGGCACGCATTAACCCAAATATTTATGAAGATGCTCTTAAAAAAGATGGTTGTAAAAAAATGAATTTTACTGGTAGCCCCATGAAAGGCTTCGTTTTTTTAACTGAGGAAGCCATAGATTTAGATGAAAACTTACAGTATTGGCTACAATTAGCTTTAGATTATAATCCTTTGGCAAAAGCGAGTAAAAAAAGAAAATCCTCTAAAAATTAATTTAGAGGATTTTTTATTTTATTTAGAATTGATATCTGATGCTGAATGCAACATCATTATCATAATCATTAAAGTGGTTACCAAAACCAAATTCTGGTCTTAAGTCTAATGAAAGCAAAATTGGAACTTCTGTAAAGTTATATTCAATTCCAATATCACCAGCTGCAAAAATAAATGTTTCCGAATATACATTATTATTGTTTTTACTACTGTAGTTTCCTAAACCACCACCAACACCTGCGTACCAGTTAAATCCATTTTCAATATTCCAAACCCATTGATAGAGCCCTGTAGCTTTAAAGCCGTCATAATTTTTATTATTTCGAAGACCTAAATCTATTTCTAACCTATTGTTGTTGCTTAAGGCTTTTTGATAAGATATTTCAGCTCCAAAGCCATCATTATCTCCCAAACGTACACCTATTGAGTTGTCAGAAATACTTTGTGCTTTTACAGAAAATGCACCTGATATTAAAAGTCCAATAATTAAAAGTGTTTTTTTCATGTTTATATATTTATATTATTTTATAAATCAAAATTAGCGTTATTATAGCGATCAAATGAACGCAATTGCAGGATTGTTTAACTCAAATGATGTTTTTTTTATTCACTAATTAGTAAACGAGTCCCTTTAGAATGACTGCTAAATTCTGGAGCATACATGCTTTGAATTGTAGTAATTCCATTACTGAAATTCCCAGCATTATTTACGCGAACATCATATTCAAAAACATAGACGCCTTTTGGTAATTTATCAAAAAAGAAATTGGTAGCAGCGTCTTTTGTACTTTCATAATACCCCAAATTATCTTGCCTTTTATATTTTGATAAAACGTTAATAGGTTCAACACCAGAAGCTCTCATGTCTTTCATGTGAATAAATTCCATGTCTCTATCTGAGCGTAATTCTATTCGTACAGTAATTAAATCGCCTACCTTAAGTACGGTTTCATCAGTAATGGCTTGCAATTCTTTTCCTGTTTCAGAATTTACTTTTAAGAATAATTTCTTATTCAATTTTAAAGGAGTTTCTGCAGTAGTAATTTTGTCTAAATCTTCAAAGTATTGCCAGTACAAACCTCCCCATGCAATGCCATTTCCTTTTTTATTGATAGTAACTTTACCCATTTTTGGTGTAATTTCAGAAGCATTCCAAGAAGTTTTAAAATAACCTGTGCCTGCTTCTACTTTTACATCTAAGTTAGAAGGATCTATATTTTTATCTCCTATTTTTATAGTTACCATTTCTGTAACCGAAACCCAATCGCTACCATTTAATAAAAGTGCATACACAGCTTCTGTGGTTGCTTTTGTGGTTTTCCATCTATTTGTTTGCTTGTTTTTTAACAACCAAATTTTTAAATTGTCAATGGTTTTTGTGTCATTTTCTATTTCTGAAAATGTTTCAATCATCAAAGCCTGTGTTTCAATTGGCGCTTGATAATAGTAATAACCAGCAGTATTAGATTTCCAATACATTCCTAATTCATCTGAAGAAATGCTGTTTTCTTTTAAAGATTTTAAAATTTTAGTTGCCGTTATTTTTTCATCAGCTCTAAAAAGAGATAAAGCAATCTGACCTTTCGCATACAAATTGTATTCATTCCAATAAATGGCTGTTTGGTTTTGATAATAATCTATGGCTTTTTTTGTAGCATCATCTACAGTAATATCTGTAAAAAAACTACGCATATATAAATATTGAATGGTAAAATAACCGATATTATTTTTTGCCAAATACGCGTTATATTTTTTATCTCCTTCTTTTTTAGTTTTTGCTTTTTCTTTGATTTCAACTGCTTTTTCTAATAAATTTTTATAGTGTTCTACAAATTCTCTGTCTAAAAAAAGTACTGCTTTTTGTATCATTTTTTTTGTAGATGCATCAAATTGAGTAACACCCAACTTTTGTAAATGACCAAAACCTGAGGCTATATGTTGTGTGATATAAATACTTTCGTATTTACTACCTTTAAACCACGGAAAGCCACCAGAATTCATTTGAAAATCTTTTAACTTATTGAGGGCTTTTTCTTGTTCATTTTTCATTTTATTCAAATCAAACAATAAAGCAATTCTTTTTTTCTGTTCAGTTTCAGATTGTGCATCTCGTAACCAAGGAGTTTCTTGTATAATTAGTGATTTTAATTCCTCATTTTTTTCTAAATTACTTAACAATGCATCCGAAGATTTCCAAGCATTAAATACTTCTTGAATTCTTGGGTTCGAATTTGCTACAAAACTTGCCAGAGTATTTGCATAATATTTAGCAAAAGTTTGCTCTGCACATTCATACGGATATTCCATTAAATATGGCAAAGACTGAATGGCGTACCAAACTGGGTTGGAAGTCATTTCTAAGGTAAGCTTTTGATTTTTTAAGGTAGCAGATGAATTGGTTACTAATTTATCTAACGTAAATGTTTTTGTTTGATTAGAGCGAATCCACATTGGCAATGTTTCTGTAACCAACATTCGGTTAGATAATACAGGCAAAACGTTTTGTTCACCATCAGAAAAATCATCAGCTTTTGCTACAATTTTATACTGCACAGCTTGCACGGTTTCTGGAATTTCTATTTTCCAAGATACGTTTGTGTTTCCTTCTTTATCAACCGTAAAATTTACATTGTTTTTACTAGTTAATAAGTTGTTTGTTATTTCTTTTCCGGTAATAGCGTCTGTTAAAAAAATCTTGGCAACACCATTTAATACGTTTTCTGTAAGATTACTAATTTTTGCAGAAAAAGTTATTTGATCTCCTTCACGTAAATATCTTGGTGCATTGGGTACCACCATTAATTCTTTCTGTGTAATACTTTGTAAAGTTTTAGTGGCAGACTGTAATGATTTGGTATGCGCTACAATTTGCAATTTCCAACGGGTTAACGCTTCTGGTATTGTAAAATTAAAACTTATTTGTCCGTTTTTATCTGTTCTTAACTGTGGATAAAAGAACGCAGTTTCTTGCAAGTTACTGCGGGCTTGTATAGAAGATAATTCTTTATTTAAGCCTGCTTTTGTTGTAATAATTATAACTCCATTTATTGCTTTTGCTCCATATAATGAAGTTGCTTCAGTAGCTTTTAACACTTGCATTTCTGCAATGTTTTTAGGATTTATACTTTTAAATTCTTCCGGAGATATGATATTTCCATCAACTACATATAAAGGTTGTTGGTCACCAGAAATTGATGCATCTCCTCTTATCTGAATGCTGTCGCTTTCCATTTCGTCTTCTACTTCAACTCCAGCTACTTTTGCTTGAATCATTTCGGGGTTTACCATTCTAACAGCGCCAGATATTGCACTTTTATTTTTTGTGGCGTAACCAACCATCACAACTTCTTCTAAATGTTCTGCACTTTCTTCTAGTTTAACATTTAAATTCTTAAAATTAGTGGTGGCAATTTCTTTGGTTTTATATCCTAAATAGTTAAAAAACAATACGTCACCTTTCTTTATTTTTAAAGTATAGTTACCATCAAAATCAGTTGTTGTACCATAAGTTGTGCCTTTTATAACTATAGTAACACCAGGTATAGGTTCTCCTTGTTCGTCAGTAATTGTTCCTAAAATAGTACCATCATAATCTTTTCTTGTACTATTTATTTTGGCTTTTAGATTTCTTAAATAGGTGTTGTTAGTCCAATTATTAGTATGTAAACTAAAGCCAAACCAGTTATAAGTATCGTAAGAAATACTCGGGAAATGAGTTGAGCTATATTGATTATTTATAATTTTAAAGTAGCTGTTTCCAAAACTCTGGTTTGCATTACTTTTATTATAAGAGTAGTAATTGGCTTTCGGTTGAATAGGATTAAATAACCAATTATGCGCTTTAAATTCATCTAAAGAAGCATCATACATAGAGGCTAAAACTTCTGCAGCAACTTTATCATTTTTATCATTTTTTATGGTAAAACTCCATGTTTCATTTTGTCCTGGTTGTAATTTGTCTCTAAAAATATTGGTTACAATTTCTATTGAACTTTCCTCTTTTTCTGGAACGTTAATAATGAGACTTCCACTTTGAAAATAATTGTAATTTACAAAGTGATATTTTATAGCAAAACCACCAATATCATCTTTGTTTACAGGAATTTTTATAATTTTTGTAGTGTTATCTAAATGAACTAGTTGTGTATTTACAATAGTGTGATTTTTTTCAACCTGAACAATAACGGTAATGTTTTTTGAGGCAGAGCCAATTTTAATTTCTGCAACATCACCAACTTTATACGCAATTTTATCAGTATTTATGACAAACAAATTATTGTCTGGAACTTGTTTTTCTTTGGATGAAAAAACGGTGAATTTTTTCTGATCTTTTACTGCTTGTCCAAATTTGTCTGAGCTTTCTAAAATTGAAATGTATTTTCCAGATTCCCAGTTTTTTATGTTTTTTAAACTAATTTCTTTAGAAATCTTGGTGTTAAAAGTGGTGTTGAAAACCAAGCTGCCTTTTTTCCAGTTTTTTTCATCAGCTTCTTCTTCTGTAAATGCTTCATTAGGAAACAAATTTCTAAATGTTTTTTCAGAAATGTCTTGATAATCAGGTGCATTCCAAACACGTTTTCTTTGTGGGTTTTGTGGCGATTCTAACTTGTAAATTTTAAAAGTACCTTTTGCGGCAACAAACTCTCCGTTTAAGTTTTTTGTAGTAAGTGCTACGGTATTTTCTTTGTTGTTTTTATCTATATTTTCATCCAAAGAAATGGTTGCTAACAAGGCATGATAACCAACTTTTACAATAGTTGTTGCACTTCTAGTTTCTCCATTTACATCGGTAACATCGGCTGTAATTTCATAATTAAAAATGGGCAGACTTTCTTTAGAAACGCTTTCATCAGCAATTGCTTTAAATTGTATGGTAAAGTTGCCAGCTGCATCTGTAATACTTTCTCCATGCGTAATTTCTTGCGGTTGCGAACTTGCGGTTGGTCTATACCAATACCACCAAGTTGGATATTGCACTTTTCTATGCACGCGATAAACAACTTTAGCATCTGTAATATTTGCACCAGAAAAAGCTTTCGCAAATCCTTTTATAGTTACAGAATCATTTATTTTGAAGCTTTCTGTAATGGGTTTAAATTCAGTTTCAAACTTTGGTCTTTTGTACTCTTCTACGGCAATTATATGCGCATTATAATTAAAATTTGCTTGGTTATAAAACTTGCTGTTATGTTCAGTACTTTTTTCAATTCCTATAGAAAAATTTCCTGTTAACCCATTGTTTGGTAATATAAATTCGCCAGCTACTGATCCGAATTCATTCAGTTTTAAAGTAAATGTTTTTACAACTTGATTGTTCACATCTTTTAACGTAATAGCAACATATTCATTTGTAAGAACTTCAGAAGTTGTATCGCTTTTTTTGAGTACAATAGCTTTAAAAAAGACAGTTTGTCCTGGTCTGTAAATACTTCTATCGGTAAAAATAAATGGTTTTATAGTTATTTTACCATCATCATTTATGTTATTATTTCTATTGTTTTCATATAAATAATAATTCCCGAAAGTGGCATTGTCATTTGTAGTTTTTACAGTGATTTCTACATTCTGATAATAGTTTGTACTCTTAAAAAAAGCAAATCCGTTTTTATCTGTAATTAATTTTTTATTGATGTTTGATCCTCTGTTTCTTTTTTCGTTTTTTAAATGAATTTCTGCTCCTGAAAAAGGTTTTCCGGTATTTCTATCTACTATTTGATAGTTGTATCTATTGTCGAAATTATTTTCTATTAGCGTTAAATTGGTTACTTGAATGTTGGTTGTTCCGTATATGTTATCTTCAGATAATTCTTTGCTTTCAGATGCAACAAGTAAATAATGTCCGTTTGCAAATTTGGGTACAATTACTTCCGTTGTGTGTTGTAAGTAATCATTTTCATTACGCAAATTATCTTCCCAGTTTTTGATTTTTTCTAAAGAATTGATAAATTTTATTTTATCGTTATAATTATACGTTTTTTGAAATGTGTTTAATTGTTCTTTGCTAATTTTATAGGCATTAAAGAATAGTTTGTCAATGTTTTTATACTGAATTAATACTCTTGAATTTTTATTGATAGGAATATATTCTTCCGCAGTAATTGTTAACGTAGGTTTTTTTATTTGTGCTAGTAAGATGTTGCATTTTCTCGCTGCTAAACTTCCTGGAAACTGTTGAATGATTTGGTTGCATAAAGAAACTGCATCTTTATTTTTAAAGCGGTTTTCTTCAATTTTATCGTTTGTGTAGGTAGTTGCTTGCGCTCTATAAATTTTAGCAATTTCAAATAGATACAAACCACTTAATTCATTCTTTTTAAAAACTTCTGATGATTTCTGATAGGTGTTTTTTAGAACAGTTTCTTTGTTTGTAAAGGTTGCATGTTGTGTTACAAAACTAATTCTTTGTAAATCAATATCTACTAAAGCTTGAGAGTTTTTGGTTTTTTGATGAAATTGAATGAGGTTTTGATAAATTTTTAAAGCATTAAATTGCAAAGACAAGGTATCTTTTGAAACTAAATTTAACGTTGAAAATGTTTTTAAATCACTTAAAAAATCAACATTATCAAGTAAAAATTTATAAGAAGGTCTTGTAATACTTGTTTCTGAAGATTTGTAAAATTCAAGTGCATTGTTTGCTAAAAAATCATACAACGTAGGTCTATACGTTTTAGAGCCTTTTTGAATTTGCATAATATCTGCAAAATCATACACGTCTGTTTTTTGTAAAGCAGAAGAATTTAAAAGAGAATTTTTAAAATTTGTATGAATTTCCTCAAACAAGGTATTTAAATCCCAGGTTCTAAAATCACCTTTTTTAAGTACAGAGCTTGACGAAGAATCAGTTTTTGTTCGGTTGTAAAATTTATATCTATTTTGATTAAAGTATTGCCAATATAAGTTACCCAATACATTTTCTAACACATTTTTTGTTGGAATAGAACTTTCTGCAATGTGCTTTTTAAATTCAGAAATAACCTTTAATTGTGCATCTTCTTCAAGAATTAAAGAAAATTTACTTTTATAAAAAAGGGATTTAATAATTTGAACAGAATTTTTATCGTCTTCTGCTTTTAGGTATATTTTATCCACAATTTTTAATGCAGATTTTGGTAAATTATCAACTTCAAAACGTTCAACTTCTAACCATAGTTGTTTATAATTATCTTGGGCATTGGTTAAAGAAGAAAAGAGTAGAGTCATAGTTAGAATAAAGGCAATTTTTTTCATAATTTAAAGATTTGATGTTCTCAAAATACGTTAAAATTTAAGCAAAAAACAATCTGTAATTAGTGAACACGTCTTTTAAGCAGGTAAAACCATTTTTTGAATGAGTTTCAGTCTAAAGATAATCAATATTGTTTTAAGCTTTTGTATTTTTACTTTTTTTATAAATTTTATTAAATGAACATTCACTTTATTGCTATAGGCGGTTCTGCCATGCACAATCTTGCAATTGCATTACAACAAAAAGGATACCAAGTTTCTGGTTCTGATGATACAATTCACAACCCGTCTAAATCTAGGTTAGAGAAATACGGATTATTACCAGAGGAGTTTGGTTGGTTTTCAGAAAAAATTACATCAGAATTAGATGTTATTATTTTAGGAATGCATGCTAAAAAGGACAATGCAGAATTGTTAAAAGCACAAGAACTAGGATTAAAAATTTATTCTTATCCGGAGTTTTTATATGAGCAGTCTAAAGATAAAACACGGGTGGTAATTGGTGGTTCTCACGGAAAAACAACAATTACTTCTATGATTTTACATGTATTAAACTATCATGAAAAAGAAGTAGATTACATGGTTGGTGCACAATTAGAAGGTTTTGAAACCATGGTTCATTTAACAGAAAAAAACGATTTTATTGTTTTAGAAGGCGATGAATATTTGAGTTCTCCAATAGATATGCGACCTAAATTTCATTTATATAAACCTAACATTGCGCTGTTAAGCGGCATTGCTTGGGATCATATAAATGTGTTTCCAACTTTCGAAAATTATGTTGATCAATTTAGAATATTTACAGATTCTATGATTCATGGAGGAAGTATGATTTATAATGAGGAAGATGAAATAGTAAAGGATGTGGTAGAAAACTCGGAAAATCATATAAAAAAATATCCTTATAAAACTCCAGAACATTATATTGAAAATGGAATTACTTTTTTAAAAACCATTGATGGAGATTTGCCTTTAGAAATTTTTGGAAATCATAATTTACAAAATTTGGCGGGTGCAAAATGGATTTGTCAGCACATGGGAGTTGATGAAGATGATTTCTATGAAGCAATTGCCAGTTTTAATGGAGCAAGTAAGCGCTTAGAAAAAATTGCAGAAAGTACAAGTACAGTTATATTTAAGGACTTTGCACATTCGCCTTCAAAAGTAGCAGCAACTACAAAAGCGGTAAAAGAACAATATGCAGAAAGAACAGTATTGGCTTGTTTAGAGTTGCACACCTATTCTAGTTTAAATGCAGCGTTTTTATCTGAATATAAAGGAGCTTTAGATCCTGCAGATAAGGCAGTGGTGTTTTATTCTCCGCATGCGGTTAAAATTAAACAATTGCAAGAAGTAACTGCAGCGCAAATTGCAAATGCATTTGAAAGAGATGATTTAATTATTTACACAAATCCGGATGAATTTAAGGAGTTTTTGTTTCATCAGAATTTAGAGAAAACTGCCGTTTTGTTAATGAGTTCTGGTAATTATGGAGGTTTAGATTTTGAAGAGGTTAAGAGTTTGGTTTAGGTTTATCTAAACTGAATTGTTTTAAATAAAAACCAACATCCTTAAACCGTCTAAATGTATATGAACGGTACTCTTTATCTATAAAAGAATATTGTAGAATTTTAACTTTATCTTTAATTTTGATATAAGAATTAATCAATTTAATTTTTCTGAGTTCTTTTTTAGAATTTCCTATAATTTTAAGATATGATTCTAGATATTTTTTTGATTCGTTATTAATTGTGTATTCTAAACTTTTAGGTGCGTTTAAAATTTCTGATGCACAAATTTTATAGTCATTCAAATATTTCTTTATCGTCTTATTTTCTATAATTCTTTTTGTGGAAATTGTTTTAATAGACAATAAAAAACTATCATAAACATTTCTTAGAGTAATCGTTTTAGAAAAATAGAGATTATCATTAATTTGTTTTTGTAAAATTGTAATTAAAAATTGATTTTCGAAAGAAGCAACTTTACAATTACTAGAAGAAAATGAATTTTCTTCTAGAGTTTTATAATCTAAAAAACTGGTGTAGGGTTTCTTTAAAACTTTGTTATGAACTTCTACAGCTCCAATTCTGTTTTCTTTAACCATTTTGGGATAATGCCAATGAAAGTCCATATAAGTTTCATTTTTGGCACTATACTTTTCCTTCTTTAAAATCTCTACAGTATTTTTAAAGTCTTTTTTAGAAACAATAAAATCAATATCTCCCACCATTCTTTCCGCAATATCTTCATAGAGACCTTCTAATAGATTTCCGGTTCCTTTTAAGAATATAGGTGTGATATGGTTGGCTAATAGTAATTCATTAATTTCTTTGGCTTGTTCTATAATTTGCAAATTTCTTTCTCTATTCAGATCAGTAATATGAATCATATAATTCACCAATTCTTCTGGTAAGTAATGAAGAAAATTGGCTCTTTTTAAATTGCAATATAAAGCAGGAAAAACAAAATGACCGGTACTTGCTTTTACAACAGAATCCCAATCAATTTCAGTTGTTTTTAATTGAATTTCAATTTCTTTTTTGTTCTTTTCTTCCAAAGAAATTGTTAAACATTTTGCAACAAAAAACAGGGTTTCTTTATAATTCATTATTAAAAATATTAGAAACGGTCTGTATCATTTCCTTATTATTAGAATAGGTTAATTGATAGCAATTTAGGTTGGCAAACCAGTCTAAAAATATTTGTGCATTTTCTATTTCTGGTGATAACCAAGAATCTGGAATTAATCGCTCAAAAGCATTAATTTTTGAAATTTTATCACAGATTAGGTCAGATCCTTTTTCATATTTGATAAAAACGACATCATTACATGGTAAATGGGCAAAAAGGTCTTCGTTGTTTGGTTGTATGTATCGTACTATTTTATTAAGTCTTTTAAAATGAAACTCAGCAGAATTCTTTAATTCTGGATAAATAGGAAGTAAAGAGTCTAAGCTATTTTTTTTAACAGATATAGAAGCCGGAAAACTGTATACTTCTTGTTTTTTAGCATCCATTGGTACAAAATCGTCGGCTAAACAAGTAAATCCGTTGGCTTGTAAAAGTGCTAAGGAAGTACTTTTTCCATTACCAGAATCCCCTAAGAATAACATTGATTTTTTACCATTACTCACTGCGGATGCATGAAAAACGCCCAACCATTGTTTTTCATCTTTTTGATGAATTTTTTGAATGAGTTCCATTGAAAATTTTCCTTGAAAAAAATGAATTTCTTTTTGACTCCATGCACCAATAAAAAGATTATCAATTAATAAAAAAGTGAAATTATTATTGGTAAAAACTGTAAATTGATGGTTGAATTCTGTTGTGATATTAGTCTCTAAATAAGCAAATTTAGGATGAACTAAATACAATTCATATTCAGAAGAATAGGAAACCTTAATAACAAGGCTATTTATTTTATAGTATTTTATAAACTCAAATTCTTTTGGTCTTTGAATATCTCTATAATCATTTACAATTTTTGTTTCTTTTTTAGATTTTGGTTTGTAAACTCTTTTTTCTAGGTCTATTATAAAGTCAAAGGTTTTATCAACAGGTACAGATAGTTTTTTAGATAAAGCAGCTGCTATCTCTTTTACAGAAATTCCTTTACTTAATCTTTTTAATATATCTGCAGTTTCATTTTCTAAAACTAGGTACTCATTACTGTTTTTAAACCAAACTATTGTTTTGTTTTCAACTACTTTATATAACATTTGAGAAGTGTCTTTCATAAAAAATAAAAGTAGTTATTTTATTATTTATACAAAACAAAAAACGCCTCAAATATTGAGGCGTTTTATTTTAAAAGGTTTTTTTTAAAAATCTAAACCTGGTGCTGCTGGACTTGAAGCTTGTGCTTTTTGTGGGTTAAGAATTAAATAAGTACCCAGTGCTGTTAATGCGGCATATTTACCGTAATTACCAATTTTTTTTAGAGCATCTTTTCTAGTAATATTGTTCATTTCTGTTTCTTGCTTGTTCATATTTATCTGGTTTTTATTAACTGCCTGCTTTTAGCAGGCAGAATTTAGTGTTATTTATTCTAAAATTATTTTTTTATTTACGGTTCCTGTAGCAGATTTTAATTGTACAAGATATACACCTAATGCCAATTTTGGCAATGCAATTTCTTTAACTCCGTTAGAATTAAAAGAAGTGTTTACTATTTGTTTTCCAAGAATTGTAAACATTTTTAAACTTGTTTCTCCTTGTTCTAATCCAACTATTTTTAAAGTTGATGAGTTAGGCGCATAGATGCTTATGTTTGTTGCATCTATCTTAGTTACACCTAAAGCACTATTAGAAGTATGTAAATAAAATCTACCAATTCCGTTTGCTGCTTCTGTTAGCGTAACTTTATATGAAGCATTTATTTCATTTAAATTCGTAAAAACACCTTCTTGTCTGTCTTCTAAAAATACATATACGCCAGAAGGAATGTTTAAAGCATCCGCAGTAAAAGTAAGTTCTTCATTTGCTTTTGCTATTATACCTAAAGGAACAATTGTAGTTTCTAAATCTGATTTTGGCACAGATTGTACAGCTAAGTTTTTACCTTGATTGTTTTCTACTAATTGTGTGTAAATAGCCAATTTATAATCATAATCACTAAAAATAGAACCGTCATAACCATTATCAAATCCTTTAGTAACGCCTTCTAAATAGTATATTTCAGTATTGTGTTTAGTATCTGCTTGTGCTACATTTAAAACTATTTCAGTTCTAGAATTTCTTAAAAAAGTATCTGATTGATGACTTTGATTTGTAGCCGTAATAGTTACTTTGTTTGATGATGCAGTTCCTGCAGTTACAAAAAATCCTTGTCCTGGTGCAATCTCAAAAGAATCATCAGTACCAGATAATTTTGGCACATAAATTTCTGTAGCAGGATCCCATATATATAAGGTCTGTTCATCTAATCTATTCGCAGCAGCATTATCTGAGAAGAAACTTCCAACATTTACAAAAGCTGTAAAAGGATTTCCTACCAAATTATAGTTATTACCTGCACCTTGTGCGATAGTAAAATCTTTATCACCAGAAGTATATGTTCCTGTAAAAGCTACATTACCTGCAGTAACTAATTTTACTACATATCCTTTCGTATCAAAAGAATCTGTACCTGAATATCCATCTTGATAATAATTCCAAGCTGGTGTTGCATTATTATAAGAAGCAATACCTCTATTTGAAGCCGTTACAGAGCCAGATGCTAAGGTATGATTAGACATAAAATCTGCTACGGTTTGTCCGGTTACAGGTGAAGAAACTGAATGCCATGCCTTTGATGATGATGCATCTGCGGTTAAAGTTCTGTTATAAGTAATGTTTCCTGTTACCGTTGATTGTGCAATAAATGAAGCTCCATGATTTATTATCATTGAATTAACTGTTATAGCTGATGAAGCTGTTGCTCCATTGGTAACTTTTAATATATGAACATCATCCCCACTTGTTGGAGTTACGCCTGTACTCCAATTAGATGCTGTATCCCAATCATTGTTGGTAATTCCTTTCCATGTGTTGGTTGTAAAAGGTACATTAGATACGTTATATCTTCCAGGAGAGGCTAAAACAGGATTGGTTAAAATTGTTTCATGTTTTACAAGTGTTGTACCAGTTAGGTCTTCATTTCTTCCTATTGATTCATCACTATTAGCTTCGCTTCCATAAGAATATGTTGCAATAATGTCTCCTGAAGAATTTTTAAGGGTAACTGTATCTCCTGTGTTATTAAATGATAAACCATTACCAGAACCTTTGTCTGAAATTCCTGGAATATTAGTAAAAGGTGCATTTCCTCCACCAAAAATAACTACTGATGCACCTGCAGGTAGCGTAACAGCTCCAAAAGTATATTGAACACTAATTAGGTCTGATATTGTATAGCCAGTTAAATCATGAGGAATTAGATCCGTATTTACTAATTCTACAAATTCATCGTGAGTAGTACTTACAGTACCATCCTGGTTCGCATCGATGCCAGTTGGATCAGCTAGAATTTCATTAATTACTATATTAGGTACAGGAGGTACTTCATCGTCAGTAATAGTAAGGGTGTGTTGTGTAGTTGATCCTAATACAGCTGAGTTTCCTCCAGAAACATTTTGTAAACTTAATACAATTGTTTCATCTCCTTCCAAATCTCCATCATCAATAATTGTAAAGGTAACACATTGATTTGCACTACTATTTGCAGGGAAGGTTAAGGTAATAGGATATGTTTTAGAAGCGTAATCTGTACCATTTGTTGCTGTTTCACTTGTAAGTGCAAGTTCTACAGAAGTTGGGTTCGTATCCTCATTGGTAATTGCAACACAAACATCAATAGATGTTCCGTTTTCTGTTACTGAAGAAGTAGCGCTACTAAAAGAAACGTTGGTATCTGTTGAGGCAACTTCTCCTACTAAAGTAATGTCATCAATATTCCAATACTCATTTCCACTATTATTTTTTCCTTCTACTTTTAAAGCTACAGAAGTTGAACCATCTGGAATCGTGATTTCTAAAGTAGCATAATTATTAGCATTTGTTCCTCCTTGAGGCGCGGCATGATTAATACTAGTACCTGCAATAGTCGTTGCAGTTAAGGAAGCTGCATAATCCCATCTTGCATTACTGTTTCCATCAATTTGTATGTCTGCAGAAGTAGGAAATCCTGTTCCATCTATATTTGCATAAACTTTAATATAGTCAGCCCCATCAGCACCATTACCACTAGTTCCTGCTGTACTGGATAAATACACTAAAACTTTCACATTAGATTTTCCAACTATAGATTGAGAAGCAAATTCTACTGTTTCATTTCCATTGTTAATTGTCCAAGAATTTGATCCAGATTTAATTCTAGCATTACTTGGTGTATCCGATCCTCCCGCATTAGAATTAATTGACGGTGTTCCTGCACTTATTGCCCATGTATCCGATCCTTCAAATCCGTTGGATACAATTGTTGTTTGGCAAAAGCTGTAATTTGTGGTTAATGCAAAAATAAATAGCATTGCAATTTTTAAAATGTCTTTTTGTTTCATGTTTTTTTAATTAAATATTAGACCTCTAAAGTAGGAAAAAAAACAAACACTTTAAAATGTAAAGGCTTATTTAACCGTATAATAATGTTAGTTTAAAGAGGTTATAACATTTTCAGAGATCTTATCAAAAAATAAATCCTATAAAAAAACCCTAATAAAGAAAAATACGTGGAAATGATTTTAAAGAGAACCTTAATTTCGTCGCCAAAAGAAGGGTGTAAATAAAATAAGAACAGTAAAAAGTTCTAAACGCCCTATCAACATTAAAAAGGAACAAAACCATTTGGCAGCATCAGATAAGTGAGCATAATTATCTACTGGACTTACGGAGCCAATTGCAGGGCCAATATTTCCTAAAGAAGATGCCGCTGCTCCTAAAGCAGATATAAAATCTAGTCCCAAAAGCGTGAGAATAACGGACGATAAAACAAAAATTAACATGTAAATAATAAAGAAGGAAAGTATGTTAAATACAATAGTATGTGGTATGGATTTTCCGTCTAGTCTTACAGGAATAATGGCGTTTGGGTGTAATGCTTTTTTAAATTCTAAAAAGCTATTTTTAAGCATTACAATATGTCTTACTATTTTTATGCCACCACTTGTAGAACCTGCAGAACCCCCTGTAAAAAATAATGCAAAGAAAATTCCCGTAGCAAAGAAATGCCACATGGTAAAATCTGCAGAAACAAAACCAGTGGTGGTTACTACAGAGGTAACCATAAATAAAGAATGCCTTATAGCACTTTCTACTTGTCCATACACCATTGGATGCGCAATACTTGTTTGTAAATTTGGGTCTTGAAAAAAGATGATAATAATCGCTATAATTGCAGTAACACCTATGGTTCCAAAAAAGTAATATTTAAATTCTTCGCTTTCAAATACTTTTTTAATTTTTCCTTTCAAAGCAAAATAGGTCAATACAAAGTTTGTTCCTGCTACCAACATAAAAAAGATAATAATATATTGAACCCAAGGTAAATTATTAAAGAAAGCTACACTGTTATTTTTTGTAGAAAAACCTCCTGTACTCATTGTTGCCATTGCATGATTAATAGCATCAAACCAGGTCATACCAGCAACTTTTAATAAAAAGAATTGGGCAAAAGTTAAAGAGATATAGATTAAATACAAACGTTTTGCCGTATCTGTAATTCTTGGGTGTAATTTATCTGCAGATGGTCCTGGGGCTTCTGCCATAAAAAGTTGCATTCCTCCAATTCCTAAAAGAGGTAAAATTGCAATGGTAAGTACAATTATTCCCATTCCGCCAATCCAATGTGTTGCGCTTCGCCAAAATAAAATTCCTTTTGGCATGGATTCTATATCTGCTAAGATGGAAGAACCTGTAGTAGAATATCCTGAAATTGTTTCAAAAAAGGCATCTGCAACACTTGGTATTGTTCCTGAAAATAAATATGGTAACATTCCTGTAAAGGAAAGAATTAACCATCCTAAGGTTACTATTAAATATCCATCTTTCTTTTGAATATTTGTGTTTTTAGGTTTGTTTAAGAAATAGAGTAAAAGTCCTATAATTACCGTTACAATTCCTGCTTTTAGAATACCCCATTTTGCATTTTCATTATGATACACACTAAAGGGATATGCGATAAACATAAAAAACCCGTTTAAGATTGCAGTAATACCTAAAAAGCGAAATATTATTTTGGTGTTTAGAGTACTCGTCATATTATTTAAATAAACGTTCTACGGCACTTATGGCTTCTGGTAAACAAAAAACAATTACTTTATCACCCGTTTGAATTTGCATGTTTCCATGAGGCATAATTGCTTTTTTATCTCTAATAACACCACCAATAACAGCTTCTCTAGGAAAACGTAAATCTTTAATTTGGCATTCAGAAACTTTTGCATTTTCTTGAATTTCAAATTCAAAAACTTCTGCATCTATGTTGTGTAAATTGGCCAAAGCCAAAATTTCACCTTTTCTAATATGTCTAAAAATATTACTTGCAGCAAGTAGTTTTTTGTTAATTAAAGATTGAATACCAATGGTTTGAGAAATATGAATATAATCCATGTTTTCAACGAGCGCCACTGTTTTTTTAACTCCTTTAGATTTGGCTACTAAACAAGACATTATATTGGCTTCAGAATTACCTGTAACCGCAATTAAAGCATCAGTTTGTCTAATATTTTCTTCTTCTAATAGTTCTAAATTTCTACCATCACCATTAATAACCAAAGTATCACTTAATTGTTCTGCAAGCGCTTCTGCACGATCTTTATTTTTTTCAATCAGTTTTACTTTAAAGTTATCTTTACTAAGTTTCCGGGCTGTTTTTTCGCCAATGCTTCCACCACCAAGAATCATTACATTTTTAATTTCGAATGGTTTTCTGCCGGTTATAGGATAAAGATCTTTCATGCTATAATTGGGTACACAAAAATATACCTGATCATTTACTTGGTAAACAGTATCTCCTCTAGGAATAATTGTTTGCGTAACACCTTGTCTTTTAATAGCAATTGTTGTAAAATGTACTTCCGGAAATTTATGTTTTGCTTCTTTTACGTTTAAATCTACAATGGGAGATTTATAGGTTAATGGGGTTCCTAATACATTAAAAATACCACTTTCAAAGGCTACAGTGTCATTAAAAGAAGATTGCTTTAACAGCATCTTTATTTCATTTGCCGCCAATTCTCTAGGTGAAATCATAAAGTCTAGACCAAATTTCTTGAAATCAACTTCACATTCATTTAAAAACTCCGGATTGTCTATCCTAGCAATTGTTTTTTTTACGCCTAAAGATTTTCCAATTACAGAAATGGTAAAATTAGTATTTTGGCTATCGGTAACTGCAATTAGTATATCGGCAGATTCTATTCCAATTTCTTTTAATAATTTAATAGAAGTGGCATCGCCTTTTTTAGTAATAACATCTAAGTGACTGCTAAGGTATTCTAATTTTTCACCATCAAAATCAATGATGTATGTATCTTGAGACTCGTAAGAAAGAAGTTTAGCTAAGTGAAAACCAACGTCTCCAGCTCCGGCTATAATAATTTTCATATATTAATAATAGGAATAAGATACAAAGATATAAAGAGTTTTGTTGCAAATGCAAATAAATATTGCTTTTCAATTTTTAATAATTTTTTAACTTTTTTTTTGAATAAAAACTGATAAATATCTTTTTTTATAGCAAATAGAAACTTTAGTTTTACAGCTACAATTTATACAAAAACACTTTTCGTGAATTCAAAATACGTTTACTCCTGGTTTTTAATTAAAATAGGAACATTTTTGTTTCTTTCTCTATTATTTTTTTCTTCCTGTACTAAAAAAACAGAATACAAGGAGGTCACAAAGAATGAAGGCGTTTTTCTTTCGGGAAAAATGATTCCGGATGATCATTTTTTAGGAGATAAAAAATGTCAAGAATGTCATCAAGATCAATTTAAAAAATGGAAAGGATCTCATCATGATAAAGCGATGCAACTGGCAGATAGTGCTTCAATTTTAGGAAATTTCAACAATCAAAAATTTGTTAGCCAGGGTGTTGTGTCTCGTTTTTATAAAAAAGATACAGATTTTTACGTAAATACAGAAGGACCAGATGGTAAAAATCATGATTATAAAATTGTGTATACTTTTGGTATTACGCCTTTACAACAATATATTGTTCAATTCCCTAACGGACATTTTCAATGTTTAAGAACTGCTTGGGATTCTGTTAAAAATAAATGGTTCGATTTATATCCAGATTTTAAGGTGGTACATTCAGAATGGTTGCATTGGTCTAGAGGTGGTTTAAATTGGAACAACATGTGTGCCGATTGCCACTCTACAAATGTTCGTAAAAATTACGATGAGAAAACGCATAGTTACGATACTAAATTTGCAATAATTAATGTAAACTGTGAAGCTTGTCATGGTCCTGGAAAACAACATGTTGCTGATGTTGCAGAACTTGGTGAAAAATATGTAGCAAGCGGTTCTTTTCAAATGACAACTGCCACAGCACCCAAAGAGTTGGTAGACCAATGTGCACGTTGCCACATGAGAAGAGAACAGTTTTCTGAGCTTTTTAATTTTGAAGGAACGTTGTTAGACCATTATTATCCACAATTATTGGAAGAGAGATTGTATCAGGCAGACGGTCAAATTTTAGATGAAGATTATGTGTATGGCTCTTTTTTACAGAGTAAGATGTATCAAAATAATGTTACCTGTACTAATTGTCATGATGCGCATACGTTAAAACTAAAGTTTGATGGTAATAAATTGTGTGCACAATGTCATGTTCCAGAAAAATATGATACAGCAGAACATCATTTTCATCAACCAAATACAGACGGATCAAAATGTATAAACTGTCATATGCCAGGAAGATTTTATATGGGGAATGATTTTAGAAGAGACCATAGTTTTAGAATACCAAGACCAGATTTAAGCGTTAAATACGGAACGCCAAATGCATGTGCAGGCTGTCATAAAGATAAAGATGATGTTTGGGCAGCAAAAAACTTTAAAACACTATTTGGAGAAGTAGATTCTATTCATTATTCAGAAAAATTAGCACCAGGAATTACGATGCAACCTAATGGACATGTAGGTTTAATTGAGTTAATGCATGATACACATCAACCAGAAATTGTAAGAGCGTCTGCTACTAAAGTATTGTCTAATTACAATGCACAAAATTTTGTACAAGAGTATATTACTTTATTAAATGATAATTCTGCATTGGTAAGAGGTGCTAGTGTAGATGTTTTAAGTAGTGTGAACTCTAAAGATTATACGGCTTATTTTTTACCCTTATTAGAAGATCCAAAAAGAAGTATTAGAATTAAAGCTTTTTTTGGGTTGGGAGGAGTAACAGAAGCAGAAATTCCTGAAGTTTACAAAGAAAGCTACACAAAAGTAAAAGAAGAATTTTTTCTACATCTAAACACAAATGCAGATTTTGTTGGCATAAGAATGAAAAGAGGAGATTATTATTTGAAGCAAGGAAATACGGCAAAAGCAATAGAGAGTTTTGAAAGTGCCTTGGCAATTGATAATATTAATAATCAAATTCGCTTAAGTTTAGCAACATTATATTATAACAATAAAGAATATAAAAAAGCGGAAGATGCCTTTTTAACAATCATTGAACAAGAGCCTACTTACGGACCTGTTTATTATTCATTGGCTTTAATGTATGCCGAATTAAATAGAGTAGATGATGCCATTGTTCAACTTAAAAAAGCAAGTAAATTATTACCCAAAAACATTAGAGTGTATTATAACCTGGGATTATTATATGATAAAAAGCAAGATTTTAAAAATGCTGAAAAAGTGCTAGTTGCCGGTTTAAAAGTAGAAGGAACTAATGAGGGCTTATTGTATGCTTTGGCGTATTTATATGCTAAATCTAATCAAAAAGAAAAGGCTAGAAATATTGTAAATAGGTTGATAGATTTATATCCGAATAATCAACAATATAGAAATTTTTTAAATCAATTATAATTTTACCGAAGTAACTTGGTAAAAAAAGGCTTTCTGTAAGTTCGCTAATAAAGTAAGAGAACGTTAATTTCCATTTTTGTATTTTTATAAAAAATTGATACATGGAAAAGTTGACTATAAAATCTTGGGCGTTAGATGATAGGCCAAGAGAGAAATTAGTAGCAAAAGGAAAAAAGGCCTTGTCGGATGCTGAGTTAATTGCCATTTTAATTGGTTCTGGAAATAGAGAAGAAAGTGCAGTTGGGCTATCAAAAAGAATTTTACAATCTGTTGATGGCAATATTAATGAACTTGCTAAATTGTCTGTAGAAAAATTAAGCACTTTTAAAGGAATAGGAGAGGCAAAAGCAATTTCTATAATTACCGCCTTAGAATTAGGCAAAAGACGTCAATTAGAAATTGCTTTAGAAAAACCAAAAATTACAAGTAGTAAAGATGGTTTTAATGTAATGCAACCGGTTATTGGCGATTTAGAACACGAAGAGTTTTGGGTGTTATTTTTAAACAATTCTAACAAAGTTTTAGCTAAAAGTCAGATTAGTAAAGGGGGGTTAACAGCTACTGTGGTAGATGTAAGACTGTTGTTTAAGAGAGCTTTAGAATTGGCGTCTGTTGCATTAATTGTTTGTCACAATCATCCTTCAGGAAAATTACAACCTAGCCATGCAGATAAACAACTTACTCAAAAAATTAAAGAAGCAGGAATTACCTTAGATATAAAACTGCTAGATCATTTAATAATTACCGAAAAAGCGTATTTTAGCTTTGCAGATGAAGGGGTTTTGTAAAATTTCTTTTTGATGTAAAAACCTCAAAAATTTTTACATCTTTGAGGTTTTATAAACTACTTTTCCTTTTTACTAATTTTGTTTAGATTTTTCAATCTCTTTTATAGGATTGAAAACAATTTGTTCTGAAAGCCAGTTTTTATACCCTTCTTGACCAAGTTCTGCAATTAGTTTTCTAGAATTTACTGCTGTACCTTCTACCTCAAAACCACCATAAAAAAAGTAATTTTCAGAACGAACTACACCGTTTACAAGTACATCATACTGAGGCCCCGCGTTCTCTAAGGCTTTATCCATAGCATCTTTAATATTAGTCCCTAAAGCTAAAAACCCCATGCTTTTACCTTTGGTTACTACACCATTTTCTAGGTTAAAATTTACGGAATGGTTTTTAGAACTAATTATAGTAAAATCTACTAGTCTAGCAGAACAGCTGCTTAATACTAATGTTAGTAAAGTTAAAATAAATAAATTTTTAATTTTCATAATTAAATGGTTAGCTTTCCTACTCGTAAGGTTTTTTGGTGACACCCCGTTTTTAATGGTTTCTGGACTCCATTTTTTGATGAGAAACTTATTGCTTTGTTAATAAAATGTTTCTTGAATATATTAGTTATTCTTTCTATCAATTTTGAATACCACCTATTGATACTTAAGTTTTGCAGCATTTGTTAATACTTCTCCCGCTTTAGATAAGCGTAGTAATATTTTAAGACCTAAACTAACTCTTAAAAACTTTAATGAAGGATCTGTATAAGAGTTTAATGTAGCGTTATTGTTTAGTGTAGTTTCATCTAGTCTATTCCCTAAATCGTAATTTCCTTTAGCGTATAAAAGAATTCTAAAAGAATCTCTATTTAAAAAATCCTTACTTTTACTATCAAGCGAGAATTCATAACCAACGATACTAGAAATAAATAAATTTGATTGAAAAGAATTTTTAACATCATATTTAGTAATACTGTTAGAATTAGTAACTCTGGTTGCAGTTGCTTGAGTAGTTAAACTATAACCACCACCAAGTGCCAACCAAAATTGCCCACCTTTTATAACATTACCCATTCTTAATTTTGCATACACAGGAATTTCTATATTGGTTGTTTTTATAGAATCTGTTACTTGTAAATTTTTATTTTTTATTGAATATTCTTGTAAGTTAATGCTTACACCAGCCATAAAACCTAAAGTTGAAGTTGGCGAATACGCATCAAAACCTAAAAAATAACTGGTGTTTGGTGTTTTAGAATATAAGATGTTTTCTTCTTCAATTGTACCTTTTTGACTTATTAACGCTGTTTTTCCATTATCTCCAGCCCAAGATAAGTCAGCACCTAAGACGGCACCTAGTCTAAAGTTTTCAGTAGTAAAAAATTTCTTTTTTACAGCAATATCTTGTCCTAAAACGGTTATGCTTGTTAGCCCTAAAACAAATAATAATACACTTTTTTTCATTGGTTATTTTTTTCGTTGTTTGTTAAAGTTTTTTGTAAATACTATAAACTCTATATCTCTCATATCCATACCATATTTTTTTGCTTTAAAAAAATAGTTGATAGCCATATTCTTTGCTTGGTTTTTAGAGATGTTCATTTTTCTTAATAAAGATTTATTTCCTTTACCAATCATCATTAAACACATAAACCTGTAATTACTTCCTTTTAAATAACCGCTATTTTCATATTTATAATAGGTTTTAAAAGTGTTTTTGTAGTGTTGGTCTGATGAAACTGCATTGTTGTATGCAGAAGTTATTCTTTTTTTGATAAGATTAGGGTCTGCCTCTTTACATGTATAAATTCTTGCTGCCAATAAAGTATTTTGAAACCCTTTTATTTCTAATGAAGTATAAATTTTTAAAGCATTTGCGTACATTTCTAGGTTAAAATAGTTCTCTGCTTCTTTAAATTCTATTTCTTGTTTCTTCTTTTCTTTTGCTTTAAATATTAAAGATTCTAATTTATTAATTTCACTAATGCTGCCAATAGAGTTTTTTTTGCTAATCGCTACTATTTTTGAAGCACTTATAAAGTCGTCTTTGGCAAGAACGGCTTGTGTTTTTTCTTCTAAATAAGAATAATCTACTAAATCTAAAATAGCTTGTTTACCATCTATTGCTTGGGTATATTGATTGTTTACATTTAAAATATCTTCTATTAACTGTAAAGCTTCTAAATATTCTTTTTGGGCATATAATGCTACAACTTCTTTATAAAGTTTATCGTTTCTTATTGCAAGCTTTTTAAGTTGTGCTGCATTTGTATTAATTTTTAAACATTTATTTACATAAAGGTCTTCATTCGTATCATTAAGTTCATAAACATTGGTAATTTTATATGAAGAAGGATTGTTAATATTAATTTCTAGCAAATGATTAACAGAGCTTTTTCTTGAGGAATTTTTATAATAAAAATCCTTTGTTACTTTAACATAACTATAGTTTGTTGAAGTTTTTGGATTGTAATATGTACAATCATAAATTTTAATAGATTCAAAATCAATATCTATTTTCTCAATATTATTAGCATTTTTTGCATAAGAAAAATAACTCCAAACTTGATCCATTTTTAAATTTGAAAATTTTGGATCATTTAAATCATAAATATGTTCAGAAACTAAAGGGTCATAAAAATGTTCTTGAAGTTTTCCAGAATAACTCTCATTTTTTTCATTAATTGTATGCTGTAAAAGTGTTATATAATTACTTGCTAATGAAAAAATTAAATTTTCATTGACATTACTTGATAAACTTGCATTATTGTTGGCTATAATTGGCTTTGATACAACAATAAATAAAATAAGAATTAGTTGTTTCATTTTGTTAATACCTTTATGTCATTAACTTTTATATCTCCCAATAACATCATCCACTTTGTTCCATTTCTGGTAGATACTTTTTTTACAATAGCTTCGCCAGATTTGGTTGTGTCATCCACATAATCCCATTCTATAGTTTCTAATTTTTCTTCTCCAGGAATTGAAGTATTTATATAGTTCTTTTTTTTATAGAAACGTTGTACAAATGTATATTTCATAGAATAACTACCAAGTTGTGTTGGGTGAGGTTTAATATCCTCCACTGTAAAATCGATAATATCTATGTGTACTAATTCTCTTTTTGCTTCATAATTTGTTAAACTATGTAAATACGTTCCTATTTTTTTAGAAATAGGTTTTTTGGGCTGACTTGCAATTGCTATTTCAATTTTAGCATTTTTAACAAACATTCTTAATACGTTGCTAATTGCTTTGTCCTTTAATAAAGGTTCTGCATTAAAAGTGGGAATTATTTTAAGAGATTCTTTAAATAATTCAATCATTCTAACGGTTCTTCTTTTAAACTCTTCTTTATCTTCTTTTGTTAGTTCTAATTTTTGACTGAAAGAGTTAAAAGACAAGAAACAAAAAATGAAAATGAATGTATTTTTTCTCATTATTTACTGAATTTCGCTAGCATTATGACACTCAACTGTAGTAATGCTAGATATTTTATTGGTGTCTCTATGGAATTCTACACGGGTTATATTTATATCTATAATAGAACTCATATATGCTAATCTGTCTACTAAATAATTTTTTCCATCGCCACTTTCCCATTTGTCTGGGTATTTATCATTTAAGTTTACATACATTTTTACAGAAGCATTTTTATCGAAATATTTTGCCCACACTTCCTTAGCAATAAAATCTCTTTCTTTGGCGCTTTTTTTTGTGTCAATTATTTTTAAAAGATCGTCTTTTAGTTCTAATGCTTTTGAGGTTGTTTTTTGGTTGCAGGGGTTTTGTGTAGGTGTGGTAATAGTTTCATCTTCAGGAAGTAATTCAGCATGTGTGGTGCTTAAAATAGAAGGGTTAACAAGTACAATTATTTCCTTATAATTATTTCCGCAGATGCTTTCTTTAATTTGCTCGCTTATTTCTTTTGCACTAGTAAAAATAGTGTGTTCGCTATAGGTTTCACCGTCAGAATATTCTGAATATATTAGTGTTAATACTTCTTCTTTTTTTAGGTAAGAATCTATTGTTTTTTTACTTACTACTCGTTTTGCTGGTAATGTTAAATGTTTATCAACAATACTGTCTTTGTAGAATTGTGAAAGCCAGTTTTTACTAAACTCAACTGTATTATCTCCCATTTGTTCAAAATACCAAGCATTGGTTTCTACAGGTGTTTTTTTAATATCTAACCGTGCAACATTAATAGGCTTCATTAAATAATCAAATTCACAATTATTTGCGGAAAAAGGGGTTACTATTTCTTTAAAATAATCTGGGTATTTGCCTTCTTCTAATGGTTTATCAAAAACAAAAGTAATTGGTACTGAAACTGTTTCATTACCACATGAAAGAAAGGTAAATATAATTAGTCCGATAGATAAAAATTGTATTGTTTTTCTCATTATTGTAATTGATTTTCTTTGGATTTTATAGCAATTGCTCTCATTGCGTTTTGATCTGTCTGATGTTCTATAAGTTCTTTTATTTCATCATCCCAAATGATGTGAATAAACGCTAATTCTGCTTCACCTTTTTCATTTATAATTAATTCAGTATTACCACTATTAGCTATTTTAAAATTTGCTTCAAAATCTAATGGAATTATTGTTTTTTCGGGCTTTACAATATCTGTTTTTCTTATGTAGTTATTATATTCTTTATTTTTTATTAGCCAAAAATTAAAATGAGCTAACGCTTTTTCTGACCCAATAAGATGAAAAACAGCACATAAAAAAGAAAAAATGATTACTATTTTTCCATTTACCATACTAAAAATACTAAACCCTGGAGGAAGAACGCTATAGTAAGTAAAAATCTTCCATCCAGCAATTGCAAAAATTAGAACAGCAAAAATTAAACTTATTAATTTTGATACTATTTTTTTATTCCTATAAGATTTTAATTCAAGGTAAATTCTGTCTTTATGATGCGCATCATTGTTTTCTTTTCTTTTAGTCATCATTTCTAATTCACCTTTAAAAATTTTGTTATTAATATAAGTATGATTAAATATTTTAGAAAACGGACTAAGTAGTACAGGTGCAACGGCAAAAAAGAAATCAAACAAAATTGCTCCAACAATAAGCATAATGTTTACACCAGATTTTGCTAAAACAGAAAAACCTAAATAAATGTCAAATGCAATGGCTAAAAACATTAGTACATAAAAAATTGGTATTGAGGATGATAATGTAGCGTACAATGAACCCGTAGAATAACCTGATACTGAAAGAGACCTGCCTTGTGGTGTCAATGACCAAGCATTTTTATACTTATCGCTTGGTTTAAAAAAAGTATTTCTAGAATATGGCATATTATTTTTATCGTTTGTGTTTAATCTAAAATATCACTCCGCATTTCTGCAATTTGATACATTTCATTATTTGCGGTAATTATATAAGTTTGGCTTTCTATATCTATAATATTGTACCCAGGCTTGCAATTATTTATTCTTTTAATTAAAGCTTTAAAACCTTTAATAAAACCTTCTTTTTTAGTAATTTTAAACACATAATTTGAGCAAGATTCTTTAAATAAGCACTTATTTCTTTTGCTTACAGGTATAGTTTTCCAGTATATTTTTATAATAAATATTAGAAAATATTTCATGTGTTATTATTATTTCTTTTTGAAAACTACATGACCAACATGCCAAATTTCATCTGGTCTTGAACCTAAACCAAAACAACCGCTTTTTCCGGGGCGTAAATAATGCTGGTAATTATGGTTTATATATTCCCACTCTTCAGATGCATTTGAGTCTAAAATGTTTTGTAGTTCTTGATTAATGTTTTTTGTTTGATTAAATGGTACAACTTTGTAGCTTATAATTTTATGGTTTTTTATAGTTAAATTGTTCTTTAATTTACATTTCAATACAGAAACAAACTTTTTAGCACTCCAATAATAGCAACTTTTTATAACGGCAACAATTCTCTAAACGCTTAATTTTAGAGGTATATTCAATTTCACCCCTAGGGGTGCTACTGTAAACAAGTTTTGTAATTTAAAAATTTAGTACAGAATATTTCAGAGAAAGTTACAGGCGTAACCTCTTTCTATTTTGAAGTATTTTTTTTGAATAATTCTGCCTCTTTTTTATAGAGTAAGATGGCTTTTGCTTTATCAAGAGAACCATTGTTGTTATTTGTTGTTTTAATTTTAGCAAACAATGCTTTTCTTCTAGATTTTATACCGTTAATAGAAATACACAATTTATCTGCCAATTCATCTTGTGTAAAACCCATAATAAGATTTTCCCAAAATTCTAAATTTGTTGTTGTTAAGGAATATTTGTTTTTTAAATATTGGGTAAAACCGTTTTTAAATTGTTGCTTTTGTTTGTAGTTTAAAAACCATAGATATAGAAGTATCAAAAGAATAGAAATAAAGAGAATTACAAAAACAAGAATTACTATTTTTTTCTTGTTATTTGCTAAAACTTCATTTTGAATTTTTTTCTCTTGCACTAATATTGTTTTTTCTTTTTCAGAAGTTTCATATTGAATTCTTGAAATACTTTCGTTTATTTTGCGTTCTACTTTTTTTAGGCTGTCTCTTGTCAATAAAATCTGTTTAGCAGTTTCTAAAGCCTGTTTTGGAGGGTACACATCTAATAACAACTCCATAGCTTCTAACTCGTCTTTTTTATAATTTATAGACTTAGAAAGATTTTTTGCAGTTTCTAAATATTTTAATGCAGTTTCTTTTTCACCTAAACTTTTGTAATAAATACCTAAATGAATATTGCTTACAATCTGACCAGGTATATTTTGTATAGAATCTCTAATTTTTAAAGCCTCAAAAAAAAGTTTCGGGATTTTAGTGGTTTCTTTGTTCAAAAATAAGGCAAAAGCATAGTTATCTAATAATATTGCTTTTGTTTCAATGTTTACTTGTAAAATACTATCAAAACTCAAAGCAGTTTCATAGTTTATAATAGCTTTTTTATACTCTTTTTGCTCTTTATACACATTGCCTATATTGTTTAAAGAATGTATTTCAAGTAACCCGTTTTTAAGTTTTTTTCTTATATTATAAGCTTTTGTATGGTACTTTAGGGAGTTTTTAAAATCATCTAAACCTTTATAGGTAACTCCTAAATTGTTGTAAATGGAAGCAACTCTTTGTTTTTTATTAGAATTTTTTAAATAAGTTAAAGTTTTAAAAGAAGTAGTTTCACTTTCATTAAAATTAAAAATATTTTTTTGAATAATAGCTATATTTAAAAGTACTTTACTCGCTTTTAAAGAGTCGTTTAATTCATTATAAATTTTAAAAGCTTTATAGTAATAAGCATAAGCACTGTCTAATTTATTTATGTCCCAAAAATAGAAACCACTATAGTCGGAAATTTTTGCATTCGTTTTTGTAAAGTTCTTTAGAGTTTTAGAACTTAAATGTTCTAAACGGTATTGATGAAATTGCTGCCATCTTTTTTCTTTGTAAGAAAAACGCACTAAATTTAAAAGAGATTCACTATATAAAGAATCGTTTTTTTCTTTTTTATATTTTAGATATAGAGTTTTTACATCATTAAAGTTTTTGGCTTTTAACTCTTTATTCTCGTTTTTAAGTTGATTGGAAATACAAGAAAGTAATAAAAAGAATATAAAAATAAATATAATAGTTTTGTAGGCCTTTTTCATAGGCATAAATATAGGTTTTTTCTTTTTTTAATTCTTCTCAAAATTTTTACAAAAAACCATAATTAATCACAATTTTTTCTGTATATCCGTAATTAGACATAGCCTGTAATATTTGCAATTACTAACCTATCAAATATTTTTTCACCAAAGTATCTTCGATTCAACTTATATATAAATTCGTTCAAGTACAATTGAAGATATTTCTTTTTGATTTTATGATAAGTACCTACAAAATTTCGTTTTGCATTACTGATTGTAATATGTACCCATTTTAAGGTTTCCTTTGTTGTTGTTTCACTTGATTTTTCACTTATATGCAACTCTACATAATCTGCAATATTAATATAAGAAGTACTTTTATCAGTAAATACAATTGTTTTCTCACTGTCTATAGCTTGGTGTAAAGCTGTATCTGTTCCATCAGCTTGATGGTTTTCTAAAACCTTAGCTTTAAAATAGCGGCATTGTCTCTCTACTTTACCTGTTTCAATATCTTCAAGAACTGTACTTTCAGCCATAACCATAACATTGGATTTTGTTTTACTACCACGACCAGCTTTTTGTGTACTATGCTCTTGTTCAGATGCTTCTACTGTAAAATAACCTTCATCCATTTCTATCATTCCTTCTAAGGTATAGCGGTCATCTCTATTTCCCATTGCTTTACGCAATTTATGAACCATTGCCCAAACTGGCTCGTAACGTTTTAAACCTAATTGACGTTGAATCTCTTTTGAGGAAAAACCTTTCTTAGTTGCTGTTAATAAAAACATTGTTTTGTACCAAATCATAAATGAAAGATTAGAACTCTGCATTATTGTACCGCTCCTCAAAGATGTACGACTTCTACACTTTTTACATTCATAACTCCATTGGCTTTTTATCCAATAATGTTCTTTGTGAGAACACTTTTTACAAGAAACTCCTATTTTATCTCGCTTTGATTTAAAGTGGTTGCGACAAGATTCTTCACTGTCAAATTCTGCTGTAAAACTAAAAATATTCATAACTCAGATTTTCATAAAGATAAGCACTAATATTTAATTATTAGTGTTTACGGATATACAATCAATTTTTTTATTAAAAATTAAAACCCCACGTATTGTGAGGTTTTTTTAAGAAAACTAATCTTCATCAGGTTCTCCACGATCATCCATATCTTCCCCAGTTGTAGATTGTAGTTCTATAGATTCATTTAAAGACTCATCAATATCTGTGCAAGAAATAAAAGAACTGCTTAATAACATTATTGCGAATACATATTTAATAATTTTCATACTATTTGTGTTTAAATTTTTAGACAATAGATTTCCTTTCGATTTTTTTTTGAAAATCAATTTTTACCTTTCAGGTATTTAATTATTTGGAAGTGCTAAAAAGAGAGAGGCTTGTAATTACTTCCTTACTACCAACCGCTCTCTAATTTTAAAAAAGTGAAGTTGTACCGTTTTCACTTGTTTTTGTACATTTGTTTTTAGTTGCAACTAAAAACAGAAACTAGTTTCAGAAATATTTCTGGTATAAAGAAAAGTGAATAAACAAGTGCTATGTTTAAGATTCTTTTAAATTCCTTTAGGTTCTTTTAAATTCACTAAAGACTAATTGTAATTGTTCTAAATGAAAGCGAAAATGAAAAATAAAGAGAGTTATAATAAAGAAATAAAAGAGTATTTTTTTAACGTAAAAAACAGAATTCTACCAGATCTTACTACTTCTTCAATAAAAAGTAGGTGTTTGTTTTTGTTAAATGAAAATCTTAAAGAATGTGATAAAATAATTGTTAAAAATTATTTTAAAATTATAAGTGAAGAAAACTTAATTAAAGAAATTACAGATAAAGATTCAGATACATTCAAATCGGTTCTTAATTATTTGAATAATAAAACAAAAAAACTTAATAAAGAGGAGGCATATAATTTTGTAGCATGGCTTATAGATTTTAAGTATAGACCGTTTTCAATATATATAAAAGATAATGATGTTCAAGAAAATGTAAAAAAGTTTAATGATTTAATTGAACATAAACAGAGTAAACTTAACCAAAAAACACCAAATAATAAAAACGACACTCAAAATAAAGCCTACATTAAGACTAATCAAGTGAATATATTAAGTGCATTTAATTCTTCATTAATCAACATAGTTAAAGGTACAGTGAGGCAGTTTAATTTTTTAGGAATTGGAAATAAGCAAAAAGTGGAAAAGGATAATAAGTAAAGGATGCAACTGTAAAAAGAAAAAAAAATCTATAGATTAAAATGTGTGTATTTAAAAAAGAGGTTGAAGAAAAACAAGTAGATTGTTATTTCTCAAAAATAGATTATTTAATAGATAAAATACTAATTGATGAAAATGGGTTTTGTATTTTTCATAGCAAAAATGAAACTTGGAAAAATGAAAATAAATTTAGAACTCACTTAGAAAAAATAATTTGTTATTTTGAAGAAGATTCTTTGCAAAAAAATATTTTTCTTGAAGACATTATATTTACAACAGACATTGGCAATCTATTTAATAATAGAGAGTTTAAAAAAAATATAAAGTTCAATCATTCGCAATTTAATGGAGTCTTAACTTTAGAGTCTTCATTATTCAAAAATATAGATTTTACTTCTGTAATATTCAAAAAATCGGTTTATTTTAATAATTTGATTATCAATGATGTGGTGTTTAAAAATACTTGTTTCAAATCAAAAATAATTATAGATAAAAGTAATTTTAATGACTTTTTTATGTTGAATACCCTTTTTAACGGCGGGTTTTCTATTTCAAATTCTATTTTTAACTCAAACTCCTTTTTTCAAAACATTAAAACAAATCTTGACAAATCAATTAATCAAGGAGTTTCTTTTAAAAATATTCATTTTAAAAATTACACAACGTTTGAACTCTCCGAATTTAATTCGGTAGTAGATTTTAAAAAAATAATAATACATAAAGTACTCGTTTTTCACAACACTCAATTTAATTATAACGAACCCTTACCAATTATATCATCTGTAACTTTTGAACAGATTTATATTAAAGAAAAAGGTAGACTAGAGTTTAGAGGAAGTCTAGAAAATAAAATGTTCAACAAGGTACAAGATGTTAGTTTTTTTCAAGAAGAAATTCAAGGGAAGTTATTTTTTGAATATACAGATTTTACAAAGTTTACACCATTATCTAGAGAACGCTTGATTGGTGCAACAAAAGTAGAAAATGCCAAGGTTATTATTGGGGTTGGTTGCAAGAAATATTATAATAGAACAGCTTTAAAATCTATTGAAATAGATGATGAAAATCAAAATTTAGTATTGGAATTGTGCAATACATTTATTGATTATTTTACCAAGAATGGAGGATTTAATTTGGGGGTTGAGTTTGTAAGTAAAACGAATCAAAATATTCAATTTTTTTATTTTTCAGATGAAATAATAACATACAATAAATTTGAAACACAACTTCAAAAAAGTGAACAAAATATGTGGCGTTTAATTAAAGTAGAAGGTGATAATTTAAGCACTCAACTACCAAAAAATAATTTGCCTTCTAAAATAATTAACGCAACTGATACTATGATAAATTTAATTAGTTTAGTCTTAAAAATTGGTTCAAGAATTCCTTTTGGCTTAATTACAAAGGAAGAAATATCGCATTTACTCAACACAACATTACCCCCTAACTGTAAACCAAACAATGGTTTAATTGTTAATCAAATTATTCTGTTTGGAATAAAAAACACCCAATCTTTTCAAGTTAATAAAATAGGCTAAATTTGTTAGGCTAAAATGAAAAAACAAATATGAAACAATAATTATTGGAAATAAATGTATAATACAAAAACGGAAACTATAATATTATACTTTAAAATATTTTAGTGCTATTTTTTTTAGTTAAGAAAGCGTATTTTAGCTTTGCAGATGAAGGGCAATTATAGTCCTAAAACTTATGAAGATCGTTTTCAGTTTGTAGTTCACTGAATACCAAATACTGCCAACTAAATAAAACATGATATTAGTCTACACACATAAAATAACGCCCAGAATACGTTATATATTTAAACATATTGTAACAAGAACATTACTTATTCCTGTTAATTTTACTTCTAAAGTAGAAGAGTTTGTTGCCTTTAATGGACCAAAAATAAGCTACACAAAAACACCCTTAGGAAATGAGTTTTTTATAAAATGTAATAATTTATTATTTGAACAAGGTGTGAATGATATGGAAATTTCTATCCAAAAATGGGATGAAATTCCGTGCTTTTTTAAAACAGGGCCAAAATCTGTTATTCCTTTTGATATTTTTGCAGCAAGTTTCTATTTAATTTCGAGATACGAAGAATATTTACCACATGTAAAAGATATTCATGGCCGATTTACAGCTGATCAAAGTTTGGCATTTAAACACCATTTTTTAGAAAAACCAGTGGTAGATATTTGGGCCTATAAATTTTTAGAGGCTTTAAAAGAAAAATTTCCAGAATATAACTACAAGGACAGGAAGTATGAGTTTATTTCTACAATAGATATAGACAATGCGTATGCTTATAAATATAAAAACTTAATTAGAAGTGTTGGCGGATTTTTCACAGATCTTTTTAAATTAAGAATCTTTAATGTTTGGGACAGAATGGCTGTAGTTTTAAGAATTAAAAAAGATCCTTTTGATACGTTTCGGAGAATTATTGATATTAATAAAGAAAATAAAATTAAAACTATTTTTTTCTTTTTAGTTGGAGATTATACCACTTTTGATACCAATATTTCTGCATCTAAAACCAAATATAGACTGCTTATTAAAGAAATGGTAGATTACGCACTTGTAGGATTACATCCATCTTATTTTACCATGCACAATATGGTGCTTCTAAAAAAAGAAAAAGAACGATTACAAGAAATTACAAACATGCCAACAACTCGTTCTAGACAACATTACTTGCGCTTTAATTTGCCAGAAACATATCAGCATTTAATAGATTTAGAAATTTTAGAAGATTATTCTATGGGCTATGCAAGCAACGTGGGTTTTAGAGCAGGTACTTGTACGCCGTTTTATTTTTACGACTTAGATTTTGAAATTCAAACTCCGCTTAAAATATTCCCATTTGCAGTAATGGATACAACGTTAAATGATTATATGAAGTTAACACCCAAACAATCTATGGGGCGAATTAGAGACTTGAAAAACGAAGTAAAAGCCGTAAATGGAACTTTTATTACCTTGTTTCATAACGAAACGTTAAGCGATTATTTACGATGGAAAGGTTGGAAACGTTTGTATGAATCTACCGTAAAAATAGCATTGTCTTAAGATGATTAAAATTGTAAAAAGAAAAGATTTAAACATAGATAAATACAATACTTGTATAGAGAACGCAGTACAAAGTCGCATTTTTGCATTCTCTTGGTATTTAGATATTGTTACAGATCATTGGGATGTTTTAGTTTTAGACAATTATAAAGCGGTAATGCCAATTCCTTGGCGTAAAAAATATGGAATAAAATATGGTTATCCACCTCTTTGGTTACTAGAGTTGGGGCTTTTTTCTTTGGATGAAAATCAAAAAATCGCACCTTTTTTAGATGTTTTATTTAAAAAATATCGTTTTATAGAAACAAGATTAAATACCAGTAATTGTAAAGAAAATAGCGACTATTTTTTATCAAAACAATTTCAGTATTTATCTTTAACCGTTGGTTATGATGCAGTTTTTAAAAGTTATAACAGAAATAGAAAGCGAGAACTTACCAAGGCTGTTAAAAGTGATTTAACTGAAAATTGGAATGATAAACCAGAAAAATTAATTTCCCTTTTTAAAACAAATATTGCTAGTAGAGTAAAAAATATCTCAGAGAAAGATTATATTAATTTATTAGAATTAATGAATTGTTGTTTGCAAAAAAGAGTAGGAGAGTTGCTTACTATTTATGATGTAGACAATAAGTTGGTTGCCGCAGCATTTTTCTTAAAACACAAAAATGAAGTAACACAATTAGTATGCGCTTCAGATGTAAAAAATAGAAAAAATGGCGCACATACTTTTTTTAATGACAGAGCAATTTATAAGTATCAATCTTCTTTTTGTATTTATAATTTTGGAGGTTCTTCAATGAAATCTATTGCCAATTACTATAAAAGTTTTGGGGCAAAAACAAAGCAGTATTATCAACTTAAATACAATAATTTACCTTTTATATTACAATTTTTTAAGAAGTAGTTTTTTATACAAATACCAAAATAAAACAGCAGATAAAATACCTGTAAGCCACATTAAAAGTGCAGAAGTAATTGCAGCGCCTTTTATGCCATATTTAGGTATTAAATAGTAATTGCTAATAATATTTAAAAGCAAACCAAAACTTGCAATATAATAGTTGGTATTGGCTTTGCCGATGGATGATAATAGGTTGCCAAACAAACCTCTTAAAATGTAAATGCCTGTAATACCAAACATAAGTATTAAAAAAGTTTCTGTAAATTGAATAAAGCTTTTATCTAATAACCCTAAGATTGTACCTGAAAACAACCAACAAAACAGTACTAAAAAAACACTAGCAAAAACAAAGAAAAGCACATAACTTTTTATATAATTTACAATATAATTTTTATCATAAATTTTTTCGGTAAACGTTACAAAATCGGTGGCAATAAAAACTCTGGGTAAAAACAAAAGACTAAACGGAATTAAAGAAATATATCTATAATTGGTAATCATTTCTGTGTCTTCTAGCAAATAACCTATTAATAAAATATCAATTACAAAAAGCAGCTGGGTTACTACGTTAGATAAACTTGCAAAAAAGCCATATTTCCAAAAAGAAAAAGTTGCAATTGTTGTTTTAATGGTAGATTTAAAATTGATGTTTAATTTATTTATAAATAAAATTGATGTTGCTAAAGGAGTTACTAAAAGTGCAATAGCATAGCCCATTTCTTTAAAAAAATAACTTAAAAGTAAGATGCTAATCAGTAAAATAATGCTATGAATAAATTCTGTGTAGGCAAAAGATTTATTGTTGTGTTGCAATCTAAATTGAGCTCTAATTATTTCAAAGACAAATGTGGGAATTATTAAAAATGATAAGATAATAAGGTATACTTGCGTGTTTTCAAATTTAAACGTGATAAAGAAACTTCCTATAATTAGTAGAAATACTAAAAGCAAAGAAGCCAACACACCTTTTTTTAAAACATAGAGAAACAAGCTGTTTTTTTCTTCTTCTGTTTTTAAAAGCGCGCCATATCTTATTAAACTTTGATTCAGTCCAAAACCACTTATGGGCAATAAAAAAATAACAATATTGTAAGCAAATAATACCACGCCTAATTCATCATTTTCAATAAATTTTAGGGCTAACCACGAAGCAATAAAAGAAAAAACTCTGGCTAAAATAGTAGCAGAAATAACATAACTGCCAGACCTGCTTAAAAAGCCTTTTATATAATTTATTAGTAGGTTCACAATTAATCAATAAATTTTTGCATCCATAATTCGGTAGAAACCAATTGCCAAATCTGAGCTTCTTTTTTAGAGTTTACAATTTTTTCTATTGTTTTTGTATCAAATTCCTTTCGTTGTTTTAAGCTAAGAAGTGTCTCAAAAATAAACTTTTTTAAATCTGAATGTACCCACTGTTTTAAGGGTAAAGTCAAACCTTTTTTAGGCATTTCTAAGGTGTCTTTTGGCAAGTACTTTTTAGCAATTTCTTTTAAAATATACTTTTGAGTTTTATTTTTATACTTATATTTTGTTGGTATTCTAAAGGCGGCTTCAATAAAATTATGATCTAAAAAAGGAAGTCTTCCTTCTATAGAATACGCCATTGTTGTAACATCTATGGCTCTCATTTGATGATTACCAATATAAGATTTTAAGTTGTAAAAACTCATTGCTTCAAAAGAATCTGTAAATTTTTTATTATTAGAATATAATGTTTCTAAAGTGTTGGTTGTATTAAATGTACGGTCTGTAAATAAAGCATCAATTTCCGAATCATAATAATTTGTGTGATAATGCGAATAATACTCACCTAAAGTTTTACAATTAGCCAAAAGTTTTCCTTTCTTTATCTTGTGATGAATTCCAGGTAATTTTTGTACTATTTTTTTATTTTTTTGTAATTTTTTCCACAAAGATATTTTTTGATACACATCATACCCGCCAAAAAGTTCATCGCCACCTAAACCACTTAAAACTACTGTAGTTTTATTTTGAGAAGCCATTTTGGCTAGAATTAAATTTGCAGATAATTGCGCATAAGGTTCTTCATAAGCTTGTAAAGAAGGTGCTATGTTTTTTAAATTTTCTGCAATCCCAGTATAATGAATGATATGATTTAGATGGTGTTTTTTAGCTGTATTAGTTGCCTGTTGCACTTCGTCTAATTCTTTAAACTCTTTAAAACCTAAGGTAAGAATTTTAATATCGGGTTTGTTTTTTGATGCCAACACAGAAATTAAAGAAGAATCTATGCCGCCACTCATAAAAGAACCCACTTCTACATCAGAAATTAAGCGATAATTTACTGCATTGTATAAACTTTCTTCAATTAAATTATGACTCTGTTTTTCTGTTAATGAAAAATCTTGGGTATTTGTGGGTATTTCCCAATATTGTACTTTATTAAAGGAATTATCATTTAAATCTAATGTTAAGTAATGTCCAGGTTCTAACCCAATAATATCTTGATAAACGGTATTGGGTCTTTGTGCTGTAGAAAATCTAAAATTTTGCCAAAGCCCTTCCCAATCAACTTCAGGCGTATATAATTTTGAGTTTATAATGGATTGTACATTGCTTCCAAAAATAAAATGATGTTCGTTTTTATGATAATAAAAAGGTTTGATACCAATTCTATCTCTTGCGCAAAAAATGGTATTTTTTTGTATATCAAAAATAGCAAAAGCAAACATTCCGTTAAATTTATTCAATGCTTTTTCGCCCCATTCTTTATAAGAATTTAAAACTACTTCCGTATCAGAATCAGAATAGAAGTGATGGCCTAAACCTATTAATTGATGTTTTATTTCTTTGTAATTATAGAGTTCACCATTAAAAACAATCCAATATTTTTTAGAAATATCGGTCATTGGTTGGAAACTTTTGTGCGATAAATCTATTATTTTTAGTTGTCTAAAACCAAAACCAACCTTAACGGGTTGTTGAAAAGTTGTACAAATATGTTGTGTGTTTTTAGCTAAAGAATCTTCACCAAAATATGTTTTTGCTGCATCAGAAAATAGGAAGTAACCTTCATCATCCGGACCTCTATGTATTAAACTTTTGGTCATGGCTAAAAGACTTTCAGAATTTTGTAAAGGTTGGTGTAAATTAATAATTCCTGCAATGCCGCACATAAACTAATTGGTTATAGATTTTGAGTATAATACTGTAAATTTATTGCAAATTGCTTCTTCGCTAAAGTTTTTTTGTATGTAGTTGTACATTTCTTTTTTATTGGCAATAGTGTATTTACGTTGTTTAAAATTAAGAATTTCTTCTAATAATTTGTCTTCATCTTTTGCGTTAATTAGTCGTCCAAAATTATCTGGAAAACATTCGCTAATACCTCCAACATCTGTAGCTATAACGGGTGTTCCACAAGCAAAAGATTCTAAAATTACACAAGGTAAATTTTCAAAATTACTAAACAATACAAATAGATCTGCATTTTGTAAATGAGTTACTACTTCTGTATGCGGAATCTGGTCTATAAATGAAACACAATTTTTATCAATAGAAAGCTCTTTAGCAAGATTTTTATATTGCATAGAATTTTCGCCAATCACTTTCAGGTTAAAACTAGTTTGTTGTTTTTGCAATTTAGCTATTACATGTAATATACCTGATATATTTTTATGTTGGTCATTCATATTAGAAATATGAACTATAGAATAAACATCATTGTTAGTTGTAATTGGGAAAAATTTTTGAGTATCAACCACATTTTCAACTATTTTATACCTGCCTTTTAGACCAAATATTTGCATGGAGTTTTGTAAATCTGTAGTTACCGGACAAACAAAAGTGGCATTTTTAACTATAATTTTAGAAAGGAATTTGTGAATGAAACCTATTTTTTTTGACAGCGGATATTTGTAGTCTGTCCAATGTTCAGAAATAATAAATTGTTTTTTTTTGAACCATTTTAAGTACAGGCTAAAAACACCCATCGGAAACACTTCATGCACATGTACAACATCAAAAGCTGTTGTTTTTTGAAGTAGTTTTTTAAAAGCACTAAGGAATAGAAATCCTTTTTTAAAAGGATTCTTTGTTTTTTTTATATAAGCAATATGTGTTGGTATGCCATTAATTTCTTTAGAAATAAGTGCTATATTTTCTACGCAATTTTTGTCAGAAATAATATGTAAAACCGTTACGGCATGTTTTTTTGAAACCGTTTCTGCATGCCGTTGCACAAAATCGCCATTGTTTGGCAAAACCCTAGAAGGATACCAACCACAAAGAAATAAGATGCTACGTTTCTGTTTCAAAAAATTGTTTTTATTTACACAAATATAACAACTTATAAGAGTTTATTTTAGGTATTAGTTTTACATTTATCAAATGAATTTACAACACGTCTTTTTCGATTTAGATCATACCTTATGGGATTTTGAAAAAAATTCTGAACTTGCGTTTCAAAAAGTATTTGTAACTAATAATATTTTAGTAGATATAAATGATTTTTTAAGTGTTTACAAACCTTTAAATCTAGAATATTGGAAATTATACAGAGAAGAAAAAGTAACCAAAAGAGAATTAAGATATGGTAGGTTAAAAAGAACTTTTGATGCTGTAAATTATACTATTTCAGATGATTTAATTGATAAAATGGCCATTGATTACATTGAGTTTCTTCCAGACTTTAATCATCTTTTTGAAGGTACTTTTGATATTTTAGATTACTTAAAAGGGAAATACAAATTACATATTATTACCAACGGTTTTGAAGAAGTGCAAAGTAAGAAAATGGTAAATTCTAAAATCTATCATTATTTTGATGCCATTATAACCTCAGATTCTGTGGGTGTAAAAAAACCAAATTCAAAAGTTTTTGAGTACGCTTTAGAAAAAGCGAAAGCTAAAAAAGAGCATTCTATTATGATTGGTGATAATATAGAAGCAGATGTACAAGGAGCTTTAAATATTGGTATGAAAGCCATTCATTGTAATTTTGAGCAGGAGACTTTTAGTACAACTCAAGATTTTATTTCTGTGCAATCTCTGGTAGAGTTAAAGCAATATCTTTAAGTAAGATTGCGTTAAACAGTTACTAATGAGTTAAGATGTGTGTGTTCAATTTTTTTTAGTACTAGCTTTATACTTTTTAAGTTTTGAAGTTTCTCTATTACTAATTGTTCTAATTATACTAATGTTGCAGGTGTTTCTATGCAATTTTAAAAAAATTAATTTATACGGAATGATTGATAATATCGTGCAATTTAACGATATTGCAACAGCAAATAGTATATCACCACAACTTGGTGTTAATTTAATATTTAAATAAAAATGATAAAAAATATAGCAATAACGTTTATTTTTTTAGCAACGTTATCAACTTTCAGTCAGATAGAAAAATTAAACAATTATAATTATGTAATTGTTGCAGATAAATTTGAATACTTAAAAAGTTCAGATGAATATCAAACAAGTTCATTAACCAAATTTTTATTAAAGAAAAATGGTTTTGAGGTGTTTTTAAGTAATGAAAAACTTCCTACGGAGTTGTTTAAAAATAGATGTTTGGCATTAATGGCAACTGTTGTTGATGATTCTAATATGTTTACCATAAAAAGCTATATAGAGTTTAAAGATTGTTTTGAAAATGTTGTGTACACTACAGAAGTAGGAAAAAGTAAACAAAAAGAATATAAAAAAGGATATCAAGAAGCTATTAGAAGAGCGCATGAAACTTTAGAAGAATTTACGTTAGATTTCCAACCAAGTGAAAATGTTGAGGTAAATAACTCATTAGAAAAAGTAACTGAAAAAGTGAAACCAATTAAGAAAAAGGTGGTAGAGAACAAAGAAATTCCTGTTAAAAAAACACCTATTGTTACAAAAGAAACTACGGTAAAAAAAGGTATTTCTTCAGATGTAAAAGTTGCTAGTAATATTTTATATGCGCAAGCTACAGATCATGGTTTTCAATTGATAGATACAACTCCTGCGGTAATTTTTCAAATTTTAAAAACGAAGAATAAAGATGTATTTATTATAAAGGACAAAAATGGTACTCTTTATAAAAATGGATCAGAGTGGACGGCGCAGTACTATGAAGGAAATACATTGGTAGAAAAACAGTATATTATAAAGTTTTAATTTTTTGTTGATTATTGAAAAGTAAATGATGTATGCGTTTACTTTTTAGTAATTTTTTTTAATAACCATATTTATCTTTCCAACGGTTTTTTAGAATTTCTCTAAATTGATGTTCCCTTGCATTCTCTCCGGGCTCATAAAATTTTGTGCCAGAAATTTCTTCAGGTAAAAATTCTTGTCTTACAAAATTTGAAGGATAATTATGAGAATATTTGTAATTAAGACCATAGTTTAAATCTTTCATTAGTTTTGTTGGTGCATTTCTTAAGTGCAAGGGTACAGATAAATCTCCCGTTTGTTTTACAAAACTTAACGCTTCATTAATTGCCATATAAGAGGCATTGCTTTTGGTAGAATTCGCCAAGTAAATAGCACATTGACTTAAAATTATTCGAGATTCTGGGTTGCCAATTACAGACACTGCATGAAAAGTGTTGGTGGCTAAAATTAAGGCCGTTGGGTTCGCATTTCCTATATCTTCTGAAGCTAAAATTAACATTCTTCTGGCAATAAACTTCACATCTTCTCCACCTTCAATCATTCTAGCCAAATAATATACGGCTGCATTTGGGTCGCTACCGCGGATGGATTTGATAAAGGCGGAAACAATATCGTAATGTTGTTCACCTGTTTTATCATATCTCACTGTATTTTTCTGAATTTTCTCTAAAACTAATGCATTCGTTATTTCAATTTCATCATCTGCTACAACTAATAATTCAAATATATTTAACAATTTTCTTGCATCACCGCCAGAAACTTGAAGTAAAGCTTCAGTTTCTTTTAATGTTATTTTTTTGGTTGATAAAAGTGCGTCCTTTTCCATTGCTCTGTGTAACAAAGCAATTAAGTCGTTTTTATCAAAAGAATTTAAAATATAAACCTGACAACGAGAGAGTAGGGCGGGAATTACTTCAAAACTTGGGTTTTCTGTAGTAGCACCAATTAAAGTAACCCAACCTTTTTCTACAGCACCTAATAACGAATCTTGTTGAGATTTGCTAAACCTATGTATTTCATCAATAAATAAAATGGGGTTTTTAGCGGTAAATAAACCGCCACTTTTTTTTGATTTTTCTATAATTTCTCTCACATCTTTAACACCAGAACTTATAGCGCTTAACGTATAAAAAGGTCTGTTAGATTCGGTCGCAATAATATTTGCTAAAGTAGTTTTTCCAATTCCAGGAGGTCCCCATAAAATTAATGAAGGTATTATTCCTTTCTTTATCAAGTTGGTTAATACACCTTGTTTGCCCACCAAATGTTGCTGACTAATATAATCTTCAATTGTTTTAGGACGGATTCTTTCTGCCAAAGGTTCATTCATAAAGTAAAAATAATAAAGATTTCTGACAGAAGTTGTAAAAAATGATAATGGTTAGATTTTTGTTATTTTTATGTATATGAATGCAGATAAAAAACTTGGTTTTTCTACCACAACTTTTCTAGTACCAATGGTGTATATTGTTGCCATTTGGGTTCTTTATCTTATTGAAATAACATGTGATTTTAATTTTAATAAATATGGAGTTTTTCCTAGAACTTTAGTGGGTTTTAGGGGCGTTTTTTTTACACATTTTATACATAGCAACGTCAGTCATCTTTTTAATAATTCGGTTCCTTTATTTGTGTTATTAAGTAGTCTTTTTTATTTTTATAAAGATGTTGCGTACAAAGTATTGTTTTTAGGTGGTTTTTTTGCAGGGTTTTTAACGTGGATTATTGCTAGAGAATCTTATCATATTGGCGCAAGCGGAATAGTTTATTTACTTTTTAGTTTTGTTTTCTTTAGTGGTATTATTAAAAAACATTACAGATTAATAGCGCTTTCTTTGACGGTTATTTTTCTATATGGCGGTATGATTTGGTATGTTTTACCAATTAAAGAAGGAATGTCTTGGGAAGGACATTTGTCTGGTTTTTTAGTAGGACTTATTTTCGCTGTACTCTATAGAAATAAAGGCATTACTAAAATAGAACATCAGTTTACAGAAACAGAATTTGATTTATTATTTGATGAAAATGGTAACTTTTCTCCTCCAAAGAAAGAAGATGAGATAGAAAATGAATTATAAAATTATTTAAACTTCATACCATTAATTACTAACTATTACCTACCAATCTTTGTCTAACTGTTTCATATAAGAATGCTCCACAAGCAACCGATACATTTAAAGAAGCTATTTCACCTAACAACGGCAGTTTAGCTTTATAATCTACCATTTTTAAAATAGAAGGATTAACACCTCTATGTTCAGATCCCATTACAATTGCAATAGGTTGGTTTAAGTTGATGTCATAAACAGAATCTTCAGTTTTTTCAGTTGCAGCAACTGTTTTTATTTCTGCTGCTTGTAAAATAAACAAAGCGTCTTTTATGTGATCTACTTTACAAATTGGAATTTTAAAAGCGGCACCAGCAGAGGTTTTAATGGTTTCTGCATTTACAGGAGCACTACCATTTTTTTGAATAATGATTCCATTTACACCAGTACATTCTGCGGTTCTTATAATTGCACCAAAATTACGGACATCAGATAATTGATCTAAAAGTAAGAACAAAGGCGTTTTCCCGCTTTCTATAGTTTTTTCAATTAATGCTTCTAAATCATGAAATTCTACTGGCGAAATTTGAGCAACAGCACCTTGATGATTGCTATTTTTAGACAATCTGTCTAATTTTTCAACTGGAACCATACTTGTAGTTAGGTTGTGTGTTTTTATTAACTTATTAAGTTCGTAAAACAATTCTCCTCTAAGTCCTTTTTGTAGATACACTTTGTTTAAAGTAGATCCACTTTCAATAGCCTCAATAATAGCTCTAATACCAAAAATAGTTGTAGTCTCTGTTGTCATTTTGCAAATGTATGTTAAATAAAGGGCATAAAAAAACCACCTCGTAAAGAGGTGGTTAAATTATAATAATTAATTTACTAATTAATAACCGTATGTTCCTTTATAGCTACGAACAGGTTGTTTTTTAGCTTTAAGTTCTGCAGATTTGTTACGTGCTTCATCCATGTTAGATGTACCACCTTTTGCATAAGTATCTATTCTTGTGTATATATAATCAATATCATCAATACTACTACCATCTACACCATACAATGTTACCCAATGAGTAATTGTTCCTGCCTCAAAATCATAAAATCCTGGGTTTGTAAATGGTATACCAAAGAATTCACCACCATAATGGCTCCAGTACGTTGCTTGACCTGCTGTAATTACAGAAGGTACATTAGGCATTAAATCTAATACATCTGCATCTGTAGGATGAATTACAATTGGTAGTGTTTCTGGCTCATCTGTTAATCCTAAAGGAATAAAACCACTAAATAAATTGACTCCTTTTAAAGTATGACCAGTTGCATCGTCTGTATCAGCTGTTATTTCAAAAGTACCGGTCTCTGGCAAGAAAACTCCTGGGAAATCAGTAAATAAACCTGAATAAAAAGCAGATAACCCTCCATAAAAAACTGTAGAGTAGTCATACATTCCTGGCATTAATTTTGCTTTTTCTGCAATAGTAAAAGTTCTTGTCCAAAAGTAATAACCAATTCCTGTTAAAGCAGCTACGTTTTTACCAGATTTATCTTTAAAAGTTCCATCTGCCCATCCTACTAAAATAGCATCATCTGGTGAAAAGGTACCATGAGTTGCAATAGAAATTGTAGTTCCACTTTGTGTGAAATTTGAAGCACCATTTACTGTAATTGCTCTTGAACCAAAGAATCCTGTAAAAGTAACATCTCCACCTTGGTAAAATACAGGCTCACTAAATGCTAAATTAATAGTTGTAAAAGGGCTGTTTGTACCTGGCTGTACATTATGTGCAGGAGTTGTATTATCTCTATCAAAAGTAGGTGCAGCTGTATCTGGTGTAGTTACTGATAATTTAGTAACAGTTTCAGAAATAAAGTTATCTTCACTTTTATGAATTGCGTATACGTCATAAGTATATGCACCATAAATAGCTTCATCTACAGTAATGCTTACGGGTGTAGAACCGTCTACACTAAAACTACCACTTTGCATACCACCACCACTATGTACTTCAGTAGATGTAGGTGCAGCAGTTCCTGAAGGAACTACCATGTAATATCCTTTTCCTTTTGCAGAAGGAGCGTAAGTAACAACAAAGTCGTTATCTGCTACTGTTGCTGCAGGTGCAGAGATGCTAAATGTTGCTGGAGCAACATAAACTGCAGGCTCATAGCTAGATTCATTAGTGGTGTCACATGAGTACATAAATATACTAGCGACACATAATAGTATTAATTTGTTTATTTTTTTCATAATATAAATTTGTATAAATTAATCTAAAGTAAAATCTGTAACAAAAGCAGATCCACATGTAGTACCTCCTGTTGCAACCATACTTCCTGATCCTGCAGGTTGTACCAAGTCATACTCTAAATGTATAACAGGTTTTGCTCCGCTTGTATCAATTGTACCTGCACCAACAAGGTTATAGGTAGGTTGTACATTTCCGTTCCATGTTGTTGTAACATATAACTGAGAAGAAATTGAAACAGTACCAGCTGTTGCATCTATAGAAATAAATACAGGGTGTTCTTCAATTATAATTTCATCCCAATACGTTGGGTCCTGTAACCAGCTATAACCTACACCTCTAATCCAAAGACCAGTACCACAAGGTAATTCTGTAGTTATTGTAATGCCAGTATAGCCACCACAATTGTCATCACCTGTCCAAGTACCTTGGTAAGGTCTTAAGGCTTCTTCTTTTGCGCAATCGTCATCTAAAATGGTAACTTCTACAGATTTCCCAATTCCATCAGGTCCTGGATAACCAGTTGTGTATGTAGATGATCCTAAAGTAAATGTTATTACAACATTTTCTGTTCCTAAAGTAACGTTGTCAATTGGCATAATCTGTACAGTATCTGAGTACACACCATTTGCTGGCGAAAACGTAAAAGAACTTTTATTGTTTACAATTGTATAGTCTGTACCTTCTGTTCCATTTGTAGAAGATGTTGTAAAATCTATAGTTACATCTTCTTGACTTGCAGAACTATTTGCATACAATACAGTTAAAGTAACCGGTGCAGTACTAGCTTCTCCTACAGAAGCTGTAGATCCACTAAATGTTATAAATGCATCATCAGGAAAAGATAAAGAATCTATTGTTTCTTTATTTTCATCACAAGACATAAACAATACTATGGCTGTAATTATCGTTAATATTTTTTTCATTTTTTAAAATTTTAAATTATTATTTAATATAACCTGCTGTTGGCGACATATTTGGATTTAAATTTAACTCATTAACACTAATTGGAAGGTTAAATCTATAGTCTCCAGCTGGTAAAGTTAATTCATCTGCAGGTTCACCACTACCATCTGCTAAATAACCAAAATTAGATCTTGTAATAGCCATACCAAATCTTTTTAAATCGGTAAATCTAACACCTTCAAAAGCTAATTCTAATCTTCTTTCTAACTGAATAGCATCTTTTAACGCTTGTCCTGTTTCTCCACCAGAAGTAAAACCACTATATCTTTGAGACCTAACTGCGTCTAAAGCTGTTAAAGCTGAACCATCTAGGTTTTGTGCTGCTAAAGCTTCTGCTTTAATTAACATTACTTCAGATGCTCTTATAATTTTTGCATCTACAACACCTAATTGAGTAGTACTTACACTAGAGTACCATTTTATAATGTGGTTATAATTTTCACCACTAAATGGGCTTGTTACAAAATAAGCAGTTTTTCTAATATCATTAGAAGCGTATAAAGAATAAAAAGCAAAATCTGGTACATATTCATCTTTAATTCCTCCTGCAGTTTGGCTATATGGTACACCTAAAGTTACTTCTGTAGCATCATCATTTCTTAATCCAAATAAAATACCAGATCTATCAGAATCATTCCAAATACCTGTAAAACTTGTTCTTGAAACAACAGGTGTTGTTACTTTATTTGCAGCAGTTACAGCAGCAGGCATATTACCCATGTGTAAATAAACATTGGCTAAAATACCATTTGCAGCATCTGCATTAGTTCTATAGGTGCCATTTGCTGTTGTAGAACCAATAATACTAGCAGCAGTTGTTAAATCGTCTACTATTTTCTGATAAAATTCTCCAATTGTTAAATCTCTTGAAGGTAAATCATTAATGTCTGCTATTTCAATATAAGGCATTGCTAAAGTTCCATTAGAACCTGCATTTTGTGTTGGAATTTCTCCATAATACTTAATAACATCAAAATGTGCTAAAGCTCTTAAAGTTAAAGCTTCACCCATAACATTATTTTTAAAAGTACCAGCTTCTAAATTATCTATACTACCTAAAATAGCATTAGCATTTCTAATAGTTGCATAAGCTGCTCTAGAAAAGAAATACCCAGAATTTTGATCATAATTCCAATCATACCTTGCTTGTTGGCTAAATCTACCATCTCTACTAATAATTAAATTATCAGATAATACTTCTAAACCCTGTGTAACACCGCCATAGTAATCAACAGTAGGAGCGGTTCCGCCACCAGGTCTATAAATTAGCATAGATTCATAAGCACCATTTAAGGCGTTTGTAAAATCTCCTTCACCTTTAAAAGCTTCTTCTGTAGCTACTGTTGATGTAGGAAAAGTATCAAGTCTGTTATCACAAGAAGTTATTGCGACAACTAAAACTAATAGTGTTATAATATATTTTTTCATTTTTGTTGTTTTTTTAAAATTTAAGGTCTATCCCAAAAGAAATAGTTTTTAAAGTAGGGTAACTATTTAAACTATATTCTCCAGGTATTTGGTCTCTTGTAGTATTTCCTGGGTTTGATTCCGCAGAACCGATACCTACTTCTGGATCTCCTTTGTAGTATGGTACATAGGTCCATAAATTAGTACCTGAAGCATACATTCTAATGTGTGAAAAAGGACTATTTTCTAAATAATTTGATGGTAAACTATAACCTATTTGTAGGTTTCTTAATCTTAAATAATCACCTCTTTGTAAATATCTTGTACTTGTTCCGTTAGAAATAGTTCTGTTATTTAAGTTTACTGCCCCGTTGTAACCATTTGTTACAGGATTAGGTAAAACATTTGTGTCTCCTGGGTTTTTCCAATAATTAAAAGCATCTACTCTTTGGTTGCTGTTTGCACCGGTACCATCAGAAAGTAATTGTTGTTCTACGACATTATAAATATAATTTCCGCCTTTAAAGTAAAAGTCTGCAGTTATGTCAAATCCTTTATAAGAAACACTTGTATTAAAACCACCATCAAATTGAGCAAATGGAGTTTTACCACTTAATAATACGTTGTCTGTATTAGTTGTAGTTACATTATCATTCTCATCTAAAAATAACGCTTGTCCGTTTGCGGGATTAACACCTACATATCTAGATAAGTAAAAAGAATGTACTTCTTCACCAACTCTTAATGTAGTATAATTAGCATAATCAACAAATAAATCATCGTCATTAGCTAATTTAAGAACTTTACTGTCATAAGTACTGAATGTTACACCAGCATTCCATCTAAAGTTTTCATTTCTTATAATATCACCTCTTAATTCAAATTCCCAACCAGAGTTTTCTACCTCTCCAATATTCTTGAAGATTGAACCTCCTCCTTGAATAGAACTAATAGGAACTTGTAATAATAAATCTGTAGTATTTTTCTTATAGTAATCTACTACACCCGTAATTCTACTATTAAATAGCCCAAATTCTATACCAGCACCATAAGTAAAACTTTGTTCCCAACCTAAATTTGGATCACCAAAGTTAGAAGGGTTAGAGGCAGTATTACCATTATAAGAGTTAAAGCCATAAGTTGTAATAGAAGGGTTTGTACCAATCTGGTCATTACCAGAAGTCCCTGCATTAACTCTTAATTTCAAATTATCTACAGTGTCTGAGATTCCGCTAAAGAAATCTTCTTTACTTATATTCCAAGCAGCACTTGCTCCCCAAAATGTACCATACTTTGAGTTAGTACCAAATCTAGAAGATCCATCTCGTCTTACAGTAGCATTTAAAATATATTTGTCATCTAAAATATAATCTGCACTAGCTGCAACAGAAAACAATGTTCTTCTGCTATTAGCACCAGCAATTCTTGAAATAGCTGGTGTAGCACCTGCCCCTACAGTAGTTGGTCCGTTTACAACATATCCTTGAGCACCTGTTGTATTGTTTTCATTGTACCAATCTAGGTACTCCATAAATACGGTGGCATTAACTGCATGTCTTTCATTAAACGTTTTATTAAAGTTTAATTTATTTAAAAGAGAATACTGAAAAGTATTAGAATTAAAAATACTTGTTTCTCCTGTAGGAGTTCCATTAAAAATTAAGTCTAAAGCAGAACCAGCATGTAATATACCTCTAGCAGTTCTGTTGAAGTAACTTACGTTAGATCCAAATTGATAAGAGAAATTATCAGAAAATTTAATGTTAGCATTAAATGTACCAAAGAATCTATTGTCTGTATCATTATCTTCATTAGCTCTAACTTGTGCTAATGAACTAAGTCCTTGATGTGTAGGGTTAAAAGTATCTAAACCTCTAAGGTTAGGTATACGATCTCCGTTAGCATCTGTTAAATATACAGGCTCATAAGGATTAAATGTAAAACGACCGTTAACAGGGTTTTGAATATTATTTCTATCTCTTGGATCTTGATCATTAGAAGTAGAAAAGGCTAAATTTGTACTTAAATTTAACCAACTTGTAGCATCATACCCAACATTTAATCTAGCAGAAGTTCTTGTAAAAGCACTTTCTATTAATTCTATAATACCAGTATTAGAGTCATTGGCAATAGACATAAAATATGTTAATTTTTCATCACCACCTTGAACAGATAAGTTATAAGAGCTAATATGTGCATCTTTTAATAAATCGTCATTCCAATCATGTTCTTGAGAAATTAAACGATCCCATTCACTTTGTAATAAAATTGTAGAACCAGTACCAACACCAATAGCTCTCTCATAGTCTAGTTTTTCCTTAGCATTCATCACTCTAAAATTTCTTTTAGCTTCTGAAGCAATACCTAATCTAGACTGAATTCTAATTTGCGCTTTTTTACCTTTTTTACCTTTTTTAGTTGTGATAACAACAACTCCATTTGCACCTCTTGCTCCATAGATAGCTGTACTTGCAGCATCTTTAAGAACATCCATTCTTGCAATATCCGAAGGGTTTATACCAATAATTTGGTCTTCATCTACCTGAATACCGTCTAAAAGGTAAAGTGGCTCACTACCTGCGTTAATAGAACCAATACCTCTAATTCTAACAAACGCTGCATTACCAGGTTTACCATTCTGAGCTGTTACTTGAACACCTGTTGCAACTCCTTGTAAAGCATTATCGATACTAACTGAATTTGTTTGCTTTTCTAGTTGTGCAGATGTAACAGAAGATACAGCTGAAGAAAGTTCTCCTCTTTTTTTATTGGTATAACCAATAACCACAACTTCTTCTAGTTGTGTTCCGCCTTCTACCATGGTAATATTAATGGTATTGGATCCTCCTACATTTTTTTCTGCGGTTTTATAACCCAGATATCTAAAGACTAAAACGGCACCAGACTTAGCTTTAATGGTGTACTTACCATCAAAATCTGTTTCTGTACCTTTTGTAGTACCTTTGATTAATACACTAACTCCAGGTAATGGTCCTGATTCATCAGAAACAGTACCGGAAATAGTCTTGTCTTGTGCAAACGAAATTTGCACGACCAACGCTAGCAATAGCGTTAAAATTCCATTAAACTTTGTCTTCATTGTATAATTATTTGAATTAATTAACTTCAAAAGTCTTAAATATATCTTAATAAAACAATTTTTTAACATAAATAGTTTTTTTAAAATTTCAATAATAAAAGTAGTGTTTTAATATTTAAGAAAAAAGGTTACTTTTTTTTATAAAGGGTTTCTTATTTAGTGTGTTCTTTACTAGGTATTCCTGTGATTTTTAAGCCTCTTTTTTTTTTGATATTCGCCTTGAATTATTCGAAAATATTTTTTGCGATATTTTAATTTTTTTTATAAAATTATTGAATTGGGTGGAGTTTTTTTTCTATTTAACCTTTTTTTGTAATTAAATATTTAATGATATTGCTATATTGTTGTGTTATTCGTAATCATATTTTATGGGATTTTTTAGTAAAAAATTTTGAAAATTTATCCTATTTTTTAGTGATTTTACGAATCTTATTTTGATGCATTTTAAATACTTATTTTGGATTTGTTTTTGGGAATTATTGTTGAATTTTACCGGTTGATTTAGAGGTGAATATGGTTGAAAAAGATACTTTATTGTCTTTTTTGTTCAATTTTTGTAAAGGTTAATTGGTGTTGATGATTAAATTAAGAGCTTTTTATGTTAAAATTTTGTAAATAAATTGTGATGTTTTTTTAGTTTCAGAATTAGTTTATGTACTGATGTGTTTACAATTGTATATAATCTGTTGCAAAATAGTTGTTTTAAATGTGTAGATATATTTATGTTGTTATTTCTAAGGTATCGTATTCATAATTTATATAAAACATAAAGGAGGCGCAATTTTTAATTGCGCCTCCTTACATAATAAGTATTACTAAGTTATATTAGTTTAGTTCTTATCCCAGAACAATTTTTGTTCTGCAGTGTCAGTTCCAATTGCGGAAGCTGCAGAAGCATAATTTGCTCCATTTAATGTTTGTTCAACTACAGGATATGTATATTTATTTGGATATCCAGATAAAGCATCCGCAGGAGTTTTCATTACAGGGAAATCTAATAATCTTATAGATGTCCAAGCTTCAAAACCTCTGTTATATAATGCTAACCATTTCTGATTTCCAATAATCTCTTTCCATGTTTTAGTTCCAGATAAGGTTGTGTAATCTACAGAAGGCATTGCTAAGTAAGTTGTAGCATCTGCTGCAGTTCCTCCCCAATTTTCTATTGAGGCTGTAATACCAGCATCATAATGGCTTTTTGCAGTTCCTCCAACAGCAAAGGTTCTAGCACGCGCTTCTGATAGTAAAAATTCAACTTCGGCATAATCTAAAATAACACCTGGTGCTTCAGCTGCTTCAACTTGTGCTGCAACATGAGAATGTGATGAGTAATTAGAAGTTGCTCCAATTCCACCACCTACATAACCACCACCTGATACTTCTAAAAAATATAAAGCTCTTCTAGGGTCATTTAAAGTATTCATCATATCAACAATAGTTTCTGCAGCAACAAAATCATGTCTTCCACTTAAAACTAAGTTTGCATGTACAGGATGTGTGTTAGGGTCTGCAGATAAATATTTAAAGTTGGCATTGTCTGCATTACTGGTAAAAACCCCAGCAGAAACTGCAGATTCTACAGTGCTTTTAGCAAAAGCGTTGTCTACATCAGATAATAAGATACCCATTCTTAATTTTAAAGAAGCAGCAAATTTTTTCCAACTTGTTACATCACCACCATAAATATTATCAGCCGTGCCAAAACTACCTTTTGTAGTGTCTAATGCGTTAATAGCTGCTGTTAATCTAGATATTAAGTCTTTATATACAGTAAGTCCATCATCATATTTTGGTAATAGGTTGTCTATGTCTAAAGCCTCTGTATAAGGTACATCTCCAAAAGTTTCAACTAAAATACTGTACGTATATACTTTTAAAATTTCAATTACTTGAAGTTTGTTTGGTACTACTACAGCATCAGATGCTAAAGGGTAGGTTGTAGCGGCAATTACTGTACCTGCTTCATCTAAATCTTTTAATACATCTTTGTATAAAACACTCCAATGTGTACCAGGAATATTACGTCCTACTTGGTCATAGTTACTTTCATCTGTATAAGTAGTTTCCTGTAAAAATTGCGCCCAAAGTTTGGTGTTATTATTGTTTACATTTAAATCAACCATTTGGTCAACTAAATTTTTCTGTGCTCCAGTAAATAAACTTTCTCCTGGAACAGCAGAAGGATCTTTAATGTTCTGATTAAGATTCTCTAAGTTGTTAGAGCACGATGTAATTACTACAGCCGCGATTAATATTAATATTTTTTTCATGTTTTTCATTTTTTAAAATTGAAGTTTAACATTTAAACCGAAATCTCTTGTTGTTGGTAAAGAACCAACTGAGTATCCTTGTAAGTTACCAGATCCTAAACCTCCTTCTGGGTCTTCATGTGGTGTGTTTTTATGAATAATCCATAAATTAGATCCTGTAAAACTAATAGAAGCGTCATTTAAAAATGTTCTATCAAGAACGTTTTTAGTGAAGTTATAGGTAATAGATAATTCTCTTAATTTTACATAACTAGCATCATAAACAAAAGCTGCATTTGGCAACCCTCTTCTATATCCCCAAGCACCAAATCTATCGGCTCTAATACGTGATGTATTTACAGATCCGTCTGCATTAACACCAGGATTAATGAAACCACCACCATCTGCGATAGAGTTTCTTACTGGGTTACCAAGGTCGTTTATAAATGCTGTTTCAGCATATAATCCTGTTGCAAGACCATAGTATTGATCTAAAGAAAAGATACTACCACCTTTTTGTATGTCTAATAAAAAGTTTAAAGAAATATTTTTATATCTAAAACTGTTAGAAATACCCATATTCCATTCAGGATTAATGTCTCCAATTACTTGGTCTGAAGTACCTGTTGCAACATATTGTCCGTTAGACGCATCAACAACTTTTTCTCCATTTATATAGGTGTAATCTGTTCCTTGAATTACACCATAAGGTTCTCCAACACGTGCATTTAAAGTAACACCACCTTGAAAAGAACCTAATTGTAGGTTTTCAATACCATCTACTAAAGATACTACAGTATTTCTGTTTCTAGACCAGTTAACATTCATGTTCCAAGTAAAGTCTTCTGTTTTAATTGGGCTACCATAAGCAGAAAGCTCAACACCTTTGTTTTCAATTTCTCCAGCATTTAATATTTTAGAAGTAAAACCTGTTGCTCTAGAAACAGGAACTCCAAAAATTTGATCTACTGAATTGTTTTTATAATATGCAACATCAAAACCAAGTCTATTGCCTAAGAATTTCATCTCTAAACCAAGTTCCATACTTTTAGTAGTTTCTGGTTTTAAATTTGGATTTTTCTTAACATTACCAACAGATGTGCTTGCGCTTCCAATAGGAGTATTTACTACAAAACTATCATATAAGAAATCAAAAGGAGCACTGTTACCTACTTCTGCGTAGTTAGCTCTTACTTTACCAAAAGAAATCCAATCTTTTTCTATTAATTTAGAAAACAAGAAACTTCCAGATACAGATGGGTAACCAAAAGTACTATGATCAGCAGGTAAAGTAGAAGAGTGGTCTCTTCTGTAAGTAGCGTCTAAAAATAACATATTGTCATATCCTAAAGAAGCACTAATGTAAACACCGTCTACTCCAATTTTTTCAGCTCTTTCATCTGGTAAAGGCAATGCATTTACACTGTTCTGAATAGAATATAGTTTAGGTACACTTAAACCACCGGCAGTAGATATATGAATAATATTTAAATTATTTCTTCTAATATTTGTTCCTAAAATACCTTTTAAATTTACTTTATCGCTTAAGTCTGTATTAAAATTAGCCATAAAGTCATAGTTTGTTTCTGTGTTTTGGATATTTTTTCTTCCATAACCAGAATCAACATTTCCTCTACTTACACCAAAACTACTTGCAACACTTCCGTTTGCTCTTCTTTCTTCTTGTAATTCAGAATAGGTATCTGTAGCAACTCTACCAGTAATGCTTAACCAATCTTTTACTTCATAGGTTAAAGATACATTACCAATAAAACGATTTCTAGAATCATTTTGATAGTTTTCGTAACGTGTCCAATAAGGATTATCCCAAAATATTGGAGCAGATCCAGCATCAGATGTTGATGGGTTCCATGTTACATTTCTTCCCGTAGAAAAGTAAATGTCTTTTTGTTGTTGCAAATCAACATTAGTTTGCCACCATTGCTTAAACATACCTACAATGTTGTCTCCATAACCTGTTGAATTACGTCCTTTTCCTGAAGTCTTAATATAATTAGCTAAACTAGATACTGTAAGTTTTTCACTTAATTTAGTGTTTCCACTGAAAGAGAAATTATGTTTTTTAATTTCACTATTTGGCATTAAGCCAGATTGATCAAATTGTGTATAGTTTATTCTGAAAGAACCATTTTCCATACTTTTATCCAAAGAAATAGAATTTGTTAATGTAATTGGTGTTTCAAAAAATGTAATAGGACCGTTTGCTGCATTTACCCAAGGGGTTGCTTTTTTATAGTTTGGAGAATCTGGGTCAAAAGAATCCCATTGATACACTAAACTACCATCAAAAGGAGCTCCGTAAGATCCGTCTTCTGTATATACAACAGTTCTGTCATTAATTCCATCTCCTGTAATGTCTTCTTCGTACCAGAAACCACCTGGGCCATCATAATATGCCCCGTAACCAGCACCATATTGTGTTTGGTATTTAGCAAAAGTACTCTTGTCAATTTTACCAACTGTCATACCCGTACTAATGGTTACACCAATTCCTTTTGCATTTTTACCTTTTTTAGTGGTAATCATTATTACACCATTTGCTGCTCTAGAACCATATAATGCAGAAGCTGCTGCACCTTTAAGTACGTTTACAGATTCTATATCATCAGGATTAATATCTGATGCTGCGTTACCATAATCATAATAACCACCACTTGCTTGTGCTTGATTAGCAGAATTTGTGTTTGTGTTATTAATTGGTACACCGTCAATTACAAATAACGCTTGGTTACTTCCTGTTAAAGAAGCGTTACCTCTAATTACAACATTAGTAGAACCACCTAAGTTGTTGTTCTTTTTAATTTGTACACCAGCTGCTTTTCCAGAAAGTGCATTTACAAAATTACCACTTTTGTTTGTAGTTAATTCTTCTCCACCAACTTTCTGAGTTGCATATCCTAAAGATTTTTTATCTCTAGAAATACCCAAAGCCGTAACAACTATTTCATCTAAAACGTTGTTGTCTTCTACCATTGCAACATTAATGGTGTTAGAACTACCCACTGTTTTTGTAATAGTTTTGTAACCAACATAACTAAAACTTAAAATGTCTCCTGGTGATGTACTGATTTTGTAATTACCATCAAAATCAGTTTGTGTTCCTTTGTTAGAACCTTTGATAATTACACTTACGCCAGGTAATGTACCTGAAGTGTCTGAAACAGTTCCCGAAACTGTTTTTTCTTGTGCAAACGAAATTTGCACAACAAACGCTAAGAGTAGCGTTAGAATACCTTTAAATTTTGTTTTCATGTTTATATAATTTGAATTAATTAGGCCAAATATCTTAATAATATGTTAAGAAAACAACAGAATGGTTAATTATTGTTAATTTTAAGTAAAGTTAAAGGGGTAAATAGTACTAGTTTTTTTTGAATTAGAAAAAACTTTTCCAACTAATAATAAGTTTACTTTCTTTAAAATCAAAGTTTTGTGAGGTAGTTTTACCAATGGCAGTGCTAAGGTTAATTTGAGAATTTGAAGTAGAAAAAAGATAACCTAAACCAAGACCTAATAGATTATCATTGCCAATAATGGTCTTAATATTGGCAAAATCTGTGATGGAATAAAAATAAGATTTTTCAGAAGTTAAAAAACGGTACTCCAGATTAAAGAAACTATAACTTTTACTAAATATACTTTGCTCGTTAAAGCCTCTAATAGAATTGGCGCCTCCAATTCTAAACAATTCGTTATCTATAAAGAAGTCAGAATTTAAATACCCTGTTTTATTTCTGATAAAAATACTGCTTCTTGTATTTAAATCCCAAATATAAGAGGCTTCAGCTTCAATTTTAAATTGATTAGAATTAATGGTATCTGTAGTTCTTTTTCCAAAAGTTGGGTTTATAGACGCGTAAAACACATCGTTAAAAAAGAAATCGTTTTTAGGAATTGCGTATTTAAACTCAAAACCTGCAAAGAAGTTTTTAAAAGTTTCAATATTGTTCTGTATCGTTTCTTCTAAATTTTCTGAGGATTCAGAAGTGTAGGTGAGGGCTAGTTTCGATTTCGAATTTAAGTTGTAAAATAATTTTGAATTGAATGTGGTATTTAAAAACGTAGAATCTTGTTTGTAAATAGAAAAGGTTAGTTCAGGAGTTATAATAGTGTTAAATATATACGGAATATCAGTAGAAATACTAAATTCTTGTCGGTCTTCTCCAATGCTGTTCCAAAAAAGTTCAAACGTTTCACCTGTATTTAAAACGTTCTGTAATTTTAAATCTACATGTCCATTAAATAAGACGTCTCCATTTTCTTTTGTAGTTAAATTCACCAAACCATCAAAACTGTTATTTTGCTGTTTCTTTAGATAAATGTATAATTCGGTTGAATCTTTAGTAAATAATACCTCAGGAGGTTTGATCTCTTTTACAAATTGTAAATTTTTTGTGGCGTTAGAAATGTTATCAACTTTCTCTTGATTAAAAATAGTGTTTTGGTTGATGTTAAAAAAATGTTTTACAAAAGACCTAGGAAAATCGGTATAACCTTTTATAATAACATTTGAAATGGTTCTTTTTTCAGATTGATAAACATCTAAATCAGCAAATAATGTTTTTTCTTTCAGCTGTATGTTTTTTAATTGCACTTTCGAAAAAGATTTGCCTTTGGCATCTAACTCTTTTGATATATTCTCTAAAGTAACTGCTAGTTTTTCTATAGGAAGTGTAAAAGAGCTGCTGTCTAGCTGTTGTAGATTTTTAAGATTAAGATTATCATTTATAGAAACCTGAATTACTGCCTTTTCTATTTTTTCATTCAATGAAAAATATGCAATATACTTTTTTTTTCTGTTGAGAATAGAGTCTAATGTGTGAGTAAAATAACCATAATTAGTTAAGTGATCAGATATCTTGTTAATTTCTTGCTTTAAAGAAATTGTGTCTTTATGAGTTTTTTTAAAATTTATTTTTTTTATAAATGCGGTCTCATTTTCTTTTTTCGATGAGATTTCTAGAGTAAATTCTTGGGCTAGAAAATCATTAGAAAAAACAATTAAAAAAAAGGTATATATATAAGGTATAAGATTTTTCTTCAAAATTGAGTGGTTGTTAAGTGCAAAAGTAAACTAAAATCATAAAAATATACATATAAATAATAGAGGTATAGGCGTAAAAAATGCGCTAAATTTTATAAATAAATTTGATAAACATTTATTCAGCTATTTGTAAAAAGTTATATTTAATTTAAGATAAAAAAAATAAGGTACTGATATTTGGATAATTAGAAATAAATCGTACATTTGCGCACTCTTAAAAAGAGAAAAGTTTAATATAAACTAAAAACAGTAATAATTTAGTATGCCAACTATTCAACAATTAGTTCGTAAAGGAAGAACCAAAATAACTAAGAAGAGTAAATCGGCTGCTTTGTCGTCTTGTCCTCAAAGACGTGGAGTATGTACTCGTGTTTATACCACAACACCAAAGAAACCTAATTCTGCAATGCGTAAAGTTGCCAGAGTTAGATTAACTAATGGTAATGAGATAAACGCGTACATCCCAGGTGAAGGACATAACTTACAAGAGCACTCGATAGTATTAGTTAGAGGTGGAAGGGTAAAAGATTTACCAGGTGTTAAATATCACGTGGTACGTGGAGCATTAGATACAGCAGGTGTTGAGGGTAGAACCCAACGTAGGTCTAAGTATGGTGCAAAACGCCCAAAGAAGTAAGAGTTATAAGTAAACGGTTGTAGATCTTTAAAATTTATATTTTATGTTTAAGAGTTTTTCTTAAGTGTAAGGTTTAAAGTTAAGGGTGTGCATTTGAGAACTAATAACTAAATTAATTAACTTTTTTAATGTAAAGACATGAGAAAAAGAGCAGCAAAAAAAAGAGTCTTATTACCGGATCCAAAATTTAATGATCAGCTAGTAACACGTTTTGTGAATAACTTAATGTGGAGTGGTAAGAAGTCTGTAGCATTTAAAGTGTTTTATGACGCTTTAGATCTAGTAGAAGAAAGAAAAGGTGAAGGCGAAGAAAAATCGGCTTTAGAATTATGGAAAGAAGGTTTGTCTAATGTAATGCCTCACGTAGAAGTAAGATCTCGTCGTGTTGGTGGTGCAACATTCCAAATTCCAATGCAAATTAGACCAGATCGTAAAGTATCTATGGCTATAAAATGGATGATTTTATATACTCGTAAGAGAAATGAAAAAACCATGGCACAGCGTTTAGCAGCAGAAATTTTAGCAGCAGCTAAAGAAGAAGGAGCAGCAGTAAAAAAACGTACAGATACTCATAAAATGGCAGAAGCTAACAAAGCTTTCTCTCACTTCAGATTCTAAGAAAAATGGCTAGAGATTTAAGATATACAAGAAATATTGGGATTGCAGCACATATTGATGCTGGTAAAACCACAACAACAGAACGTGTATTGTATTATACAGGAGTTTCTCATAAGATTGGAGAAGTTCATGATGGTGCAGCAACAATGGACTGGATGGAACAAGAGCAAGAAAGAGGTATTACAATTACTTCTGCAGCAACAACTTGTGAATGGCAGTTTCCTTTAGAAAATGCACAACCTACTCCAGAAACCAAAGGATATCATTTTAATATTATTGATACTCCTGGTCACGTTGATTTTACTGTTGAAGTAAATAGATCATTACGTGTGTTAGATGGGTTGGTATTTTTATTTAGTGCGGTTGATGGTGTAGAGCCACAATCAGAAACTAACTGGAGATTGGCTGATAACTATAAAGTGCCACGTATCGGTTTTGTGAATAAAATGGACCGTCAAGGTTCAGATTTTATGATGGTTTGTCAGCAAGTAAAAGACATGCTGAAGTCAAACGCTGTACCAATCGTTTTAAACATTGGTGATGAAGAAAACTTTAAAGGTATTGTAGATTTAGTTAAAAACCGTGCTATTGTATGGCATGATGAAACTCAAGGGGCAACTTTCGATGTTATTGAAATTCCTGAAGAGTTAAAAGCTGAAGCAAAAAAATACAGAGCTTTATTAATAGAAGAGGTAGCAAGTTACGATGAGAATCTTTTAGAAAAATTCATGGAAGATGAAGATTCTATTACAGAAGAAGAGGTGCATGCTGCATTAAGAGCTGCTGTAATGGATATGGCTATTATTCCTATGATTTGTGGATCTGCATTTAAAAACAAAGGTGTTCAGTTTCTTTTAGATGCTGTATGTCGTTATTTACCTTCTCCAATGGACAAAGAAGGTATTGTTGGTATTAATCCAGATACTGAAGAAAAAGAATTACGTAAACCTAGTGTAGAGGAGCCTTTTGCTGCTTTAGCATTTAAAATTGCTACAGATCCTTTTGTGGGTCGTTTAGCATTCTTTAGAGCATATTCTGGTCGTTTAGATGCAGGTTCTTATGTGTTAAATAACCGTTCAGGTAAAAAAGAACGTATTTCACGTATTTACCAAATGCATGCTAATAAACAAAATGCTATCGATTATATCGAAGCAGGAGATATTGGAGCTGCTGTAGGTTTTAAATCTATTAAAACAGGAGATACTTTAACTGCTGAAAAATTCCCTCTTGTATTAGAGTCTATGGATTTTCCAGACCCAGTAATTGGTATCGCTGTAGAACCTAAGACAAAAGCAGATGTTGATAGATTAGGTATCGGTTTAGGTAAATTAGCAGAAGAAGATCCTACTTTTACAGTACGTTCAGACGAAGCTTCAGGTCAGACTATTATTTCTGGAATGGGTGAATTACACTTAGATGTAATTGTAGATCGTTTAAGACGTGAGTTTAAGGTTGAAGTAAATCAAGGGCAACCACAAGTTGAGTATAAAGAAGCTATTACTGCAGAAGCAGAACATAGAGAGATTTATAAGAAACAATCTGGTGGTCGTGGTAAATTTGCTGATATTGTATTTACTATTGGTCCAGCTGATGAAGGTGTTGTAGGATTACAATTCGACTCTGTAATTAAGGGTGGAAATGTACCTAGAGAATTTGTGCCTTCTGTAGAGAAAGGTTTCAAAGAAGCTATGAAAAATGGTCCTTTAGCAGGATATGAAATGGATTCAATGAAAGTTACTTTAAGAGATGGTTCTTTCCACGCAGTGGATTCTGATGCACTATCTTTTGAATTAGCAGCAAAAATGGGTTATAAAGCTTCTGCAAAATCTGCAAAAGCAAAAATTATGGAACCTTTAATGAAGCTAGAAGTGTTAACTCCAGAAGAAAACATGGGAGACATTGTAGGTGATTTAAATAGAAGAAGAGGACAAGTAAATGATATGTCTGACAGAGCAGGAGCAAAAGTTGTAAAAGCAATTGTACCATTATCAGAAATGTTTGGTTATGTTACAGCTTTAAGAACAATGTCTTCTGGTAGAGCAACTTCTACTATGGAATTTTCACATTATGCTGAAACTCCTTCTAATATATCTGAAGAAGTAATAGCAAAAGCTAAAGGTTAATCCACTAAATAATACAAGATGAGTCAAAAAATTAGAATAAAATTAAAGTCTTACGATTACAATTTAGTAGATAAATCTGCTGAAAAAATTGTAAAGACGGTAAAAAGTACAGGTGCTGTAGTAAACGGACCTATACCATTACCAACACATAAAAAGATTTTCACTGTATTACGTTCTCCACACGTAAACAAAAAATCAAGAGAGCAATTTCAATTAGCTTCTTACAAAAGATTATTAGACATTTATAGTTCTTCTTCAAAAACTATTGATGCTTTAATGAAACTTGAGTTACCAAGCGGTGTTGAAGTAGAAATTAAAGTATAATTAACTTTAATGCAACATTCCGAATTTATTCGGAATCTCTCAAAACGAGTAAGTTATATATTTACTTTCGGTTTAATTTTGTTAAACCGAAAGTTTTTTATACTTTTGCAACCCGAAATAGAGTAGGGTACTACTATTTTTTAAGTAAAATTGAATAATAGTAACATGTCCAGAGCGTTTCGCGAAGGAAAAACGGAAAAAACAAAATCAGCGTTGACTTTGTTTTGCGCTGTTTTTTTTGCACGAAACTCAAAAGACAAAAAAGAAACAATAGTTTCAAACAAATAATTATTAATAGACGCGCTGGATATAATTGATCTATCGTCTAAAATTTTAACTAAATGTCTGGGTTAATAGGAAGAAAAATTGGAATGACCAGCTTATTCGACGAGAACGGGAAGAATATTCCTTGTACAGTTATCGAAGCAGGTCCTTGCGTTGTCACCCAAGTCAGAACTGAAGAAGTTGACGGCTATAGTGCGTTACAACTTGGTTTCGATGACAAAAAAGCAAAGAGTTCTAACAAAGCGTTAGATGGCCACTTTAAAAAAGCTGGCGCTACTGCAAAAAAGAAAGTTGTTGAATTTCAAGGATTTGACAAAGAGTACAAATTAGGAGATTCTATTACAGTTGAACATTTTGAAGAAGGCGAATTCGTTGATGTATCTGGTGTTTCAAAAGGTAAAGGTTTTCAAGGAGTTGTAAAACGTCATGGTTTTGCTGGTGTTGGTCAAGCTACACACGGTCAACATAATCGTTTAAGAGCACCAGGATCTATTGGTGCTGCATCTTATCCTGCTAGAGTATTCAAAGGAATGCGCATGGGCGGAAGAATGGGTGGAGATAAAGTGAAAGTACAAAACTTAAAAGTATTAAAAGTAGTTGCTGAAAAGAACTTACTTGTTGTTAAAGGAGCAATTCCTGGACACAAAAATGCTTTTGTAACTATTCAGAAATAATGAAAGTAGCAGTTTTAGATATTACAGGAAAAGATACAGGTAGAAAGGTTGAGCTTTCTAAAGATGTATTCGGAATAGAGCCTAATGATCATGCTATCTATTTAGACGTAAAGCAATACTTGGCAAACCAACGTCAAGGAACGCATAAAGCGAAAGAAAGAGCAGAAATTAGTGGTTCTACAAGAAAGATTAAAAAACAAAAAGGAACTGGTACTGCAAGAGCAGGTTCTATCAAGTCTGGTGTTTTTAGAGGTGGTGGACGTATGTTCGGACCAAGACCAAGAGATTATTCTTTTAAATTGAATAAAAACTTAAAGCGTTTAGCTCGTAAATCAGCTTTAAGTATTCAAGCAACAGATAATAACTTAGTAGTTATTGAAGATTTTGACTTTGAAACTCCAAAGACAAAAAACTTTACGAATCTATTAGATGCTTTAGCTTTAGATGCTAGAAAATCTTTATTTGTTTTAAATGGGTCAAGTACTAATGTGTATTTGTCTTCAAGAAACTTAAAAGGTTCTACAGTAATAAATGCTTCAGATTTAAATACTTATGGTATTTTAAATGCTAGTAAGATAGTTATTACAGAGGGTTCTTTAGAAGGAATTAATACAAACTTAAGCAAATAGGGATTCGAAATGAGTATTTTAATAAAACCTATTATCACGGAAAAAGCAACAAGCGATAGCGAATTATTAAATCGTTATACATTTGTTGTAGATAAAAAAGCTAATAAATTAGAAATCAAAGGTGCTGTTGAAGCAACTTACGGAGTTTCTATTTCAAGTGTGAAAACTTTAAATTATCCAATTCAAAGAAATACAAAGTTTACCAAAAAAGGTTTGGTTACTGGTATTAAAAGTGGATATAAGAAAGCAATCGTTCAGGTAGCAGAAGGAGAAAGCATTGATTTTTATAACAATCTTTAAGAAAGACAAATGTCAGTTAGAAAATTAAAACCAATAACACCAGGTCAGCGTTTTAGAGTTGTAAATGGGTTCGACACCATAACAACTGATAAGCCGGAGAAAAGTTTACTTGCTCCGAAAAAACGATCTGGAGGTCGAAACAGTCAGGGTAGAATGACAACTCGTAATATCGGGGGAGGTCATAAACAAAGATACCGTATTATCGATTTTAAAAGAGATAAACCAGGTATTCCCGCAACAGTTAAAACTATAGAGTATGATCCAAATCGTACTGCATTTATTGCCTTGCTTAGTTATGCTGATGGAGAAAAACGTTATGTAATTGCACAAAACGGTTTAAAAGTAGGTCAAGTAATTGTAGCAGGTAGTGGTATCGCTCCAGAAATTGGAAATGCGTTAACATTAAGTGAAATTCCTTTAGGAACTACAATTTCTTGTATAGAATTACACCCAGGACAAGGAGCTGTTATGGCTCGTTCTGCTGGTTCTTTTGCGCAATTAATGGCAAGAGATGGTAAGTATGCAACTGTAAAGTTACCTTCTGGTGAAACAAGATTAATCTTGTTAACTTGTTTAGCAACAATTGGAGTGGTTTCTAATTCAGATCATCAATTACTAGTATCTGGTAAAGCAGGTAGAAGTAGATGGTTAGGTAGAAGACCAAGAACCAATCCTGTAAGAATGAATCCTGTAGATCACCCAATGGGTGGTGGTGAAGGTCGTGCTTCTGGAGGTCATCCAAGATCTAGAAATGGTATTCCTGCAAAAGGATTTAAGACTAGAACTAAAACCAAGGCTAGTAATAAGTACATTATAGAACGTAGAAAGAAATAATTAAGTTATGGCAAGATCATTAAAAAAAGGACCTTACGTTCACTATAAATTAGAGAAAAAAGTGTTGGCTAATGTAGAAGCTGGAAGCAAAAATGTAATTAAAACTTGGTCTAGAGCAAGTATGATTACTCCAGATTTTGTTGGACAAACAATTGCCGTTCATAACGGTCGTCAGTTTGTACCAGTGTACGTTACAGAAAACATGGTAGGGCATAAATTAGGCGAATTTTCACCAACACGTTCATTTAGAGGACATGCGGGTGCAAAAAATAAAGGTAAAAAATAGTAGGCAATGGGAGTTCGTAAAAAAAATATGGCAGATCAGTTAAAGGCAGACAGAAAGCTTCGTGCTTTTGCTAAGCTAACTAACTGTCCTACATCACCAAGAAAAATGCGTTTAGTCGCAGATCAGGTAAGAGGCGTTGAAGTAGAAAAAGCTTTACAAATCTTAAAGTTCAGCCCTAAAGAAGCGTCTATCAATTTAGAGAAATTGTTATTGTCTGCAATTGCAAACTGGCAAGCTAAAAATGAAGATGCAGCAATAGAAGAAGCTGGCTTAATTGTAAAATCTATTTGTGTAGATAGTGCAGGAATGTTAAAAAGACTGAGACCAGCTCCACAAGGGCGTGCTCATAGAATTCGTAAGCGTTCTAACCACGTTACTTTAGAGTTAGGAAGTAAAAATAAAAGTAATTAATCAAAGTAGAACATGGGACAAAAAACAAATCCAATAGGAAATCGTTTAGGAATCATCAGAGGTTGGGAATCTAACTGGTATGGTGGTAATGACTACGGAGATAAATTAGCTGAAGACTATAAGATAAGAGAGTATATTCATGCTCGTTTATCTAAAGCAAGTGTTTCTAGAGTAATTATAGAGCGTACACTTAAACTTGTAACCGTTACTATCACTACTGCAAGACCTGGTATTATTATTGGGAAAGGTGGTCAAGAGGTAGACAAGTTAAAAGAAGAGCTTAAAAAAATTACTGGTAAAGAAGTTCAAATTAATATTTTTGAAATTAAGCGTCCAGAATTGGATTCTAAATTGGTTGCAACTAGTGTTGCACGGCAAATTGAAAATAGAATTTCTTACAAGAGAGCAATTAAAATGGCTATTCAAGCTACAATGCGTATGAATGCTGAGGGTATTAAAATCCAAATTTCTGGTCGTTTAAATGGCGCAGAGATGGCACGTTCAGAGCATTTTAAAGAAGGTAGAATTCCTCTTTCTACTTTTAGAGCAGATATAGACTATTCACTTGTTGAAGCTCATACTACTTATGGAAGATTAGGTATTAAGGTATGGATTATGAAAGGTGAGGTATATGGTAAGAGAGAATTATCTCCATTAGTAGGATTGTCTAAAAAACAATCTGGTGGAAATAAGGGTGGAGGAGACAGAGGAAAACGTCCACAACCTCGTAGAAGAAAATAATTTTTAAAAGTAGAAATTAAAAATGTTACAGCCAAAAAGAGTAAAATACCGTAAGGTACAGAAGTCGAAAGGGAATATGACTGGTATTTCTGGTAGAGGAAATCAACTTTCTAATGGAATGTTTGGTATTAAATCTATCGACCAGAACTTGTTAACTTCTCGTCAAATAGAAGCAGCTCGTATCGCGGCAACACGTCATATGAAAAGAGAAGGTCAGTTATGGATTAAAATATTTCCAGACAAGCCTATCACTAAGAAACCTTTAGAGGTACGTATGGGTAAGGGTAAAGGAGCACCAGATCATTTTGTTGCAGTTATTAAACCAGGAAGAATTTTGTTTGAAATTGGTGGAGTATCCATTGATGTAGCAAAAGAAGCTTTACGTTTAGCAGCTCAAAAACTTCCAGTAAGAACGAAGTTTGTGGTAGCAAGAGATTTTGATATTAACGCTTAATTCTAAAGAAAATGAAACAATCAGAAATAAAAGAATTATCCATAGTAGATCTTAATGAGAAACTAGGAGCGTTGCAAAAGAATTATACCGATCTTAAGATGGCACATGCCATAACACCAATGGAAAACCCATTAGAGTTAAGAAGCTTAAGAAGAACTGTAGCAAGAATTGCAACAGAATTAACAAAAAGAGAATTACAATAATTCTATAGTCAGTTTTAAAGATGGAAAAAAGAAATCTTAGAAAAGAGAGAATTGGTGTTGTATCTAGCAATAAAATGGAGAAATCTATTGTAGTTGCAGAAACCAAAAGAGTAAAGCACCCAATGTACGGAAAGTTCGTATTAAAGACGAAAAAGTACGTTGCACACGACGAAAAGAATGATTGCAACGAAGGAGATACTGTTAGAATCATGGAAACAAGACCTATGAGTAAATCTAAACGTTGGAGATTAGTAGAAATCCTAGAAAGAGCTAAATAATATGTTACAGACAGAATCAAGATTAAAAGTAGCAGATAATACTGGAGCTAAAGAAGTTTTAGTAATTAGAGTTTTAGGAGGAACAAGAAAACGTTACGCAAGTATTGGAGACAAGATTGTTGTAGCTGTTAAATCTGCAACTCCTAACGGAACTGTAAAGAAAGGTCAAGTATCTAGAGCAGTTGTTGTAAGAACTAAAAAAGAAGTTAGACGTAAAGATGGGTCATACATTAGATTTGATGACAATGCTTGTGTACTTTTAAATCCTACAGAGGAAATGAGAGGAACACGTGTATTTGGACCTGTTGCACGTGAACTTCGTGAGAAACAATTCATGAAAATAGTATCATTAGCACCTGAAGTGCTTTAAATCATTATATAAGATGAAGAAGTTCAAATTAAAATCAGGAGATACTGTAAAAGTAATTGCAGGTATTAATAAAAATTCTGAAGGAAAAGTTTTACAAATACTTAAGGATAAAGATAGAGTTTTGGTAGAAGGGGTTAACTTAATTTCTAAGCACACCAAACCAAGCGCTCAAAATCCACAAGGAGGAATCGTAAAAAAGGAAGCATCAATTCATATATCTAACGTAATGTTAGTAGAAGCTGGTGTGGCTGTAAGAGTAGGTTATAAAGTTGATGGAGATACTAAAACTAGAATCTTTAAAAAAACTAAAAAATAATAATCATGAGTTACATACCAAGATTAAAAGCAGAATATAAAGAAAGAGTTATTAAAACTCTTACTGAAGAATTCAGTTATAAAAATGTAATGCAGGTGCCTAAATTAGAAAAGATTGTTGTTTCTAAAGGTGTTGGTGCTGCTATTGCAGATAAGAAATTAATAGATTACGCTATAGATGAGTTAACTAAAATTACTGGTCAAAAAGCTATATCTACGATGTCTAAGAAAGATGTTGCATCATTCAAATTACGTAAGGGTATGCCAATTGGTGTAAAAGTTACGTTAAGAGGTGATAAAATGTATGAATTTTTAGATAGATTAGTTACTGCATCTTTACCTCGTGTAAGAGACTTTAACGGTATAAAAGCTACAGGATTTGATGGTAGAGGTAATTACAATTTAGGAATTACTGAACAAATCATTTACCCTGAAATTAATATAGACCAAGTTAAAAAAATCAATGGAATGGATATTACTTTTGTAACATCTGCAGACACTGATAAGGAAGCAAAGTCATTATTAGGCGAATTAGGTTTACCATTCAAAAAAAATTAAGAGATGGCTAAAGAATCAATGAAAGCTCGCGAACGTAAGAGAGCGGCAACGGTTGCAAAATATGCTGAAAAAAGAAAGGCTTTAAAAGAAGCTGGAGATTATGAAGGTTTGCAAAAATTACCAAAAAATGCTTCTCCAGTAAGAATGCATAATAGATGTAAATTAACGGGTCGTCCAAAAGGATATATGCGTCAGTTTGGTTTGTCTCGTGTTACGTTTAGAGAAATGGCAAATCAAGGATTAATACCAGGTGTTAAAAAAGCAAGTTGGTAATAATCAAAATTAAATCTTAAATATAAAAATAGAATGTGTATCTTTGCACGCTCTATTTTTTTTGAGTATAAGAATTTTAACTGATTATAGGTTCAGATATCACAGAGAAATCTGTAGCATAAATAGAGGTATTTGAAAACCGTAATCGCAATTTTAAATAAATATGTATACAGATCCAATCGCGGATTTTCTTACTAGAGTAAGAAATGCAATCGCAGCAGGACACAGAGTAGTGGAAATTCCAGCTTCTAATTTGAAGAAGGAAATGACTAAAATTTTGTTTGATCAAGGGTATATTTTAAGCTACCAGTTCAATGAAGATAAAGTTCAGGGAACAATTAAGATCGCTTTAAAGTACGACAGAGAAACAAAAGAATCAGTAATTAGAAAGATTCAACGAATCAGTACACCAGGTTTACGTAAATACGTTGGGTCTACAGAGATGCCAAGAGTATTAAATGGACTTGGAATTGCTATTGTTTCTACATCACATGGTGTAATGACAAACAAAAAAGCACGTCAAGAAAATGTTGGAGGAGAAGTTTTATGTTACGTTTATTAAGCTAAGGAAATGAGTAGAATAGGAAAAAATCCCGTTAGCATTTCACAAGGTGTAGATGTAAACATAAAAGACAATGTTGTAACTGTAAAGGGTAAATTAGGAGAGTTATCTCAGACTATATCCGAAGGAATTACAATAGAAATAGAAGATGGTATTATCACTTTAGATAGAGCATCAGAAAGTAAAGACCATAAAGCACAACATGGTTTAATGAGAGCCTTAATAGCTAACATGATTGAAGGTGTTAGTAAAGGTTGGTCTAAAGATTTAGAATTGGTTGGTGTAGGTTATAGAGCCTCTAATCAAGGACAAAAATTAGATTTAGCTTTAGGATATTCTCATAATATTATTTTAGAATTAGCTCCAGAAGTTAAGGTTGAAACAATATCAGAGAAAGGGAAAAACCCAATCATTAAATTAACTTCTTTTGACAAACAATTAGTGGGTCAAATAGCTGCAAAGATTCGTTCTTTCAGAGCTCCAGAACCTTATAAAGGAAAAGGTGTGAAGTTTGTTGGTGAATTATTAAGAAGAAAAGCAGGTAAATCTGCATAATATATAGCATTATGGCATTATCAAAGCTTGAAAGAAGAGCTAGAATTAAGCGTAGAATTAGAAAGATTATTTCTGGTACTGCTACAAAACCAAGATTATCGGTTTATAGAAGTAACAAAGAAATTTACGCTCAACTAGTAGACGATGTAAATGGAGTAACATTAGCCTCTGTTTCATCTAGAAATAAAGAAATTAAAGCAACTACAAAAGTAGAGGCGGCAACAGCAGTTGGGAAAGCAATTGCAGAAAAAGCTACCAAAGCAGGTGTAGAAACAGTTGCTTTTGATAGAAACGGGTATCTATATCACGGTAGAGTTAAAGTATTAGCAGACGCTGCAAGAGAAGCTGGTTTAAAATTTTAAGAAATTATGCAAGGATATAAGAACGTAGAAAGAGTTAAACCAAGCGGATTAGAGCTTGTAGATAGATTAGTAGGTGTACAACGTGTTACCAAAGTAACGAAAGGTGGTAGAGCATTTGGTTTCTCTGCAATTGTAGTAGTTGGTGATGGTAATGGTGTTGTTGGTCATGGATTAGGAAAATCTAAAGATGTTTCTTCTGCAATTGCGAAAGCAGTTGAAGATGCAAAGAAAAATTTAGTTAGAATTCCTATTTTAGATGCAACTTTACCTCATGAGCAAAAAGGAAAATTTGGTGGTGCAAAAGTATTCATCAAACCTGCGTCTCATGGTACAGGGGTTATTGCTGGTGGAGCTGTAAGAGCAGTATTAGAAGCAGTTGGTATACATGATGTATTATCAAAATCTCAAGGATCATCAAATCCTCACAATGTGGTAAAAGCAACTTTTGATGCTTTATTACAGTTAAGAAGTGCAGCATCTATTGCTAAGCAAAGAGGTGTGTCTTTAGAGAAAGTATTTAACGGATAAATCTAAGAACGATGGCAAAAATTAAAGTTACACAAGTAAAAAGCAAAATCGGACGTCTTAAAAGTCAAAAGAAAACTTTAGAGGCATTAGGTTTACGTAAAATGAACCAAACTGTAGTACACGAGGCAACTCCATCTATAGTTGGTATGGTAAATACAGTTAAACACTTAGTTTCTTCTGAAGAAATTAAATAAGACATAAATAAAAATGAGTTTACATAATTTAACACCAGCAGAAGGTTCCATTAAAAAAGGAAAAAGAATTGCAAGGGGTGAAGGATCTGGAAAAGGTGGTACCGCTACAAGAGGACACAATGGTCAGAAATCTCGTTCTGGATATTCTAGAAAGATTGGTTTTGAAGGAGGGCAAATGCCACTTCAAAGACGTGTACCTAAATTTGGTTTCACAAACATTAATCGTAAAGAATATCAAGGTATCAATTTAGATAAATTACAATCTTTAATTGATAGTGGAAAGATAACAGATACAGTTAATTTAGATATTTTAATTGCTAATGGTTTAGCAGGTAAAAACGACTTAGTAAAAATATTAGGTGGTGGAGAATTAAAATCTAAATTAAGTATAACTGTACATAAATTTACAGCATCAGCAAAAGCGGCTATTGAGGCAGCTGGCGGAGAGGCTGTTACTTTATAAGAACACGTAAATGATGAATTTTATTAATAGATTAAAAGACATATTCAGTATTGAAGAGTTGAAAAACAAAATTCTTCTTACTATCGGTTTAATTGCTGTGTATCGTTTTATGGCGGCTGTACCTTTACCGGGTATAGATCCATTACAGTTAGCAGCGTTAAAAGAAAGTACTTCTGGAGGTCTTTTAGGATTATTGAATGCATTTACAGGAGGGGCATTTGCTAGAGCGTCAGTAATGGCACTGGGTATTATGCCATATATTTCTGCATCTATTGTTGTTCAGTTAATGGGAATTGCGGTTCCTTATTTACAGAAATTACAAAAAGATGGAGAAAGTGGACGTAAAAAAATTACGCAAATTACAAGATGGTTAACCATTGGTATTACGTTAGTGCAAGCACCTACGTATATTACTGCTATTAAAACTCAGTTTGGTTTAGGCCCTGAGGCATTTTTAGTAAGTGGAGCTACTTTTTGGATTTCTTCAATCATTATTTTAACTGCAGGTACAATTTTTGCTATGTGGTTAGGAGAACGTATTACAGACAAAGGAGTTGGTAATGGTATTTCATTATTAATTACAGTAGGTATTATCGCTAATTTTCCAGCGGCATTCTTGCAAGAATTTGTTGCTAAAACAACAAATGCAGGAGCTGGTGGTATTATGATGATTTTAATTGAACTTATTGTTTGGTTTGTGATAATTTTATTAACTGTGTTATTAGTAACTGCTGTTAGAAAAATAGCAGTACAGTATGCCAGAAGAACAGTTGCAGGAAACATACAAAATGTTGCAGGATCAAGAGATTACATTCCTTTGAAACTAAATGCAGCAGGTGTTATGCCAATTATCTTTGCACAAGCAATTATGTTTTTACCTGTAGCTTTGGCTCAGAGATTTCCTGCAATAGCAGGATTGCAAGACATACATGGTTTGGGGTATAACTTACTTTTTGCTTTTTTAATAATCATTTTTAGTTATTTCTATACAGCTATTACTATTCCTACGAATAAGATGGCAGAAGATTTAAAAAGAAGTGGTGGTTTTATTCCTGGAATTAGACCAGGTAAAGACACAGCAGATAGATTAGATTCTGTGTTGTCTAGAATTACGTTCCCAGGATCGTTGTTTTTAGCGGCATTATCTATTTTACCAGCTATTGTAGTAAAGTTTGGAGTACAACAAAGTTGGGCAATGTTTTATGGTGGTACATCATTAATAATTATGGTAGGAGTTGCTATTGATACGTTGCAACAAATAAATTCGTATTTATTAAATCGTCATTATGATGGTTTAATGAAAGCGGGAAATAGCAATAGAAAATCGACTAAATAATATGGCTAAACAATCGGCAATTCAGCAAGACGGAACAATTACAGAAGCATTATCAAATGCAATGTTTCGTGTAGAATTAGAAAACGGACATATAGTAACGGCTCACATTTCTGGTAAAATGCGTATGCATTATATTAAATTGTTACCTGGTGATAAGGTAAAATTAGAAATGAGTCCGTATGATTTATCAAAAGCAAGAATTACTTACAGGTATTAAAGTATTCATAATTAAAAGGTTAAAAGGTTGTAATTTTACATTTTAAATCTTTTAATTTTAAAAAAATAAGAAACGATGAAAGTTAGAGCATCAGTTAAAAAAAGAAGTGCCGACTGCAAAATAGTGCGCAGAAAAGGTAGATTATATGTGATTAATAAACAAAATCCTAGATTTAAACAAAGACAAGGGTAATGGCAAGAATAGCAGGTATTGATATTCCAAAGAATAAAAGAGGAGTTATTGCTTTAACTTACATCTTTGGTATAGGAAGCAGCAGAGCTAAAGCAGTTTTAGCAGAAGCAAAAGTAGACGAAAGTATTAAAGTTCAAGACTGGACTGATGATCAAATCGCAGCAATTAGAGAACAAGTAGGATCTTTCACAATTGAAGGAGAATTACGTTCTGAAGTTCAAATAAACATTAAACGTTTAATGGACATTGGTTGCCAAAGAGGTATTCGTCATAGATTGGGTCTTCCTTTAAGAGGGCAAAGAACCAAGAACAACTCTCGTACTAGAAAAGGTAAGAGAAAAACTGTAGCTAACAAGAAAAAATAAAGTTAGATAAAGTAATAAAGATCTAACAGTAGTATATACTATAAAGTTAGAAAACTAAATTACTAAAACTGAAAAATTATGGCAAAAGCAAGTACAAAGAAACGTAAAGTAATAATTGATGCTATTGGTGAAGCGCACGTAACTGCATCTTTTAATAATATCATTATTTCTTTAACAAATAAAAAAGGTGACGTTATTTCTTGGTCATCTGCAGGTAAAATGGGTTTTAGAGGTTCTAAAAAGAACACTCCGTATGCAGCTCAATTAGCAGCAGAAGATTGTGCAAATGTTGCAAAAGAAGCAGGTTTACGTAAAGTAAAAGTGTATGTTAAAGGACCAGGTAATGGTAGAGAATCTGCAATTAGATCTATTCATAATGCAGGTATTGAAGTAACTGAAATTATTGATGTTACACCTATTCCTCATAACGGATGTCGTCCACCAAAAAGAAGAAGAGTTTAAGCTGAAATAATTTTCAGTTTCACTTTTTTTGAGTGTACAAATATTATATTTTTTAACTAAAGTAGGAATAAGATTATCGAAGGAGTAAGCCTTAATTCATAATCCCTATTATAACAACAAAAGAAATGGCAAGATATACAGGACCAAAAACTAAAATTGCTCGTAAATTTGGCGAAGCAATCTTTGGAGAAGATAAAAACTTCGAAAAAAGAAACTTTCCTCCAGGACAACATGGAAATGCAAGAAGAAGAGGAAAAAAATCTGAATATGCAACTCAATTAATGGAGAAGCAAAAAGCAAAATATACCTATGGTATATTAGAGCGTCAATTCAGTAACTTGTTTAAAAAAGCACAATCTGCTTCAGGTATTACAGGTGAAATCTTATTACAATTATGTGAATCTCGTTTAGACAACGTGGTTTATAGAATGGGTGTTTCTAACTCACGTAGTGGTGCTCGTCAATTAGTATCTCACAGACATATTACAGTAAACGGAGAGATTGTAAATGTACCTTCTTATAGTTTAGTAGATGGAGATGTTGTTGCTGTAAGAGAAAAATCTAAATCTTTAGTAGCTATTGAAAGTGCTTTACAAAATAACAGTAACGTATTTGAATGGTTAACTTGGAATTCAGATACAAAAACAGGAACTTTTGTAAAAGCTCCAGAAAGATTACAAATTCCTGAAAATATTAAGGAACAGTTAATCGTAGAATTATATTCTAAGTAATAATTTAATCATATTGAAATTCGGCCAAAGGGTTTATAAATATTTCTTCACATTTATAAACCGCGCAACCGAATTGCAATTAAAACGAAGAAAATGGCAATTTTAAATTTTCAAAAGCCCGATAAAGTAATAATGATTGAATCTACTGATTTTATTGGTAGATTTGAATTCAGACCTCTAGAACCAGGATTTGGTTTAACCGTTGGTAATGCTTTAAGAAGAGTTCTTTTATCTTCATTAGAAGGATTTGCAATTACATCTCTAAGAGTAGATGGTGTAGAGCATGAATTTTCTACGGTGCCAGGAGTTGTAGAAGATGTTACAGAAATTATTTTAAACTTAAAACAAGTTCGTTTTAAGAAACAAATAGAAGATACAGATAGAGAAACAGTTTCTATCTCATTATCTGGTCAAGATCAATTTACTGCAGGAGATTTACAGAAATTTATTTCTGGTTTTCAAGTGTTAAATCCAGATTTAGTAATCTGTAATATGGATAAATCTGTGAAATTAAACGCAGAAATTACCATAGAAAAAGGTAGAGGATTTGTACCTGCGGAAGAAAATAAAAAAGCGTCTGCACCAATAGGAACAATTTTTACAGATTCTATTTACACACCAATTAAGAATGTAAAATATGCAATCGAAAATTTTCGTGTAGAGCAAAAAACGGATTATGAAAAATTAGTTTTTGATATTGAAACTGATGGTTCTATTAATCCTAAAGATGCATTAACAGAAGCTGCTAAAATATTAATTCACCACTTTATGTTATTCTCTGATGAGCGTATCACTTTAGAGGCGGATGAAATTGCACAGACAGAAACGTATGATGAAGAATCATTACATATGCGTCAGTTATTAAAAACTAGATTAATCGATATGGATTTATCTGTAAGAGCTTTAAATTGTTTAAAAGCAGCAGAAGTAGATACATTAGGAGATTTAGTTTCTTTTAACAAAAGTGATTTAATGAAGTTCCGTAATTTCGGTAAAAAATCATTAACAGAACTAGAAGAATTAGTTATTGTTAAAGGTTTAAATTTTGGAATGGATTTAGCAAAATACAAATTAGATAAAGATTAACCTTTCATATTTTGCTCCTCAAAATGGGTTGAGCAAGATGAAAGCATAAAACAAAGTCATGAGACACGGAAAGAAATTTAATCATTTAGGAAGAAAAACAGCGCACAGAAAGGCAATGTTAGCAAATATGGCATGTTCTTTAATAGAACATAAACGTATTAACACCACTGTAGCAAAAGCAAAAGCGTTAAGAGTATTTGTAGAACCTTTAATTACAAAATCTAAAGAAGATACTACTCATAACAGACGTATTGTTTTTTCTTACTTAAGAGATAAATTTGCAGTAACAGAATTATTTAAAGAAATTTCTGTTAAAATTGCAGACAGACCAGGAGGATACTTACGTATCATTAAATTAGGAAATCGTCAGGGAGATAATGCTCCTATGGCTATGATAGAATTGGTTGATTACAACGAAATCTATAATCCTAAAGAGAAAAAAGCAAAGAAATCTACACGTAGAGGAAGAAGCAAAAAAGCTGATGCTGCACAAGTAGAAGGAACTGTAACAGAAGAAAAATCTGAAGAATAAGAAATGAGAATTTTTTAAATTATATAAAAGGGATAAGCGTTTACGTTTATCCCTTTTTTTATATTTTTGCACCAACAAATAGAAAAGCACATTTAACTACAATCAATGAAATATCAAACGCGTAAGAAGGCTTTAGTTTTATTAGCAGACGGAACAATTTTTTATGGAAAATCTGTTGGAATAGAAGGAACGTCTACAGGAGAAATCTGTTTTAATACAGGTATGACAGGGTATCAAGAAATATTTACAGATCCATCTTATTTTGGACAATTAATGGTGGCTACAAATGCTCATATTGGTAATTATGGAGTAAATGAGAGTGAAGTAGAATCTGATGGAATTAAAATTTCTGGTTTAATTTGTAGAAATTTTAGCTTTACACATTCTAGAGCAGATTCAGATGGAAATTTAAAAGATTGGTTTTTAAAACATAATCTAGTAGCAATTTCTGATGTAGATACTAGAGCTTTAGTAGCTTATATTAGAGATAATGGTGCCATGAATGCAATTATTTCTACAGATATTGAAAATATTGACGCATTAAAAAAACAATTGGCAGAAGTACCAAGTATGGTTGGCTTAGAATTGGCTTCTAAAGTTTCTACTAAAGAACCTTATTTTGTAGGTGATGAAAATGCGGCTATTAAAATTTCTGCTTTAGATATCGGAATCAAAAAGAATATTTTAAGAAATTTAGCAAAAAGAGGCGCTTATATAAAAGTGTTCCCTTATAATGCTAGTTTTAATGAATTATCTGCGTTTAATCCTGATGGTTATTTTATTTCTAATGGACCTGGAGATCCTGAACCGTTGGTAGAAGCGCAAGAAGTGGCCAAAGAAATTATCAAAAGAAATTTGCCATTGTTTGGTATCTGTTTAGGGCATCAAGTTATTGCATTGGCTAATGGAATTTCTACGTATAAAATGCATAATGGTCATAGAGGTATCAATCATCCTGTAAAGAATTTATTAACGGGTAAAGGAGAAATAACTTCTCAAAATCATGGTTTTGCCATCAATAAAGAAGAAACAGAAGCGAATGAAAATGTAGAAATTACGCATATTCATTTGAATGATAATACTGTTGCAGGAATTCGTTTAAAAAATAGGAATGTATTTTCTGTACAATATCATCCAGAAGCGAGTCCTGGACCACATGATTCTGAGTATTTATTTGATCAATTTATAGAAAATATTAAAGAAGGTAAAAACGTTATGTCGTAGCTTTTAGGTTAATGGTAGTCACTTTAACGTACTTGAACCAATAATCAATATTTAATCAATATTAAATATTAATTTTACCACGTGATGTAAAAATCACATTCTTTTTCATAGCAAATTTCCCATTCATTTTATGAGTGGGTTTTTTTATTTTATTCAAATTAATTTTAGCAAACGTTTTCGTAATTAGTTAACCACAAATTATTAAATATATAAGACATTTCGTAATTTAGCATCAGCAATTAAATAGATTTTAAATTAATTAAATAATAAATAAAATGAGCATTATAATTAGCGTTCACGCACGTCAGATTTTTGATTCAAGAGGAAATCCAACAGTTGAAGTAGATGTAACTACAGAAAATGGAATTTTAGGTAGAGCAGCAGTTCCTTCAGGAGCTTCTACAGGAGAACATGAAGCGGTAGAATTACGTGATGGTGGAAAAGACTATATGGGTAAAGGTGTTTTAAAAGCGGTATCTAATGTAAATAACATTATTGCAGCAGAATTATTAGGAACATCTGTGTTTGAGCAAAATGCAATTGATCAGTTAATGATTGATTTAGACGGTACGCCAAATAAATCAAAATTAGGAGCGAATGCTATTTTAGGAGTTTCTTTAGCTGCTGCTAAAGCTGCTGCTAATGAATTAGGTTTACCGTTATATAGATATGTAGGTGGTGTTTCTGCAAATACTTTACCATTACCAATGATGAATATCATTAACGGTGGTTCTCACTCAGACGCTCCAATTGCATTTCAAGAATTTATGATTATGCCAGTAAAGGCAGAAACTTTTACTCAAGCTTTAAAAATGGGATCTGAAATTTTCCATAACTTAAAGAAAGTTTTACATGACAGAGGTTTGTCTACAGCTGTAGGTGATGAAGGAGGTTTTGCACCAACTTTAGATGGTACAGAAGATGCTATTGAAACAATTGCTTTAGCAGTTAAAAATGCTGGATATGTTTTTGGTGAAGAAGTTAAAATTGCATTAGACTGTGCTTCTGCTGAGTTTTATGTTGATGGTAAATACGATTACACTAAATTTGAAGGTGATAAAGGTGTTATCCGTACAAGTAAAGAACAAGCAGATTATTTAGCAGAATTGGCTACTAAATATCCAATTATATCTATTGAAGATGGAATGGATGAAAATGACTGGGATGGAACAAAATATCTTACAGAATTAATTGGAGACAGAGTTCAATTAGTAGGTGATGATTTATTTGTTACTAATGTAGAGCGTTTAGCTAGAGGAATTGAAAATGGTATTGCAAATTCAATTTTAATTAAAGTAAACCAAATTGGTAGTTTAACAGAAACTATTGCAGCCGTTAATATGGCTAAAAATGCTGGTTATACATCAGTAATGTCTCATAGATCTGGTGAAACTGAAGATAATACAATTGCAGATTTAGCGGTAGCTTTAAACTGTGGTCAAATTAAAACAGGTTCAGCTTCTCGTTCAGATAGAATGTCAAAATATAATCAATTATTGCGTATCGAAGAGGAATTAGGAGCAACTGCTTATTTTCCAGGAGAGAACGCTTTTAACTTATAAATTAGATATTTTTTAAATACCAAACCTCACAATTTTATTGTGAGGTTTTTTTTTATTATAAATTCATCATATCAGTTAATTTTATACTATAATGTTAAATTTTTATAAGAAGTCATTTCAATATTATTTAATAATTGGTATATTCGTGGTATATTCAAATACATCAAAAAAACCTTTATAAATGTCAGAAATAGCTAAAATTCAAATTGGTGAAAATTCTTATGAATTTCCACTCATAAAAGGAACAGAAAACGAAGTTGCAATAGATATTAAAACTCTACGAGGTGCAACCAATGGAGTGATTACTATTGATCCTGGTTTTAAAAATACAGGCTCTTGTGAAAGTGCTATTACATTTTTAGATGGAGAAAAAGGAATTTTAAGATATAGAGGATATTCTATTGAAGAATTAGCAGAAAAAGCTGACTTTTTAGAAGTAGCGTATGCCTTAATTTTTGGTGATTTACCAACAAGTGAAGAATTAACTAAATTTCATAATGATATAAAGAAGCAATCTTTAGTTGATGATGATGTTAGAAAGATTATAGATGCTTTTCCGAAAGCTGCGCATCCAATGGGGATTTTATCTTCATTAACAAGTGCCTTAACTGCTTTTAACCCTTCTTCTGTAAATGTTGATTCTAAAGAAGAAATGTATCATGCAATTGTTAAAATAATGGGTAAATTTCCTGTGTTAGTGGCTTGGACATTGCGTAAGAAAAAAGGCTTGCATTTAAATTATGGTAAAAACTCATTAGGGTATGTAGAGAACCTAATGTATATGATGTTTAAACAACCCAATGAAGATTTTGAAGTAAATCCTATTATAAAAGATGCGTTAGATAAACTTTTAATCTTACATGCAGATCATGAGCAAAACTGTTCTACTTCTACAGTACGTGTTGTAGGTTCTTCTCATGCAGGTTTATTTGCATCTTTATCGGCAGGAATTTCTGCACTTTGGGGACCATTACATGGTGGTGCAAACCAGGCTGTTTTAGAAATGCTAGAAGCAATAAGACAAGATGGTGGAGATACTAAAAAATACATGGCAAAAGCCAAAGATAAAAATGATCCTTTCCGTTTGATGGGATTTGGGCATAGAGTTTATAAAAACTTCGATCCTAGAGCTACTATAATTAAGAAAGCTGCAGATGAAGTTTTAAATGATTTAGGTGTAAGCGATCCAATCTTAGATATTGCAAGAGCATTAGAACAAGAAGCTTTAAGTGATCCTTACTTTGTAGATAGAAAATTATACCCGAATGTAGATTTTTATTCAGGAATTATATATAGAGCAATGGATATACCGGTAGATATGTTTACCGTAATGTTTGCATTAGGGCGTTTACCAGGTTGGATTGCACAATGGAAAGAAATGCGTTTGAAAAAAGAGCCAATTGGTAGACCAAGACAAATTTATACAGGAGAAAATTTAAGACCTTTTGTTCCCGTGGATAAAAGATAAAATTTATTATTACATTTACAGACCAAAAAGCTTCATAATTATATGAAGCTTTTTTTATCCGTTTATATATGTTAAAACTAAATATTAAGAACGAAACTTCTCAATTACGCGCCGTTATTTTAGGAACTGCCAATAGCAATGGTGCAATACCTAAAGTAGAAGAATGTTATGACCCTAAAAGCATACAACATGTTTTAGCAGGAACCTATCCTGCAGAAGAAGATATGATTAAAGAAATGGAGGCTGTAGCAGCTGTTTTTAAAAAGTATAATGTTGATGTTTACAGACCTGATGTAATAGAAAACTACAATCAGATTTTTTCTAGAGATATAGCTTTTGTGATAGATGATAAATTTATAGAAGCAAATATTTTACCCGATAGAAAGAAAGAATATGAAGCAATAGACAATGTTATCTCTCAAATTTCTAAGGAAAATATTATTGTGTTACCAGAAGAATGTCATGTAGAAGGGGGAGATGTAATGCCATGGAATAACTATTTATTTGTTGGTACTTATTCCGGTAATGATTATGCAAATTATATTACAGCTAGAACAAATCCAGCAGCGGTTCATGCTTTAAGAGAATTGTTTCCAAAGAAAATTGTAAAAGCATTTGAGTTAAGAAAAAGTAATACAGACCCAAAAGAAAATGCACTACACTTAGATTGTTGTTTTCAACCAATAGGAAAAGACAAAGCAATACTTCATAAAAATGGTTTTTTGATAGAAAGTGAATATGAGTGGTTGCTTAATTACTTCGGAAAAGAAAATGTTTTTGAAATTACAAAAGAAGAAATGTATAATATGAACAGCAATGTTTTTTCTATTTCTGAAGAAGTAATTATTTCTGAAAAAAGCTTTACGCGTTTAAATACATGGTTACGCAGCAATGGCTTTATTGTTGAAGAAGTACCGTATTCTGAAATAGCTAAACAAGAAGGCTTGTTACGTTGCTCTACTTTACCATTAATTAGAGATTAACCTCAATTTTATTACGAGATTAATCTCTAATTTTATAAATGTAAGAATATGAATTACTATTAATCGCAGTTATTATTATATTTCTGATTTAAAGTGGTACCATAAGATTTAAAGCATTTATTTGGCGGACTGTTATAGGTTTTGCTAAAAGTAGTGCGCCACATTTCCCATAAAAGTCCTGTTTTTCCTTCACCTTTTATTTTAATATTGGTGGCTTTTCCGGGTATTGTAAAACGCTTTTTATTCCCCAAGGCAATATTGCCTGTAGAAAAAGATTTTGTAGATCCGTTTAGGGTATAGGACAAAGAATACTTTGCCACATAACCCGCTTGGTTAAAAAAAGTTACCCAGCCATCTTGTTTTGGTATTGCTACACTTTCTTTGCTGTTAAATACAGTGTACTCAGTTTTGTTAGTTCTTGTAGCACCACCAGATGCACTAGATACTTTTTCAACACTCATTTTATTACCTTTAAAATTAACTAATAAATATTTACTTTGAGAAGCAGAACCACAATAGAAAACAGGAGTTGTGCCATAAGTGCTAGGGCGTCTTGGTGGCGTCCGTTTGCCCAACGAAGAATGATAATGCCCAACAAAAACTGCAGCCACTTTGTAGGTGGAAAGAAGTCCTTTGAATTCATTGGATAAACTATTTAGTTTTGTGTTATCATAATAATCTCCCCAATGTTCATCTGAATCATGGAAATTTAACACAATTATTTTACCACTGTTTCGTGCTTTTGCAAGGTCTGTAGCTAGCCAATTTAAAGAAGAAGTAATTTTAACGGTTCTACGTTTAGCAGCACCAATACTAACATAATTACTCCAAGAACGTGTATATATAGGATAATTTTGTAATTGAACAAAATGAATATTTCCAATGTCCCACGAATAAGAAAGGCTTCCTGTGGTTGTGGTTTCTACATTTGGGAATTGGTAAGCACTAGAAACTTTATAATCAGAATTAGTAGCACCATTGCTCTTAATGTGTTCTACCATATAATTTACCATTCTGTTGGCTGAATTATTTTCATAAGTATTATCAACATTATTACCATAATCATGATTTCCCAATCCAAGATACATGGGGGCTTTAAGTTTTGCATATATTTTTTTAAAAGGTTCAAATTCTTTAGAATGACCATAAGCAGTTAAATCTCCGTTTATGATAACACCTTTTACATTTTTAAGAGATGAAATTAATGAATTCATACTTTTTACATGGTTTTCATTTAAAGTAGTGGCTTCTTTCTCTTTTTCTGCTTCTGTTTCAGTTGTTCCTGCATCGGTTTTAGCAGTCCAAGCCCATTGAGGATCTGAAGCAAAAACCATACTTATACCAGGGTCTTCCACTACTTTATGTAATTTGGTAAATTTCCAATATTGCCCAGTATAGGAACCTGTTTTGGCTAAAATAGGCGTGTTTTTTTTACTGTCATTAATAATATCTAAAGATTTAGTAGCACCTTGCCATTTATTTGTTAAGCGATAATAACCACCACCTACGGATGTTATTTTCCAGAATTGGCCGGTATAATTTCCAGTATTTACTAGGATAGGTTTGTTGTTTTTTCCGTCATTAACAATGTCTAAAGATTTATATTCTCCTTGCCATTGGTTTGATAAACGATAATAACCGCCACCAACAGGAGTTATTTTCCAATATTGACCAGTATAGGCACCTGTTTTTGCCAAAATAGGTTTGTTTTTTTTACTGTCATTAAGAATATCTAAAGACTTAGAATCTCCCTGCCAACGGGTGGTTAACCTATAATAATAGTCATTATCTAGATTTTGACTATTTATGGGATTTGTTTGTAGAAAGATTAGAAAAGTTAAAATAATTAGAGAATAGTTTGTTTTTAGGTAATTGAGTAGAACAGCTGTTTTCATAGTAGTAGTTTTAGATTTCAACGTTATTAATATGTATATTTAGTTAGTTCAAGTGGTTTCTAATTTGAAGCTGAAAGTAGGGGGTAAGAAGTCGTTCTTTTTATTCAGCAATTAAAGATACATAATTTGTGTTTTAAATCAAATTTTCACAAAACATAAACAACTGAAATTAAGTTGTTTAGATTTTTTTTGTTCTTTTTCTAAAAAATATGCAAGGATACTTTACTTTTTAAGAATAATTTCGAAGATTGTTTTTATACAATTTTGGTTTAAAATCATCAGATGAAATACAAGTTTTTATAATTATTTACCAAAGTAAATTTCATTAGTTAATTCTATTGCAAAAAAAAAACACACCAAAATATTGGTGTTTTTTTTTTGATTAGAAAGTATAATCAGTAATTTTTATAAGAAATCTTTTAAATTCCTAGAGAAGTAAATAATTCTTTTAACCTTGGGTCCGAAGGTCTTGGCGCATTTGCGTCAACAATATTTCCATTTGGGTCTATAAGAATAAATCTAGGAATACCATTTATTTGGTAATCTCTTTGAAAAGAAATGTCTTGTCCAGACCAAAGTTGTACTCCGGTCATTTGTTTTGCTTTTACAAAATCTCTCCATTTTTTTTCTGCAGCCTCCCAACTACCACCGCTTCTTCTACTTTCATCAGTAGAAATACTAACAAATTCAATATTTTTAGCATGGTATTGTTTTTCTAATTCTTGTAGATAAGGAATTTGTTGAATGCAAGGACCACACCAAGTTGCCCAAACATCAATATATAGATACTTTCCTTTAAAAGAATCTAAAGATTTTGTACCTCCTTTTACATCAACATAATTTTCAAATTTAGGAGATGCTTTTCCTTTTTTTACAGAAAGGTTAGCTTCATAACTTTTCTTAAAATAAGCAATTACTTTTTCATTTTGTGTTTTTGCAGTTTGTTCCAAAGAGCTGTCTAAGTTTTTATAAGAAGTAAGAATACTGTCGAAACTGTTTTCTAAATAGCCTATTTTTTTATTAAATTCTTCTTCTTCTAAAGCTAAAATTAAAGCAGGATTTCCTATTTCTTCACTTAATGCTATTTGCGATAAAAGATATTTACTATTTTCAGAACCTTCACCTTTAAATGAAACTTGGGTTTTAAAATCAGTTAAATCGCCATTTAGTACTAAATTGAAACCATTATTTAAGTAAATTGGCGCTATTTTTTCTTTGCTTGTTTGAAACGTATAAACAGCAGCATTGTTAATTTTTAGGGTATCTTTAAAAGTACCGTCTTTATTAATTTTAATTGTTTTTAGAACCTTACCTCTGCTAGAAATTGTAATTATAGAATCTGTGTTATTTTCTAGTTTACCAGATAAAGTAGTGTAATTAGCTGGGTGCTCATTTTTGCATGATAAAAGAGCAATTATGGTTACTAAAAAGAGACTTATTTTTTTCATTATTATAAATTTAGTATAGAGAATAAATTATTTAATTCAAAGGTGTTAGGTGCTGGCGCATTTGCAGAAATAATATTTCCTTTAGGATCTATTAATATATATCTGGGTAAAAATAATACTTTATAATTTTTTAGAAACTCTTTATCATCTCCAATAAAAAGATGAAGGCCTTGTAACTGATACTTTTCTACAGCCGTTTTCCATTTTTGTTTCGCAAAAGAAAGTGTACCAGCACTTGCCACATTATCTGCGCACAAAGTTAGAAATTGAATATTTTTATCTGCGTTTTTTTTCTTGAAATTATTGATTTCGGTTGCTTTATCTGTATATTTTTTTATCCAAGTTCCCCAAATATCTATAAAAACATAACTACCTTTAAAATCTGTTAAATTGTATAATTTACCGTCTAAACTTTCATAATTAGTAAATCTCGGAGATACTGTACCTCGTACTAATTTTTGTAAAGCATCTTGTTGTGCGTTAAGCTTGTCTTTAGATGTGTTGTATAAATTTTTTACTAGTTGTAACGCTTTAACGTTTTGTTTTTTGGTGAGTTCTAATAGGTCTTTGTCTATGTTATTATGCACTAAATTTATACTATCTAATCCTGCTTTATATTCATTCATCTTTAGATTAAATTTTTCTTCGGATAAGGAAAAAAGCCCATTTTCACCTACATTTCCGGCCTGTGCGCCGTACCTGTTTTGTGCTAATAAATAGTTGTTTTCTTCTGCGCCAATTCCTGTATAAATAGCGGTATTATGTAAATTATTTGCATCTGCTTGTAATGTTAATCGATAGCCGTTTTTAATGTAAATAGTAAGTTGATTGTTGTTAATTTTATAAGCATTTGTTGTGATTACTTTTATTTTTAAAGTATCAAGAAAACTACCGTCTTTATTAATGGCAATCCTTTTATTAATATGCTTTCCATAAAGCTTAAAATGGTCTTGTGTGCTATTGGTAATTACCCCAGAAAAAATAGCATAATCTTTAGAAATTACTTCCTTTTTTTTATTGCAAGAAATGAAAAAAATTAAGAGAACTAGTAAATAGTAAAAATGCTTCACTTTTATGTTTTTTAAAGGAAGTGCAAATATAGCACATATAAAGAAATAAAAATAGTTAAAGTGGTGGCATAAACAGGATCTAATAAGCACATTTGATCATCAACAAACTGCGTAATAGTACTTTTCATTATAAAATACTACTTAGCTGTTAAATGTTGATAGGCTTCTAGCAAGGTAGGAAATAGTAAAAAACTTCCGGCTTTTTTTAGTTCTTCTTCAGAATATTGAGTTGTAATTCCAATAGGAATCATTCCTGCAGATTTTGCAGCTTTGGTTCCGGTTAAGCTGTCTTCAAAAATCCAGATATCTTTAAAATCATCCTCTATAAAACCTAAGGTTTCTGCCAATAAAATATAAGCTTCTGGTGCAGGTTTTGGTTTTATATAATCTTCTACGCCAAATACCGTAGGAAAATTTAGGTTTAAATGATAAATACTATTCTTTAAAAACTGTTTTGTTGCGTTACTTGCAATGCCGTAAGGGATGTTTTCTTTGGATAAAAGACTTGTAAATTCTCTTACGCCAGGTAATAATTTAGGAACTTTAAAACGCGTTTTTATATGTTCATCTTTTAAAAAAAATAATTCTTTAGTTTGTGCTTCCTTGCCAATAACACCACAAAAGTATTCGGCTATTATCATTGGAGATTTTCCTGCATAACTTTTAGGAAAAGGAGCTATTTTTTCATTAAATAATTCTCTAAATGCAGATGTCCAAGCAGAATAATGGCTGTCAAAACTATCTACTACAACGCCGTCAAAATCAAATAAAAATCCTTTGGGTAATGCCATTAATTGTGCTTTTTTTCGTTGATTAGTTCTGTTAAATATGGATTTAGAAATTTGTTGGTTGGATCTAATTCTCGTCTTAGTAATTTAAAATCTTCCCATTTGTCATAAATTTTTGAGAGTTCAGTATTTTTGGCAGTAAAGCGTTTTCCCCAGTGAGGTTTCCCTCCATGTTTTAGAAAAATTTTCTCAATACTTTTAAAGGCTTCGTACGTATTTGCAGTGGCTGCATTTCTAGAAACGCATCCCATAGTTACCGTATCTTTTCCGTAGGCATAGCTTAGCCAAGATGTGTCTTTGTACACAAAACGTACATCCATAGGAATATGAATAAAAGATTTATTAGACCACTTGTTAATTTCTGTTTTTAATTCTTCAAAAACAGTGGGAAATATGTCTAAACCAATAGTCCATTCTGCTAATTCTAAAGTAGAACCTCTAGATTTAGTTACGGTAGCTTGGTATAAAGAACCTTTGTGTTCTTTTGTTGAACTAAAAAAACCACGGTATAAAAGTTTGTTTGCTATTGCGGTAATCCAAGGAAAAATATGTGTGTATTTATATAATATTTTAGAAGTTTTTCTGCGATGTTTTAGATATTTAGGTCCTAAATCTTCTGTAATTTTTGTGTTTGGATCAATTTTATCACCTGTAATGATGTATCCTTTATTGGTATGAGGAAGCCATAAAATTCGTAGAAAATCATGTTTTTTTAATCGTTCTTCAATTTTTGGAAGCCATTCTTTATCTTTTTCCGGGCCTTCTTTTACATGTAAGGTGTAAATAGGTTGGCATTGAAACGTGATTTCAGAAAATACTCCTAAAACACCTAAAGAAACTCTTACAGCATTTATAAGTGTATCTTTTTCAGAAATTTCTTTCACAGAACCATCGGCTAAAACAAGGGTGCATTTGGTCATGTATTCGCATAAAAGTTGTCCACTTGTACCATGAGTTCCGGTAGCCAAAGCGCCACCAATGGTAACCGTATTAATGTCTGGTAAACATGGTATACACCAACCTTTAGCTTCAATTGCTTCTAACAAATCTCCTAAAATTACACCGGCTTGCACCGTAATTGTGCGTTCAGAATCATTAAAAGATATAATTTTATTGTAGGTAGTAATATCAATTAAAGTGGCAGCACCAGAAGCAATATCAGCAGAAGACTGTTTGCTTCCGAATACACGAATTTGGTCTGAATTTTTTACAACTTCTTGTAATTCTTTTTCAGAAGTGATTTTATAAAGAGACTTGTAATTGTGTGTAAGATTTTCGTTCCAACTTACCCAAAGTCCATTTTTATCTTGTTTCATTTACTTTTTTAAATCATCAGCAAAAGTAAGCAATCCTCTTTTTTTAGCGTGTATGTTTTTTAGTTTCTTCTTTAAACTAGTCTTAATTCAACTTAAAATTTATATGCTGACTTTCTAAAACGGCCAATAATTCATTCGTAATATTAATTTTTGTGTTTCTACTTGGCAGGTTTACTTCAATTTTTTCTTTGGCATCCCAAATGGTAAAATGTAAAGATTGTTTTCCTGGATTGTTTTTAAGAATACTTTCTAAATTTAGAATATTTTTTTCATTTACTTCTTCCAAAGGAATTTTTATGGTTACTTTTTTACAGAGTTCATCCATAATATCATGTAACAATTTAAAATCTGTAAATTTTAAACGAGGTTCACCGGTAACACCTTCTTTGTTGGTCCAACCTGGTTGTATGGTAGCACGTACATACAAGAAAGAATTTAAAGATAAAAAGTGTTTCATTCTTAAATAATCTTCACCAAAAATTCTAAATTCGTTACTATCTCCATAATCTTCCATGGTAAACATAGCCCAACCTTTACCTGCCTTAGAAACTCTGTGTTGTACATCTGTTACAATACCAGCAAAGGTTAAATTCATACCTACATATTTAGAGATGTCTCCTTTAAAATGTTTTAATGCAGCATTGCAAAAAATCATTTCGTTTTTAAAATCATCAAGCGGATGTGCAGAAATATAAATACCAATTACTTCTTTTTCTTGCGATAAAAGTTCCATGGTTCCCCAAGTTTCACATTGCGGAATATCTGGTTCTGGAAACTGTACTGAAGAAGCTTCACCAAACATAGAAACTTGCGCAGAATTTTCGTTTTCCTGATATTTACTTCCAAATTTCATGGCACGTTCTAAAAAGGTTAATCCTTTTTCATCTGTTGCAAAATACTGAGCTCTATGTGTGTCTGTAAAAGAATCAAAAGCTCCGGCTTTAATTAAACTATCAAAAGATTTTTTATTAGCAGCACGTAAATCTACACGTTTTGCCAAATCAAAAATTGAAGAATAATTTCCGTTTTCTTTACGTTCTTTTATAATAGCTCTTACAGCTCCGGCTCCAACACCTTTTACTGCAGCCATTCCAAAACGCACAGCACCTTCTTTATTTACAGAAAACTTTAAAAAAGATTCATTTAAATCTGGACCAAAAACTGGTAAGCCCATTCGTTTACATTCTTCCATAAAGAAAGAAACAGATTTAATATCATTCATATTATTAGAAAGAACAGATGCCATATATTCTGCCGGATAATGCGCTTTTAAATAGGCTGTTTGATAAGCTATCCACGCATAACAAGTAGAGTGAGATTTGTTAAAGGCATAACTAGCAAAGGCTTCCCAATCTTTCCAAATTTTTTCTAATTTTTCTGGATCATGACCTTTTGCTGCAGCTTGTTCTACAAATTTTGGTTTCATTTTATCGAGTACCGCAATTTGTTTTTTACCCATTGCTTTACGTAAAACATCGGCTTCACCTTTTGTAAAATCGGCTAATTTTTGCGATAAAAGCATTACTTGCTCTTGGTATACTGTAATTCCGTATGTTTCTGCCAAATATTCTTCCATGGCAGGTAAATCATACTCAATATCTTCGGTTCCGTGTTTTCTGTTGATAAAAGACGGAATATATTCCATTGGCCCAGGTCTGTACAAGGCATTCATGGCAATTAAATCTGCAAAAACCGTTGGTTTTAAAGAGCGCATGTGTTTTTGCATTCCGGGAGATTCATATTGAAAAACACCCACGGTTTCTCCTCTTTGGAATAACTCATAGGTTTTTTCATCCTCTAAAGAAAAATTTTCTGGGTCTAATGTGATGCCATGTCTTGCTTTTACAATTTTAACGGTGTCTTTAATTAAAGTCAGTGTTTTTAATCCCAAGAAATCCATTTTTAATAAACCTGCCGTTTCTACCACAGAGTTATCAAATTGGGTAACATACATGTCGGAATCCTTTGCTAAGGAAACGGGTACATAATTGGTAATATCACCAGGTGTAATAATGACACCACAGGCGTGTATACCAGTATTTCTTACAGAACCTTCTAAAATGGTGGCTTTGTTTATTGTTTCGGAAACCAAATCATTTCCGTAAGACATTTGTTTTAGTTCTTCTACTAATTGTTTTTCTTCGGCACGCAAAGCAGCAACTTTTCCGATACTTTTTGCGTCCGTACCAAATATATTTTTTAGTTTGATACCGGGAATTAATTTTGCAATTCTATCGGCTTCAAAAAGCGGTAAATCTAAAACTCTGGCGGTATCTCTAATAGAAGATTTTGCCGCCATGGTTCCGTAGGTAATAATTTGTGCTACTTGATTTGCACCATATTTATCAATTACATAATCCATGACACGTCCACGACCTTCATCATCAAAATCAATATCAATATCTGGCATAGAAATACGTTCTGGATTTAAGAAACGCTCAAAAAGTAAATCGTATTTAATTGGGTCTATATTTGTAATCCAAAGACAATAGGCAACTACAGAACCTGCGGCAGAACCACGTCCAGGACCCACAGCAACATCCATTTTTCTTGCTGCTCTAATAAAATCTTCTACAATTAAGAAATACCCAGGGTATCCTGTTTTTTCAATTACAGAAAGCTCAAAATCTAAACGTTCTTTAATAGATTCTGTAATTTCTCCATAACGTTTTTTGGCACCTTCAAAAGTTAAGTGTTTTAGAAAATTATTCTCTCCACGTTTACCGTTATCTTTTTCATCTTCCGGATCTTTAAATTCATCACCAATATTAAACGCGGGCAAAAGCACATCTCTTGCAAGGGTAAAAATTTCAATTTTATCTACAATTTCTTGTATGTTGCTAATGGCTTCTGGTAGGTCTGCAAAGAGCATTTTCATTTCTTCGGTAGACTTGAAATAATACTCGTCATTTGGCAAACCATATCTATAACCACGACCTTTACCAATAGGAGTTGCTTGCTTTTCGCCATCTTTTACACATAATAAAATATCATGAGCATTGGCATCTTTCTTTTCTAAATAAAAGGTGTTATTTGTGGCAATAATTTTAACATTGTGCTTTTTAGAAAATTTTAATAAAGTTTCATTTACAATTTTTTCGTCTTGTTGGTTGTGACGCATCAACTCAATATATAAATCGTCTTTAAATTGTTCTTTCCACCAAATTAAAGCATCTTCGGCTTGTTTTTCTCCAAGATTTAAAATTTTACTAGGAACTTCTCCATATAAGTTTCCTGTTAAAACAATAATATCTTCTTTGTATTTTTCTACAAGCGCTCTATCAATTCTTGGTACATAATAAAAACCATCTACAAAGGCAGTAGAAGACATTTTAGCTAAATTATGATACCCGTTTTTATTTTTTGCCAATAACACAACTTGATAACCGTTGTCTTTTTGCGATTTATTTTTATGATCTTCACAGATGTTAAACTCACAACCAATAATTGGTTTCATAGGAGTTTCTGCGTCTTTATTATGATTTAATACGGCATTTACAAAATGGAAAGCTCCCATCATATTTGCAGTATCTGTCATGGCAACTGCGGGCATATTATCTTTTGCTGCAGCTTTTACAATGTTACCAAGTTGCATGGTACTTTGTAAAACAGAATATTGTGTATGATTGTGTAAATGCGAAAATTGTACATCTTTTAATTCGGCTAAACCTTCTGAGGTAGATTTGGTTTCTGCAGTACCTTTTAATTTTTCTAAACGCTTGCGAATTTTTTCGCTTTCTTGTTTTAGATTGATGTGTTTTAAACCAATTACTTGAATTGGTTTTGGATTTGCTTCAGAGAAATTTTTAAAATAATCTGCATCAACATCTAATTGTTCTTTGGTAAATTCTCTTAAACGAATCAACTCTAAAAAACAACGTGTAGTTGCTTCAACATCGGCGGTTGCATTGTGTGCTTCACCAAAACCAACACCAAATAAATGATGGTGTAATTCTGTTAAGGTTGGTAATTTAAATTTACCACCACGACCACCAGGAATCTGACACATTGTAGCCGTTTTTTCTGTACAGGTATCTAAAACAGGTAGGGAAAGCATTTTGTTTTCTACGCCTAATCTATGGAATTCACAGCCCATAATATTAAGGTCGAATTGTAAATTCTGACCAACAATAAAGGTTGTTTTATCTAAAACTTCATTAAATTTCCTTAAACATTCGTCTAAAGAAATTCCTTGTTCTGCGGCTAATTCTGTAGATATTCCGTGAATTCTTTCTGCATCATACGGAATGTTAAAATTGTCTGGTTGAATTAGAAAATTATTGTGTTCTAATACATTACCCATCTCATCATGCAATTGCCATGCAATTTGTATACACCTTGGCCAGTTGTCTGTGTCTGTAATTGGAGCATTCCAACTTTTAGGTAAACCGGTGGTTTCAGTATCAAATATTAAGTACATAAATGGCTTTTTTTGTAATGAGGATGTTCGTTTTAAACGGACTGTAAATTTACATTTTTTTGTTGGAATTTATGAGGATAAGTTATTAACGGTTTTAGGTTTATTGTTTAAAATTCAAGGTTCAAAGGTTCAAAGTTCAAAGTTTCAAAGGTTCAAGTTCAAAGTTTCAAAGTTTCAAGGTTCAAAGTTTTAATGTTTTATGGTTTGTTTAGGTAGAATTTTTAATTTTGCATACTTAATACTTAATACTTAATACTTAATACTTAATACTTAATACTGCATTTGCGTTAGGGATAGAGCGGTTTGTTTGAGCTCTCCCACATTTTTTGTGGGAAGCGAGTAGCGAAAGCCCGACCCTTGTGGTAACGCCCAAAAAAATATTAAAAATTAGAGTTTTAGTTAAAAAGGTTTTTGTACTTTTGCGCCCACTTATCACGAGATGGTAGGATTATTAATAATCAAGGTCGAGAACCTTAAAAAATTAACAAATTATGTCTGTAAAGATTAGATTACAAAGACACGGTAAAAAAGGGAAACCATTCTATTGGATAGTTGCCGCTGATGCACGTGCAAAAAGAGATGGTAAATACTTAGAAAAAATAGGTACTTATGATCCTAACTCAAACCCAGCAATTATTGATTTAGATGTTGATGTTGCCGTAACTTGGTTACAAAACGGTGCGCAACCAACTGATACTGCAAAAGCAATTTTATCTTATAAAGGAGCTATGTTGAAAAATCATTTAGTTGGTGGAGTAAGAAAAGGGGCTTTAACTCAAGAACAAGCAGATGCAAAATTTGCAGCTTGGATAGAAGAAAAAGCAACTAAAGTTTCTGATAAAGAAGCAGGTTTGTCTAAAGCACAATCTGAAGCAAAAGCAGCAGCATTTGCAGCAGAAAAAGCAGTAAACGAAGCAAGAATTGAAGCAGCTAAACCAGTTGTTGAAGAGGTTGCAGAAGTAGTTGAAGAAGTTGAAGCGGCTCCTGAAACTATTGATGAAGCACAAGAAAAAGCATCAGAATAAATTATAAATTTATACGAAAATGCGTAAAGAAGATTGTTTTTATTTAGGCAAAATCGTTACAAAATATAGTTTTAAGGGTGAAGTTGTTATCAAATTAGATACTGACGAACCTGAGTTGTACACAGAAATGGAATCAGTTTATGTCGAGTTTGGCACAAACCTGGTTCCATTTTTTATTGAAAAAAGTTCGCTTCACAAAGGAAATCAATTACGTGTTCAGTTTGAAGATGTTTATTCTGAAGAAGAAGCAGATGCTATTTTAAAATGTGGCATTTATTTACCTTCTACTATGTTGCCAAAATTAACTGGAGATAAATTTTATTTTCATGAAGTAATTGGTTTTACCGTTGTTGATGCAAATTTTGGTGAAGTGGGAACTATTGTACATATAAACGATAAAGCTGCACAGCCACTTTTTGAAATTGATAGGGATGGAAAAGAAATTTTTATTCCTATGGTTGATGAGTTCATTAAAAAAGTAGATAGAGAGAATAATACAATACATGTAGATACTCCGGAAGGGTTGATAGCATTGTATTTGTAAGATAATAAGGTTGCTAAATTACGCTATAAAATGTGTGAGTGGTAATGTTATACATTACTGAAAGTTGTTCAGTATTTAGAGAGGTGGCCGAGTGGTCGAAGGCGCACGCCTGGAAAGTGTGTATACGGCAACGTATCGAGGGTTCGAATCCCTTCCTCTCTGCTAAAAGAGTACTAATTAGAGTCAAAACCCTACAAACGCTATGTTTGTAGGGTTTTTTCTATTTAAAGCATACCAATCAAAATCATCAAAAATTGTTGTGTAAGATGCTAATTAGGGGTCTATTTTTTAAATTTATAACTGACACCGAATCAAACTAAATATACTGATATTTAATTAGTTATGAGTTTTTTTAATTTAATTTTCGTATATTTATGCTATAATAGTTAACTGACACCTATGCAACATTTATTCTCATTCATTTTCTACATCAAACGTAGTAAAGCAGACAAAAATGGAAAAGCAAATATTTATTTAAGGATTACTGTAAATGGTAAAAGAGCCGAATTAAGTATTTCAAGAAAGGTTGATGTTCAAAAGTGGAGTTCCTCTGCTGGCAAAATGAAAGGTTCTTCTGGAGAGGCTCAACAACTTAATAAATATATTGATAGTATTGCTAATCGAATTTATAAAATACACCAAAGATTAGTAGAAGAAAATAAATTAATTACTGCTATTAATATTAGAAATATTTACCAGGGTAAAAATGAGGTTCGAAAAATGACTTTAGAAATTTTTGAAAATCATAATATTCAAATGGAAAAGTTAGTTGGTAAAGATTATGCTTTAGGTACTTCAGAAAGATATAAAACAGCAAAAAAACATTTAAAAAATTATATCAATCACGAATATAAAATTGAAGATATACCAGTAACCGAGATTGACAATAAATTTATTACAGGATTTGAATATTATTTGAAAACAGAAAAAAAATGTGCACACAATACAACAATAAAATACATTACTAATTTTAAGAAAATTGTTAGAATTGCTTACGCTAATGATTGGATAGTTAAAGACCCGTTTTTTAATTGGAAAGGCATTTTAAAGACAGTAGAAAGAGAATTTTTGGATGAAGAAGAAATTCAAAGATTAATTGAAAAAGAATTCTCTATACATCGTTTAAATTTAGTGAAAGATATTTTTGTGTTTAGCTGCTTTACTGGTTTAGCTTATGCAGATGTAAAAGCTTTGAATAAAGATAATATTGTGATTGGTATTGATGGTGGTCGTTGGATAAAAACAACCAGAAAAAAGACTAAAACCAAAAGTAATATACCATTATTGCCTTCTGCAGAAATAATTTTAAAAAAATATGAAGGGGATTCTGATGTTTTAAATTCAAATAAGTTATTACCAATTTTAAGTAATCAAAAAATGAATGCTTACTTAAAAGAAATTGCTGATATATGCGAAATAAATAAAAACTTAACTTTCCATTTAGCACGTCATACTTTTGCAACCACTATAACACTTACTAATGGTGTTCCAATAGAATCTGTTAGTAAAATGCTTGGGCATAAATCTTTGAAAACAACACAGCATTATGCTAAAATAATTGATAGAAAAGTTAGTGAGGATATGGAAGTTCTAAAAGATAAATTTAGAAAACGTAATGAAGGTTTTTCTACTAAAAGAGCAACTAATTAATTTATATATAATCCTATTCACTAAATTAATAAAAAATTTTTCAACATTAATTTTAATCTTTTTTATTACTATTTCGTACCTTTGTTTTTAGAATGTCAAAGTTATCACATAAAATATTAGCTGTTTTAATGTCGTTTGTAGTGTTATTTTCTACAACTTCGTTTGCTATCACAAAACATTTTTGTGGTGATACCCTTGTGGATACAGCTATTTTTGAAAAAGCCACTTCTTGTGGTATGGAAGTTCAAAACACATCTTCTTTGTCTGATTGCTCAAGTTTAAACATAGACTGCTGCAGTGATCAACAAATTGTAAAAAATGCTCAAGATGAACTACAATCTTCAGTAGATAAAATTTCTTTTGAGCAAAAGGTATTTATTGCTTCATTCATTTATTCTTATATAAACCTATTTGAAGGTTTAGATAAAAAGGTGTCTTCTTTTGAAGAATACGCACCACCCATCGTCACAAATCAGATCTACAAGATTGACGAGAGTTATTTAATTTGATTTTTAAACAATAGACCGTTTTGTCCTATAACTGCATAGTTATAAGGATAATTTGCTGTATTCGGTGTTTTTTTCGAACACCATAGTCTAATTGTTTAATTATCAAAAAAATGATAAATAAAAGTATAAAATTTTTAATAGAAAATAAACTAGTAGCAGTTCTATTACTTTTCCTATTTATAGGATGGGGAACTGTAAATGCGCCTTTTAATTGGGACACAGGATTTTTACCAAGTGATCCTGTTGCTGTTGATGCAATTCCTGATATTGGCGAAAATCAACAAATAGTATTCACCAAATGGGATGGTCGTTCTCCTCAAGATATTGAAGACCAAATTACCTATCCCTTAACAACTTCTTTACTAGGAATTCCTGGAGTAAAAACCATTCGTAGTTCTTCTATGTTTGGCTTCTCTAGTATCTACATCATTTTTGAAGAAGATATTGAGTTTTATTGGAGTAGAAGTCGAATTCTAGAAAAACTAAATTCATTACCAAGTGGGTTATTACCTGAAGGTGTTAATCCTGCTTTAGGGCCTGATGCAACTGGTTTAGGTCAAATATTTTGGTACACTTTAGAAGGTCGAGATGAAAAAGGAAATGTTACTGGTGGTTGGGATTTACAAGAATTACGTAGTATTCAAGATTACTATGTAAAGTATGCTTTATCCTCTGCAAGCGGGGTTTCTGAAGTAGCTTCTATTGGTGGATATGTAAAGGAATATCAAGTTGATGTCAATCCAGAATTAATGAGACAGTATAATATCACTTTAAGTCAAGTGGTAAAAGCTGTAAAACAAAGTAATAAGGATATAGGTGCTCAAACTTTAGAAATCAATCAAGCTGAATATTTAGTGCGTGGTTTAGGGTATGTAAAATCGATTTCAGATATAGAAGATGCAGTAGTAACTTCAGAAAAATTTACTTCTATAAAAATTAAAGATATTGGTAAAGTGTCTTTAGGCCCTGCAACTCGTAGAGGTTTATTAGATAAAGAAGGTGCAGAAGTTGTAGGTGCTGTTGTAGTAGCGAGATATGGTGCAAATCCTATGGAAGTTATTAATAACGTTAAAGAAAAAATTAACGAATTAAGTTCAGGTTTACCTTCTAAAGTTTTAGCAGATGGTAGAACATCACAAGTAACTATTGTTCCATTTTATGATAGAACAGAACTAATCCAAGAAACCTTAGGAACGCTAAACGAAGCTTTAACATTAGAAATTATGATAACAATCCTAGTTATTATGATTATGGTTTTTAATTTAAGAGCTTCTATTTTAATATCTGGCCTGCTTCCTGTTGCTGTGTTAATGGTATTTATTGCGATGAAAATATTTAATGTAGATGCAAATATTGTAGCACTTTCTGGTATTGCAATTGCTATTGGAACGATGGTTGATGTTGGCGTCATACTTTCAGAAAACATTATTCGTCACCTAGATGAAGATGATGGAAAACTACCAATAAATACAGTGGTTTATAATGCAACCGCAGAAGTTTCTGGTGCAATTATTACAGCAGTAATGACAACGATTATCAGTTTCATACCTGTATTTACAATGATTGGTGCAGAAGGAAAACTTTTCCGACCATTAGCATTTACAAAAACATTTGCTTTAACAGCTTCTATAATTGTTGCCTTATTTTTAATTCCACCTTTCGCAGCGTTTTTATTCAGAAAGAAAACCGTAAAAAAGAGTTTTAGTTATGTAGTAAATAGCATCTTAATAATTGTCGGTTTTATAGCTATGTTATATGGCTATTGGTTAGGAATTATCTTAATAGGTTTTGGAATTACTGGAGTCTTAAAACTTCAAGAAAAAATAAATAAAAAGAAAGCAAACCTTGTTAATATTATTATTTCTGTTTCAGCAATTGTAATTCTATTAGCAGAATATTGGAGACCATTAGGAGTTGATAAAAGTATCTTTTGGAACCTGATTTTTGTAAGTATTATTTGTTTTGGTTTATTAGGTGTTTTCTCATTATTCATAAAGTTTTATACTCGTATTTTAAAGTGGTGTTTAGATCATAAATTATTATTCTTATCTGTTCCTACTGCTATTGTAATTGCAGGTGTTTTCATTATGAAAAATACTGGTAAAGAATTTATGCCATCCTTAAATGAAGGTTCGTTTTTATTAATGCCAACTTCAATGCCTCATTCTGGTGTTGAAGAGAACAAAAGAGTATTGCAACAATTAGATATGGCTGTTGCAACTCTTCCAGAAATAAAAACAGTTGTTGGTAAATCAGGTAGAACAGAATCTGCTTTAGACCCTGCTCCATTATCAATGTATGAAAATGTTATTCAATACAAGTCAGAATACGCATTGAATGAAAATGGAAAGAGACAGAGATATAAAGTAAATGATGAAGGTTTGTTTGCTTTAAAAAATGGTCAATTCGTAGCAAACCCTAACAATTCTGAGAATACTACTTTCAGTAGTATTAAAAATTCTCAATTAATTGAAGATAATGATGGTGAATTTTATAGAAACTGGCGTCCAAAAATTGAATCACCTGATGATATTTGGAAAGAAATTGTTAGAGTAACAAAACTTCCTGGTGTTACTTCTGCTCCAAAATTACAACCTATTGAAACACGTTTGGTAATGTTACAAACTGGTATGCGTGCACCAATGGGAATAAAAGTAAAAGGGCAAGATTTAAAACAAATTGAAAATTTTGGTATTCAATTGGAAGATATTTTAAAGCAAGCAGAAGGTGTGAAACAAGAAGCTGTTTTTGCAGATCGTATTGTTGGTAAACCCTATTTATTAATTGATATAGATAGAGAGAAAATTGCACGTTATGGAATTACTATCGAAGAAGTCCAAAATGTTCTTAAAATAACTGTTGGTGGTATGGTCTTAACCCAAACTGTTGAAGGTAGAGAACGATATGGTATCCGTGTTCGATACCCAAGAGAATTACGTGGTAATCCAGAAGATTTAAAGCAAATTTACATACCCGTTGCAAAAGGAAGTTCTGTCCCATTAAGTGAATTAGCAAACATTAGATATGAACAAGGTCCACAAGTAATTAAAAGTGAAGATACTTTTTTAGTTGGTTATGTATTATTTGACAAGTTAGATGGTTTTGCTGAAGTAAACGTAGTAGAAAATGCCCAAGCTCTCATTCAAGAAAAGATAGATAATGGTGAGCTAATTGTACCAAAAGGAATTAACTACAAATTCACAGGAACGTATGAAAATCAATTAAGAGCAGAAGAAACACTGTCTGTTGTTGTGCCGCTAGCATTGGCAATTATATTTCTAATTTTATACTTTCAATTTCGTTCAGTAGGAACATCTTTAATGGTCTTTACAGGTATTGCAGTTGCATTTTCAGGTGGATTTATAATGATCTGGTTATATGGTCAAGATTGGTTTTTAAACATCAACTTATTCGGAGAAAATCTTCGAGAATTATTCCAAATGCATCCTATTAATCTAAGTGTAGCGGTATGGGTCGGTTTTATAGCGTTGTTTGGTATTGCAACTGATGATGGTGTTGTAATGGCAACATACCTAACTCAAATTTTTGAAAGAGACACACCTAAAAACAAAAAGGAAATTAGAGCATCTATTGTAGAAGCCGGAGAAAAAAGAATCAGACCTTGTTTGATGACTACAGCGACAACAATCTTAGCATTATTACCTGTTTTAACCTCAACAGGTCGTGGTAGTGATATTATGATTCCTATGGCTATCCCTAGTTTTGGAGGAATGTTAATTGCACTAATCACCTTATTTATTGTTCCAGTACTATACAGCTGGAAAGCTGAAATTCAACTTAAAAAAACAGCATAATGAAACATATAAAAATTTTAATTTGTTTATTGTTTGTTTCCGCTTTTGCGAAAGCACAACAGTTAGAGAACCTTATTGAAGTTGCATTAACAAATAATCCAGAGATTCAAAAATTCGAATTAAGGTATAAAATTGCTTCTGAAAAAATAAATGAAGTGAATACAATTCCGAATACTGAATTTGGTGTAGGTTATTTTGTGAGTGAACCAGAAACAAGAACAGGAGCTCAACGCTTTAAGGTATCTGCAAAACAAATGATCCCTTGGTTTAATACGATTGCTGCTCGTGAGAATTATGTGGGTTCATTAGCCAAAGCAAAGTATGAAGATATTGTAATTTCAAAACGTAAATTAATGACATCTGTATCACAATCGTATTACAATTTGTTTGCAAATAAAGCAAAACAAAAAGTATTGATTGAAAATATTGAATTGTTAAAAACCTATGAAACTTTAGCCTTAACATCTGTTGAAGTTGGGAATGCTTCTTTAGTAGATGTTTTAAGATTACAAATGCGTCAAAATGAATTGCAACAATTATTAGAAGTTTTGTTCCAACAATTTATTGCGGAACAGACTGTTTTTAATAAACTCTTAAATCGTGATAAATCTGTAAAAGTTACTGTTGTTAATGAGTTGTCAATTCCATCAGAATCTTTTGATGATAATTCAAAGGTTTTAAAATTACATCCTGAGTTATTAAAATTCGATAAGCTTTATTATTCAGTAGAACAGTCTGAATTATTAAACCAAAAAGAAAGCAGTCCTATGATTGGTTTTGGGTTAGATTATATAAATGTAGAAAAGCGTCCAAGTTTAGATTTTAGTGAAAATGGTAAAGATATCATAATGCCAATGCTATCCATATCAATTCCAATATTCAACAGCAAATACAAATCTAAAACCAAACAAAACCAATTACTACAACAAGAAATTTTAGCTCAGAAACAAGATCGTCTTAATAAACTTATAATGCGTTTAGACAAAGCTGTAAATGATAGAATTTCGGCTCGTATTAGTTATAAAACGCAAGCTAAAAACTTGATGCAAGCTAAAAATGCTCAGGACATTTTAATTAAAAATTACGAAACTGGTGCAATAGATTTCAATGATGTTTTAGACATTCAAGAATTACAATTAAAGTTTCAGTTAAATCAAGTAGAGTCAATTAGAAAGTATTACATACAATCAACAATTATTAATTATTTAAAACAATAAAAATGAAAAACTTAAAAATAAATACAAGGATTTTATCAACAGTACTAATTGCATTAGTAATGAGTGTAACTAATGTTATTAATGCACAGCACGACCATAGCAAGATGCATCATAATAAATCATCCAAAAAAGATGTAAGAGCAATTGAAGTAAATAATCAAAAGAATACCGCAACAACATTAATTATAGGAGCTTATATTGAAATTAAAAATGGTTTAGCAACTGATAATAATAAGAACGCTGCAAAAGGAGGAACTGCTTTAGTAAAAGCATTTTCAGTTTTTGAAATGACAAAATTATCAGCTGAAACTCACAAAGAATATATGGAAATTATGGAAAGTGCTAAAGAACACGCAGAGCATATTATAAAAAGTGATCTAAAGCATCAAAGAGAACATTTTCTTGCTTTAAGCACAGATATTATTGATTTGGTAGCATTGCTAGGTACAGAAAAAACACTTTACAAAGACTTTTGTCCAATGGCTAATAACAACAAAGGTGGTTTTTGGTTGAGTGAAATTAAGGACATCAAGAATCCATATTATGGTGCAAGAATGTTAAAATGTGGTAGTGTAAAAAAGCAAATAAATTAAATGAAAACTGTTAAAATCATAGCATTGCTTTTTTTGGTTGCTTCAGTGGGAATACAATTTATTCCCACAAAGCTCAATCAAAGTGAATATATTCTAAAAACTGATTTTTTGTTGGTAAACAAAACGCCCAAAAGTATTAGTAGAATATTAAAAAAGTCCTGCTATGACTGTCACAGTAATAACACTAATTATCCTTGGTACAATAAAGTTCAACCTGCAGCTTGGTTTGTGGAAAGCCACATACAAGAAGGGAAAAAAGAATTAGATTTTAGTAAATGGGCTGAATATTCAAATAGAAGAAAGAAAAGTAAATTAAAATCAATTATGAGTCAAATAAGAGATAACAAAATGCCTTTGTCCTCTTACACTTTTATTCATAGTGATGCAAAATTAACTAAGAAAGAGAAAAAGAATATTACTGATTTTATGAATAAAATACTTGATAGTCTTTAAAAAATAAAAGATGAAACACACATATAATATACAAGGAATGACTTGCAATGGTTGTAAAACCAATGTAGAAAATGCTTTAAGTAATCTAAAGGAGGTTACAAAAGTTGAAGCATTTTTAAAAGAAAAAACAGTAGCTATAGAAATGTCTTCACATATTTCTATAGAAAAATTACAAGAAACTTTATTGAATGCTGGGTTACATTATACAATTGAAATGCCTGGTCATAAAAAGCATAAAGAAGTAAAAGTTATAGAAGAAGGTAATGGTGTTTTTTATTGTCCAATGCATTGTGAAGATGATAAAACGTATAGTTCTCAAGTTGGTTGTCCTGTTTGTGGAATGGATTTAGTAGAACAACCTAAACTACAAGTAACAACTGAATATACGTGTCCGATGCATCCTGAAATTATAAAGGATGAACCAGGAAGTTGTCCTATTTGCGGAATGGATTTAGTCGCAATAGAACCTTCAGAAAACGAAGAAGATAAAACGTATCAAAAATTGCTTACAAAAATGAAAATTTCTGTACTATTTACAGTCCCTATTTTCATAATTGCAATGGCAGATTTAATTCCAGGAAACCCATCAACAAAAATGTTTTCTCAATTTACTTGGAATTGGATTCAGTTAATTTTATCCCTTCCAGTGGTATTTTATACTTGTTGGATGTTTTTCGAAAGGGCCTATAAAAGTATAAAAACTTGGAATCTAAATATGTTTACGCTAATTGGTATAGGCACAGGAGTTGCTTGGTTATTTAGTTTAGTCGCTATGTTTTTTCCTGATGTTTTTCCAGAACAATTTAAAACGGAAAGTGGTACAGTATTCGTCTATTTTGAAGCGACAACAGTAATTCTTACATTAGTTTTATTAGGACAATTATTAGAAGCCAAAGCACATAGTCAAACAAGTGGTGCAATTAAAGAATTATTAAAATTAGCACCAACAGAAGCAACTTTAGTTACAGAATCAGGTGACGAAATTATTTCAATTCATAGTATTAAAAAAGGAGATTTACTTCGTGTTAAACCAGGTGATAAAATTCCTGTAGATGGTAAAATAACTGAGGGTCATAGTAGTATAGATGAATCTATGATAACTGGAGAACCTATTCCTGTGGATAAAAAAATAGATGACGCTGTAAGTTCTGGTACAATTAACGGTACAAAATCTTTTGTGATGATTGCAGAAAAAGTAGGTTCAGAAACTTTACTATCTCAAATTATTCATATGGTAAACAATGCAAGTCGTTCAAGAGCTCCTATCCAAAAATTAGCAGATAAAATATCTAAATATTTTGTGCCAGTAGTTATTCTTGTTGCCTCTATTACTTTTATCATTTGGCGTTATTTTGGACCAGAACCAGCAATGGTTTTTGCTTTTGTAAATTCTATTGCAGTATTAATTATTGCGTGTCCTTGTGCTTTAGGTTTGGCAACACCAATGTCAGTAATGGTTGGTGTTGGTAAAGGTGCACAAAATGGTGTCTTAATCAAAAATGCTGAAGCTTTAGAAAACTTAAATAAAGTAGATGTGCTAATTACTGATAAAACAGGAACAATAACTGAAGGGAAACCATCAGTAGAAAAAGTAGTAAATACTGCTGGAGAATTTGATGAAAACATACTACAAAGTATTGCTTCCTTAAACCAATACAGTGAGCATCCTTTGGCTGAAGCTATTATGAATTTTGCAAAAGCAAAAAGTATAAAACTACTAGAATCAAAAGATTTTGAAGCTGTAATGGGTAAAGGTGTTATTGGTACAGTTAGAAACAAAAAAATTGCTCTTGGTAATAAAAAATTAATGGAGCTTGTAAAAGCAAAAATCACTTCTGAATTTGATGCTAAAATTATTACAGAACAAGAACAAGGTAAAACAGTTTCTTACATAGCTATTAATCAAATTGTAGTAGGTTATGTTACCATAACAGATGCAATTAAAGGTACTAGTAAACAAGCAATAAGCGAATTACAAAAACAAGGTATAGAAGTAATTATGTTAACTGGCGATAATAAGCGTACTGCAAAATATGTTGCAGACCAATTAAACCTGGCTAGTTTTCAAGCAGAATGTTTACCCGAAGATAAATTAAATGTCATTAAAGAATTACAATCTCAAGGAAAAATAGTTGCAATGGCTGGTGATGGTATTAATGACGCTCCTGCTTTGGCACAAGCTAATATTGGTATTGCTATGGGTACAGGTACAGATGTAGCTATAGAAAGTAGTGAAGTAACCTTAGTAAAAGGTGATTTACTAGGTATTGTAAAGGCAATAAACCTCGGAAAAGGTGTAATGAAAAACATCAAACAAAATCTGTTTTTTGCTTTCATTTACAACATTCTGGGTGTTCCAGTAGCAGCAGGTTTTTTATTTCCATTTTTCGGAATTTTATTATCTCCAATGATTGCTGCTGCAGCGATGAGTTTTAGCTCAGTTTCTGTAATTGTAAACTCATTAAGATTAAGAAATATTAAATTATAAAAAAGAATTATAAACAACAGAATCAATCAATTTAGAAATGAAAAAATACGCAATTTATATCGGAATATTAGCTATTGGTCTAGTATTAGGATGGATACTATTTGGTAATTCATCAACTCAAGAATCTGAGCATAATCATAATGAAACTGTAGACTCAAATCAAAAATGGACGTGCTCAATGCATCCTCAAATTATGAAATCAGAACCAGGAGATTGCCCCATTTGTGGTATGGATTTAATCCCTGCAGAAACAAGTGCTGATGGTTTACTAGCAGATCAATTTAAGTTATCAGAAAATGCAATGGCGCTTGCAAACATTCAAACTTCAATTGTTGGTAATAGCAATCAGAAAGAAAATTTTATAAAATTATCAGGTAAAATTGTAGAAAATGAAGAATCAAATGCGGTACAAGTAAGCTATTTTTCAGGAAGAATTGAGAAATTAAACGTAAGCTTTACTGGAGAAAAGATTAATAAAGGGCAACTTTTAGCCACTATCTATTCTCCAGAATTATATGCCGCTCAACAAGAATTGATTACAGCTGGTAGTTTAAAAGAAACACAACCTACATTATATAAAGCAGTAAAGAACAAATTAAAACTTTGGAAACTAAATGAAAAACAAATAAATCAAATTGAAGCTTCAGGTAAAGTAATAGAAAATTTCCCTGTTTATGCTACAGTTTCTGGTACAGTTTCAGAAAAGTTGGTAGAACAAGGTGATTATATTAAACAAGGGCAACCGCTATTAAAAATCGCAAAACTAAATACAGTTTGGGGTAATTTTGATGTGTATGAAAATCAAATAGACAACTTCAAAAAAGGGCAAGAAGTTTTAGTAACAACAAACGCTTATGCAAATGAAGAGTTTAAGGGTAAAGTAGACTTTATAGACCCTGTCTTAAACACCAAAACTAGAACAGTAACATTAAGAGTGGTTTTAAATAATAAGAATAAAAAGTTTAAACCAGGAATGTTTGTTGAAGGTAAAATTAAAAATAGAACTGGTAACAAAAATAATGCTGTCAGCATTCCTGCCACTGCAGTTTTATGGACAGGAAAACGATCTGTTGTTTACATAAAGCCTGATACAACAAAACCTGTTTTCGAAATGCGTGAAATTGTTTTAGGTAAAAAGTTAGGTGATAATTATGAAGTTTTAGAAGGTTTACAAAATGCTGATGAAATTGTAACCAATGGAGTGTTTACAATAGACGCTGCTGCGCAATTACAAGGTAAAAAATCGATGATGAATAAAGTCGGTGGAAAAGTAATGACGGGACACGAAGGTCATTTAGGTATGGAAACTACGAAAACAAATAAAAAAGACCATTCTAAAATGAATGAGCGCATACAAGTTTCAACCATTTTTCAAAATCAATTAGAAGAAGTTTATGATACTTATATAAAATTAAAAGATGAATTGGTTAAAGATAATGCTAATAATGCAATCATAGCATCAAAAGAAATACTAGAAAACCTATCTAAAGTTGATATGAAACAATTAACAGATAAGACTGCTCATAATCATTGGATGTCAATAGAAAAAGAAATAAAATCGTCTGCTAATTCAATTTCAAATAGTTCAGACATCAAAGTACAAAGAAACCATTTTAAACACCTTTCATCACATTTAATCAATGCTGTAAAATTGTTTGGAATCAATAAAAAAATCTTCGTCCAATTTTGCCCAATGGCAGATAACAATAAAGGAGCATATTGGTTAAGTACAGAAAAAAAAGTTATCAACCCTTATTATGGTGAAGCAATGATAACCTGTGGTGATATAAAACAAGTAATAGAGTAATTTAAATAAATAGTAAGAATAATTAAATTTAAAAACAATGAAAAAAGTAATTTTAAGTATGGTCGTTATTATAGCAATAGTTTTCACTAGCTGTAAAAACGAAAGTAAAAAGGATTCAAACTCAAAAAATACAGAAACTTCTATTAAAATGGCAATGAAAGACATTTCTTTTGGTGTAAGAGGTAATTGCGGTATGTGTAAAAACACAATTGAAAAAGCTGCAAATAATGTTGATGGTGTAGCAACTGCAAATTGGGATGTTAAGAAAAAGAAAATAAATGTTTCTTTTGACGACGCTAAAACAAACCCAATGGAAATTCACAAAGCAATTGCAGCTTCTGGTTATGATACTGAAAAAGTGGAAGGTGATTTAGATGCTTATGATGGTTTACCTGGTTGTTGTAAATACGACCACGAAATGATGATGAATCGATCTGATGAGACTCATTCTAATCACAATCATTAAAAATAAATATTGGAGAGTCTTTATTTAGAAAGGCTCTCCAATTATAAAACTGTAACCTTTCTTATTTGCACAACCATTGCACTAATTAATTTATATCTTTGCTACAATGAAATATTTAGCCTTCATATTATCAATTTATATTTTCGCACTTAATTTAGCTCCTTGCGAAGATTATTCTGCGCTTGATAATGAGGTTAAAACAGAAATTTCACAAGCAGTAGACCACGAACATCAGCATCAAAATTTAGATTTATGTTCTCCTTTTTGTATTTGTCAATGCTGCCATATAAGCACAATCAACTTCAAATTTGTAGATATAAGTTTTAATACATCCTATATTTCTACACAAGACTTTTTCTACCAAAATGGTATAGTACAAGATTTTACAACTTCAATTTTACAGCCACCAAGGGCATAATTCAGTTTTTTTTAAAGGATACTTATATCCAATTTAGAACCTAAAGGTTCTTTTCATCTCGTGTAACTCTAATTTTTATTACGAATTATATCGATAAGTTTAACTGAATTAACACATTTTCTATGATTAATAAAATCATTGATTTTTCAATCAATAACAAATTTATGATTGGTTTGCTAACGCTTACCATTATTGGAGCTGGTATTTGGAGTATGACTCAAGTACCAATAGATGCCGTTCCAGACATTACCAATAACCAAGTTCAAGTCATTACACAAGCGCCTAATTTAGGAACAGAGGATATTGAGCAAATTATAACCTACCCAGTAGAGGTAGCTATGAGTAATTTACCTAATGTTCAGGAAATTCGTTCAATATCTCGTTTTGGTTTATCTGTGGTTACCATAGTTTTTGACGATGAAATGGGTACTTATCTACCACGTCAATTAGTCGCTGAAAAACTAAACGACATTAAAGGACAAATTCCTGCAGGTTTTGGCAAACCTACAATGGGGCCTATTTCATCGGGTTTAGGAGAAATCTATCAATATACACTTAAAGTAAAACCAGGATATAAAGACAAATATTCTGTAACTGATTTACGTACTATGCAAGATTGGATAGTACAACGTCAAATGGCAATGGTAGAAGGTGTTGTTGAAGTCAATGCTATTGGTGGAAAAATCAAGCAGTATGAAGTAGCGGTAGATCCAAGCGTATTAAGGTCAATAGGATTAACAATAACGGATGTATTTAATGCTCTTGAAGTAAATAATCAAAATACAGGGGGGGCATATATCGAAAAAAATCATCAAGCTAATTTTATACGTGGAGAAGGATTAGTACGTAGTTTAGATGATATAAAAAAAACTGTAGTAAAAAACACCAACAACATTCCAATTACTATAGGTGATATTGCTACAGTACAATTTGGTGCTGCTATTCGATATGGTGCTTTAACTCAAGATGGTGAAGGCGAAGTTGTAGGTGGTTTAGTAATGATGCTGAAAGGAGCAAATTCAAATGATGTTATTGCAAATGTCAAAGAAAGAATGGCTCAAATTGAAAAGTCTTTACCAGAGGGTATTGTTATAGAGGCTTTATTAGATAGAAGTAAATTAATCGCAGAAACCACATCCACAGTAGCAACTAATCTTATTGAGGGTGCGTTAATTGTCATTTTCGTCCTTATTTTTCTATTAGGCAACTGGCGAGGTGGTTTAATCGTTGCATCAACCATTCCACTATCATTATTATTTGCATTTATCCTTATGAATGTATTTGATGTTTGGGCGAACCTAATGAGTTTAGGTGCCATAGATTTTGGAATAATTGTCGATGGAGCTGTAATTATTGTTGAAAGTACGGTTTTCCTTATAGCCTCTCAAATATTAAAAAAGAAAAAATTAACAGCAAAAGAACGTGATAATGTAGCATCAGATGCTTCCAAAAAAATGATGAATGCTGCATTTTTCGGACAGTTAATTATCTTAATTGTGTTTCTACCAATCTTAGCATTACAAGGTATAGAAGGTAAGATGTTCAAGCCAATGGCATTAACTTTTATTTTTGCAATGATTGGTGCAATGGTACTTTGTTTGACATATGTTCCAATGATGTCATCATTAATTTTAAGAGCACCAAAGTCAGCAAAAAAATCTTATGGTGATAAATTTGTGCATTGGGTAGAACAAAAATATCAACCACTTTTAGAAAAAGCCTTAAAAAAGGGAAAAGTAATAATTGGTGTTTCTGTTGTTTTATTCGGTGTTGCAGTTTTTATGTTTACAAAAATGGGTGGCGAATTTATACCACAGCTTGATGAAGGCGATATTGCTTTTCACGCAATTTTAAAACCTGGTAGTTCTCTAACAGAAACTATTGAAACGACTACTAAAATTGAAAGAATTGTAAAATCAACATTCCCCGAAGTTGAAAAAATAGTAAGTCGTATTGGTGTTGCCGAAATACCAACAGACCCAATGCCAATGGATATTGCAGATGTTTTTGTGATTTTAAAACCAAAAAACGAATGGACTTCCGTAACTTCTAAAGATGAACTCATTGAAAAAATGAAAGAAGCAGTAGAAACAGTCCCTGGTGTAAATTATGAATTCACCCAACCTATCGAAATGCGATTCAATGAATTACTAGAAGGTGTTAGAGAAGATATTGCTATAAAAATTTATGGTGAAGATATAAATGTACTATCTCAAAAAGCAGCCGAAATCACAAAAATCATTGCTGGAACTACTGGTATAGGTGATATGAAAGCGGAAGCTACCACAGGTTTACCTCAAATGACAATTACATATAACCGTAACAAATTAGCGCAATATGGTTTACAAATAAATTCTTTAAATCAAGTTATTCAATCTGCTTTTGCTGGTGGTATCGCAGGAACCATTTTTGAAGGTGAAAAACGATTCGATTTAGTTGTTCGTTTAACAGCTAAAAACCGTAAAGATATTACAGATATTCAAAACTTGTTTATTAATTTACCTTCTGGATCACAAATTCCACTCCGTGAAATTGCAGATATAAGTTATAAATCGGGTCCAATGCAAATAAGCAGGGATAATACAAATAGAAGAACCTATGTAGGTATTAATGTCAGAGGACGTGATGTAAAATCTTTGGTAGCAGAAATAAAATCAAAATTAGATGCTAAACTTGTGTTACCATCAGGTTATTTCATTCGTTACGGTGGTGCTTTTGAAAATTTAGAGCGTGCTAGTAATAGATTAAAAACTGTTGTTCCACTAGCATTATTACTCATATTTGTGCTTATTTACTTCGCTTTAAAATCGCTACCACAAACATTAATGATTTATATCGCAATTCCTATGGCAACTATTGGTGGTGTCGTAGCATTGTGGTTACGTGATATGCCTTTTAGTATTTCGGCAGGTGTAGGCTTTATTGTTTTGTTTGGTGTTGCGGTTTTAAATGGATTAGTAATGATTAGTGGACTCAACGAATTAAAAGAGGAAGGCATAACCAATTTAAAAGAAAGAATTGTAGAAGGTACAAAACGGAGAATTAGACCTATTATGCTAACTGCTTTTACAGATGTTTTAGGCTTTTTACCTATGGCTATTTCAGCATCTGCTGGTGCAGAAGTACAACGACCTTTAGCAACCGTAGTAATTGGAGGTTTACTAACTTCTACATTATTAACATTGTTTGTTTTACCTATTTTATATCATTGGGTAGAAAACAAATCATTCAAATTGAGAGCTAACAAAAAAATTATTGCAGCAACATCTATGGTAGTTTTTCTGTTTTTGTTACCGATAAAAGGAATTGCACAAGAAGTTAATAATACGTTGCCAATTATTTCTTTGACTGAAGCTGTTAAATTGTCAAAAGAAAACTTTCCGCTGTTAAAACAAAAACAATTAGAAATTAGTAAGCAAGAGCAATTAAAAAGCACAGCCTATGATTTTGGTACAACTCAAATTTTTACAGGTGGTGAAGAAGTAAATAATGGTAATGGTATTTATACGACTATCGGTATTGGTCAAAGCAACATTGATGTGTTTGGTATTTCTGCAAAAAAACATTTGCAAAAACAACGCATTCAATTAGCTCAAAAAGCATTTATACTTTCAGAATTAGATTTAGAATTCGAAGTGAAAAAAGCCTGGGCAAATGCTCTACAAAATAAAAGGAATTATCATTTATACAAAGAGTTAGATTCTATTTTTTTAACTTTTGAAAAAGCAGTAGCATTAAATTATGAAGTTGAAGCTATTTCAAAATTAGAATATTCTGCAGCTAAAACTCAAGTACTAAAGATTAAAAACAAGTTGATGCAATCAAAAAGAGAATATAGTATTGCATTACAACAACTAAATTTATGGCTAGTTACTGATACATTCTATACAGTTCCTAATGATTTTGAAATATCTTCTGAAATTGATGTTGATGCTTTTAACCCAGAAGAACATCCTTTGTATGGGATAGCACAATCACAATTAGCAGAAGCAGAAGCAAATTATAAGGCAGCAAGAGCAGATAATTTACCCAAACTAAATCTACAAGGTGGTTTACAAAAAGTAAATGGTAATTCAGGTTTTTACACATATCAAGCAGGTATTTCAATTCCTTTTTTATCCGGTACAAGTAAAGCAAAAGTTAAAACTGCAAGAATAGATAAGGAAATTGCAGACACCAATATTCAGTTTAAAAAACAAGAAGTACATTCGAAGTTTAAACAGTCAAAAGATAATTATCAAAAATGGAAAAAAGCTTGGTTTTTCTATAAAATAGAGGTGTTACCTCTTGTAAAAGAACAAAAAGTAGGAGCTTTATTTGCCTATAAAGAAGGAGAGATAGATTACACGGGGTTTACACAACTCATAAAAGAAGCTATTCAATCTGAAATAGAAGCACAACAAGCATTAATAAATTATTTAGAAAGCACATTCCAATTACAATATTTTAAACAATAAGAAAATGAAAAATACACGATATATAATCTTAACATTACTAACTGTTTCATTTTTACTTACTGCTTGTGGAAATAAGGAGAATCAAAAGAATGAAGATGCACATTTGCAAAGCGATAATATAAAGTTAGAAACCAAAGAAGCTCATAGTGATGAGGAAGAAGTTCTGCTTTCACAAAAGCAATTTGAAACTTTAAAAATGAAAATTGATACAATAGCATTACGTAATTTGGTTGGGTATGTAGAAGCTAATGGTGCATTAGAAGTACCTCCACAAAACGAAGCTACAATAACTTCAGTCGTAGGTGCAAATGTAGTATCTATAAATGTTATTGAAGGCGACAAAGTAAACAAAGGTCAAGTGGTTGCCTATTTATCACATCCTAATATCATAAAAATGCAGACTGATTATTTGAATGCGGTAAGTAACAGTAATTTTTTAAAGAAGAACTATCAACGTCAACAAAAATTATATAATGCAGGAGTTGGTTCCGGTGCAAACTTTCAAAAAGCAGAAGCTGAATATGATGCCTCAAAAGCGATGGCAAACGGTTTAGAAGCACAATTAAAACTATTAAACATAAACACCTCATTAGTTAAAAATGGTACAATTGCTCAAAGTATCTCATTACGAAGCCCAATAGAAGGTTTTGTGCAAAAAGTTGAAGTTAAAACGGGGCAATATGTAGAACCACAAACAGAGATTTTTGAAATTGTAAACACACATCACGTTCACGCAGATTTAATGGTGTTCGAAAAAGACGTTTATAAAGTTAAGAAAGGTCAAAAAGTAATTTTCAATTTACAATCTAATACAGACGAAGATCTTACTGCAGAAATTTACTCGGTAAGTAAAACCTTTGAAGATAATCCGAAAGCACTTCACGTTCACGCTGAAATTGAAAACAAAAAAGGAAATTTAATTCCTGGTATGTATATAAAAGGTAAAATTCAAGTCAACAATAAAGTAACAAAGGCATTACCAGAAAGTGCAATCATAAAAGATGGTGATAGATTCTTTGTTTTTTCTGTAAAAAAAGAAAACAATGATTGGAGTTTTTCACCTATTGAGGTTATTTTAGGTACAAAAGACAATAATTGGATTGAAGTTAAATTTATTAATCAAACAGAAAAAAATATTAAAATCGCCTATAATAATGCATATTATTTAATGGCTGAAATGAAAAAAGGAGAAACAGAACACGAACATTAATTATGAAAACAATTGAACAACTTTTAGAATCAAAAAATATTCGTGTTACTGCGATGCGTTTACTTATTTATAAGTTTCTTGCAAAAAAAGAAGTGGCTGTAACATTAAGCGATATAGAAAATGCTTTTGAAAAAGCAGATAGAACCACATTGTACAGGACAGTAAAAACATTTGAAGAAAAAGCAATAGTACATCAAATAGATGATGGCACAGGTATTACAAAATATGCATTATGTGAAAAAGGATGTAATTGCGAAATTGAAACAGATTTGCATTTACATTTTCACTGTAATAACTGTAATGAAACAATTTGCTTAACAGACCATAAAATACCACAAATAAAAGTACCTGATGGTTTTGTCTCCGAGAATGTAAACTTAGTTGTAAAAGGAATTTGCGATAAATGTAGCGTGTAATAAATGCACTTCCATTGCATTGGTTTTTATAGCAATTTTGTATCAATAAAATTAATCTAAAAATCAATGCTTTTATTCATTTTCTTTATAGTTTATTTTCTCTTTGTATTTGTCATAAGGTCAGTCTTATTAAAAATAAAGACAGGTGTAAATCCATTAACATTTAATAAAACAGATGATGCACACGGTTATAATGGTAAAGTATTCACTGTAATTTCTTTTTTAGAACTCGTTATTGTTGGTATTTACGCCTTTAAAATTGAATGGTCTAAATATTTACTTCCCTTTTGGTATTTAGAAAATGAAATATTATTCAAAATTGGATGGGGATTTTTAATTATTTCTTTAATCGTAGTTTGGTTTGCTCAATCTCAAATGGCTAATTCTTGGAGAATTGGAATTGATAAAAAGAATAAAACAAAACTTGTAACTAAAGGATTATTTTCAATATCAAGAAATCCAATTTTTCTTGGAATTATGTTAGCAAATATTGGATTGTTTTTGATTATTCCAAATGCATTTACATTATTAATAATCTCACTATCTACAATAAGCATCAATACACAAATAAGATTAGAGGAAGATTTTTTAAAACTAGAGTTTGGTAATGATTATTTAAAATATTCAAAAAAAGTGAGAAGATGGATTTGATCATTTTGCTTTTAGAAAAATTACACTAAAAAATGAAAAAAAAGAAAGTTAATTTAAGTGATTTAAAACCAGGTTCAGAAAAGCAACACAATCACAAAGATCATCATAATCACGAACACTCAAATAGTAGTTCTTTAAAAACCTACATACCTGCAATAGCAAGTTTTATAATGCTTATCATTGGTATAGGTTTAGACTATTTTGATGTTGCTTTTTTTAAAGACTGGATTCGAATAATTTGGTACAGTGTAGCTTATTTTCCTGTAGGACTTCCGGTTGTAAAAGAGGGTTGGAATAGTATTAAAAAAGGAGATGTATTCACAGAGTTTTTTTTAATGTCCATTGCTACAATTGGTGCATTTATAATTGGGGAATATCCTGAAGGTGTTGCTGTAATGTTATTCTATGCTATTGGTGAACTATTCCAAAGTGCTGCAGTAAGTAGAGCAAAAGGCAATATAAAAGCGCTACTTGATGTTCGTCCAAATGAAGCTTTGGTATATCGAAATAATGATTATAAATCGGTAAATCCTGAAACTGTAGAAATTGGAGAAAAAGTAAAAGTTCGTGTTGGTGAGAAAATTCCTTTAGATGGTATTTTATTATCCGAAAAAGGTTCTTTTAATACTGCTGCATTAACTGGGGAAAGCAAACCTGATACGATTACAAAAGGAGAAAAGGTATTTGCAGGTAGCATTAATTTGGTTGGTGTTATCGAAATTAAAACTACCAAAGAATTTAAAGACAGTTCTATTGCCAGAATTCTTGATATGGTTCAAAATGCAACAGCTCGTAAGTCTAAAACCGAATTGTTTATTAGAAAATTTGCGAGAGTATATACACCAATTGTTGTGTTTTTAGCAATAGCTGTTACGTTTCTACCTTATTTTTTTGTAGATGATTATGTGTTTAGAGATTGGCTATATCGTGCATTAATATTTTTAGTTATATCCTGTCCTTGTGCTTTGGTAATTTCTATTCCTTTAGGATATTTTGGTGGTTTAGGTGCAGCTTCAAAAAATGGTATTTTATTTAAAGGTGCTTCTTTTTTAGAAGCAATGACCAAGATAAATATTTTGGTAATGGATAAAACTGGAACCGTAACAAAAGGAGTTTTTAAAATTAAAGATATTAAAGCTATTAACTGGGAGGAAAAGGAATTTATGAAATACTTAATGGCTATGGAGGAACAATCTACACATCCTATAGCAAAAGCTATTTTAGAGTATAAAGCAGATGGTAAAGATTTTCAAGCTTCAGAAGTATCCGAAATTGCAGGTAAAGGATTAAAAGGAAACGTAAATGGCAAACCTGTTTTAGTTGGTAATAAAACCTTAATGACAGCAAATAATATCGAAGTTTCCAAAGAAATTGACACTATTGTAGAATCTATAGTTTTAGTGGCTATTGATAACGCTTTTGCAGGCTATGTTGTTATTGCAGATGAATTGAAAGAAGATGCAAAAGAAACAATTACAGCGTTACATAAAGTAGGTATTAAAAAAATAATGATGCTTTCTGGGGATAAGGATTCTATTACTCAAAAAGTAGCATCTGAATTAAATATTGAAGAAGCCAAAGGCGGTTTATTACCTGAAGATAAATTAAATGAAGTAGAAAAGTTAAAACAAAATTCAGAAAATAAGATTGCTTTTATTGGTGATGGTATTAATGATGCACCTGTTTTAGCAGCAAGTGATGTTGGTATTGCTATGGGTGGTTTAGGTAGCGATGTTGCCATTGAAACAGCTGATGTTATTATTCAAACAGATCAGCCATCAAAAGTAGTAAAAGCGATTCAAATTGGTCGCTCAACAAGAAAGATTGTATGGCAAAATATTGGATTAGCATTTGGTGTAAAAGTGATTGTGCTAATTTTAGGAGCAGGTGGTTTGGCTACAATGTGGGAAGCTGTTTTTGCTGATGTGGGTGTTGCTTTGTTGGCTATTCTAAATGCTGTTAGATTACAGAAAATGAAATGGAGAGTGAATTAAAAATAACTAAATAAGATAAATATTAATGAAATATAAATATGTGAAATAAATAAAGTTATAACTAAAGTCATATTAATTAAGATATTGATATGGTTTTCTACAGATTAAAAAAAATTGAAAAAGATTGAAAAAATTGTTAAAGAATTAGACTATAATTTAGATTTTTTAGAGAAAGAAACAGAAGGCGTATTAGAAAAAGCAGAAGAAAGTATTAGAATAACAAAAAGAGCATTAAAACAAATAAAAATACTTTTTTTAAGGAAAAAATTAATTCCAAAAAATGAAGAAATACTTTTTTTTAAAAATATGAAGCCTTATGTTTTTAGTAAATTAATATATTATGTCAAATTATTCAGTATAGAAAGTAAAAGACCTAGAAGTAGTAATAAATCTCAAGTAAAATACTTCAACAATCACATAGATAGGCTTCAAAACTATTTTAATGATAACCTAGAATTTTATCATTATTTTAGAAGAGGTGCTATTTTTTTAGATGAAGAATATTTTATCAGAGGTAAAGCAGATATAAGGCTATTTCCAGATTCATTATCGTTTTTTACGGACGATAAATTTTCTACAAGTCACGATACAACAGTGGCTACTATTATGGCATACGATATGTTAATTATTTATCTAAAAAGAGAAATAGATAAACTTGAAAACAATAATAGTATGGAAACTAATATCAATGCGTTTAAAAAACAGTCAAAACTTTTTTGGACAGGCAATAAAACCGATTTAATAGAATTAATTTACGCGCTTCATAGTTCTGGTGCTGTAAATAGCGGAACAGCAGATATTAAAGAAATGGCATCAGCTTGCGAACAAATGTTTAACATTGACCTTGGTGATTATTACAGAACATTTTTAGAAATCCGTTCACGTAAAATGAATCAGACTAAATTCATAGATAAACTAAAAAATTCTCTAGAAAATAAGATGTTAGATTCAGATGAATAAACACCCAAGTTGGGTGTTTCTAAGTGCAAATTATTTTTCATATAATTTGCACTTTTTTGTTGCTCTTATAAATAATCACAATAACAATTAATACCAATACAATTTATTAAAAATGAGTATATAAAATCACCCAAGTTGGGTTTTACTTGTGTATAAACTTCAATAAATCATATCATATTTGCCAAACGAAAGTCAAATCGTAGGTTCACGAACACATATGTATACTAACAGAAAACTCGTGAACTAAATTAACCCAAAGAAGCTGTTTGAATGTGGGGGCATTCAACAGCTTCTTTACAAAAATTGTTAGAAAATGGCAGCAACTATTATTACTACAGAAGATTTACAAGAATTCAAACACGAATTATTAGAAAACATCAAAGCAATGATTAACCATCAATCAGGTTTTGCACCTAAAAAATGGTTAAAATCTCCAGAGGTCAGAGATTTATTAAGCATTTCTCCAGGAACATTACAAAACTTAAGAATTAATGGCACACTCCCCTACTCTAAAGTTGGTGGAGTTATCTATTACGACTATGAAGAAATTCAAAAAGTACTAGAAGAAAACCGAATCCATAACAAGTTTTAATTGTCACTTCGAGTGGTTTTAATGTCGTATTGCGCATAGTGGAATGCGACAGTAAAATTGTATCGAGAAGTTTAAGCTATGCAAAAAGTAAACTACATAAAACACCTAAAAGGTGTATTTCTTCAATTTTCAAAAGACAATCGTTTAAATCCAACACACATAAGTCTGTATGTAGCACTTTTTCAAATTTGGAACAATAATCGATTCTTAGAAGAATTCTATATCAATCGAGAAGAAGTAATGAGCTTTTCAAAAATAGGTTCTAAATCAACATATCACAAATGTATTAGAGAATTGAATCATTGGAAATATCTTATTTACTATCCATCACACAATCCGTTTAAGGGTAGTAAAATTAAGATGTTCAATTTTGAGACAAGTTCTGGACAAGCTCTGGTACACAGCAATACCAAAATCGTGACAAGCACTGGACAAGCACTGGTATCTATTAATAAACATATACAAACTAATAGAAACAATAAAAACATTAATAAACTTGACCAGCCCAAAAATGAAAAAATAGTAATTGATTTTTTTAAAAAAGAAAAATGGCCAATAATTGAAGCTCAAAAATTCTTCAACCATTACCAGGGTATTGGTTGGAAAGTAGGCGGAAAAACAAAAATTGTCAATTGGCAAGCAACAGCAAAAAATTGGATGATAAAAGCAGAAGAAATCAAAACAAAAGAAAACCATAAAACAGTTAGCCAAAATATGGACAACCTAAAGACTAGTAAAAACAAAAATTACAATGAACCTCTCTAAATGTCACCTTGAGCGCAGTCGAAAGGTCTTATTAAAACCACCTTGGTGTTTACTGTTCTGTTTTCGGAAGTTTAGATTCCCTTCCTCTCTGCAAATTGACGATAAAATAAAAAGAAATGAACAACCAGAAATCTAATAAAGCCAAATACAAAATGAATTCGCAATTTAAACCCGACATAAGATTTTCAAGCGAGTGTCAATTATTTGAAAATAGCGTAAAAAGAAAAGCTGTCTGACACTGACTAAAAGGAAGTGGAGTTCTTTTCTTTTGGCTGTTGAAAATCAAATTGACCGCTGAAAATCCAAGTCTTGAATTTTTGGTTCGTTTTGTTTCAATACAAAATGAACAATATGAAATTAAGAAAAAGCATTCGAATAAAAATACATTGTCATTCCGACAGAGTGAAGTATGAACGATGAGGAATCCATTAAAGAAATGAAAACAAAATCACCCCACATAATAATCGAAGGAAGTGTCCAATACCAATTAGGAGAACTAAAAGGAAATCAAATAATCTACGATTTTCCAAAAATGTTAATCTATTTAGAAGCAAAAGGCAAACTACTATTTGGTAAAAACTTTAAAATTTATCCAGAAGATGAAGCAATTCTCTATAAACTATGTATTTATTTTATTCGTGATATTGAAACTTGCAAAAAATTACAAATAGATCCCAATAAAGGAATTTTGTTATCGGGTCCAGTTGGATGTGGCAAAACTAGTTTAATGAAACTATTGCCTTTTATAATACCTCATCAAAATAAACATATAGTAGTACCTGCAAGAAATATTACGTTTAGTTTTAATAAAAGTGGTTTCAAAATTATTGAAGATTATGGAAATAATGGTTTCTATTGTTTTGATGATTTAGGTGTAGAAACCACAGGAAGGCATTTTGGTAAAGATTGCAATGTAATGGGAGAAATACTATTATCTCGCTACGATTTATTCTTAAAACGTAAGATTAGAACGCACACCACTACAAACTTAAATGCACAAGAATTAGAGAGCAGATATGGGATTCGAGTACGTTCAAGAATGCGCGAGTTCTTTAATTTAATAGCTTTTGATAAAGAAAGTTCAGATAAACGAAAATAAAGGCAACACCGACTCAACATCGATAAAAGTGTAATACAAAGACTAAAAACCAAACAATTTTAATAGATTTGTGAATAGCAATAATTTTATGTTAAGTATCAACGAAATAAAATCACTTATAAATTCAGGAGAAGGCTTTAACCTTGAATTTAAAGTAAGAATTCCAAATAAAATAAAAGAGGTTACAGAAGAAATTTGTGCTTTTGCAAATGCATCTGGTGGTACTCTTATTTTGGGTGTTGATGATGCTAATGATGTTCAAGGAGTTACGTTTAACAATGCAAAACGTTCCGCTTTGCAGAATTCAATAAATGAAATTACACCTACATTACATTGCAATATTTATACGACAACTATTGATGAAAAAGAAATTGTAATAATTGAAGTTCCTTCAGGTGTAAATAAACCTTATGTCCTTTCTGGAGCAATTTATGTTCGTCAAGGTCCTAATTCTCAAAAATTAACTACGGTAGAAGAAATGAGAGATTTCTTTCAGCAAGCTGATAAGATTTATTATGATGAGGCGCCTTGTAAAACAATAGATATAACTAAAGATATTCCTGATGCCAATATCGATCAATTTAGAGAATTAGCAGGTTTAGGTACTACAGTTTCAAACGAACAAGTATTCAATAATTTAAAATTAGTAACCAAAGAAGGCTTCCTTAAAAATGGTGCTACTTTATTCTTTGCAGAAAATCCAGAACAGTTTTTTGAAAAAGCAGTAATTAGATGTATTGTTTTTGATGGTATTGATAAAAGATATATTACTGATGATAAAATAATGTCAGGTACTTTATATCAGCAATTTCTTCAAACAATGACTTGGTTAAAAACAAAACTAAATGTGCGTTATGACATTGAAGGAAATGGTTCACAACCTCGAAAAGAAATTTGGGAAATTCCCGAAACAGTTTTTAAAGAAGCTATTATTAATGCTTTAGCACATAGAGATTATTATGATAAAGGAGCTCGTATATCTGTAGAAGTTTTTAATGATAGAATTGAAGTTTCTAATCCTGGAGGTTTAGTAAGTGGCATTCCTAAAAACGAATTTGGTAAAAGAAGTTTAAGTAGAAATCCTTTAATATTTGGTCTTTTTGAAAGAATAAGAATGGTAGAACAAGTAGGTTCTGGTATTAGTAGAATGAGAGATTTAATGTTAGAAAATAATTTAACTCCACCTGAATTTAATACTGAAGGAATATTTACAGTAACATTTAGAAGACCTTTCGATTTTAATAAGTGGGTAGATAAGTGGGTAGATAATCTAACAGACAATAGAGTTAATATTATCAAAGCGATTCATAAAAATAGTAAAGTTTCTAAAAGAGAATTAGAAGAAATAGTGGGCATAAGTGCTACTGCTATTGATAATAATTTAGAGTTTCTAAAAGAGGTACAACTTATTGAAAGAATGGGAAGCGCAAAAGGTGGACATTGGAGAATAAACTATATACTTCCGTAAGTGGGTAGAAAGGTGGGTGATAATTTCACCTAAATAGGAATTAATTTCATTTTCATTAAAGGAGATTAAACGACTACGAATATCAATTTTTAATGATAATTGATTATAAGAATAGGAATCTAACTACTAGCCAAAAAAGCTAAACAAAAAAACGACAACTAAAGGTTGCCGTTTAAAATATATTACAACTGAATATTACTTATCGCTTATTAAATTTAAATTCTATTTAAACATAGCGTAAAATCAGTGATTCATTTTTCATTTATTTAATCATTTTAAAATACTTTAAGAGTTTAGTAAAAAAACCATCTTTTTTACTATCATTTTTTTCTTCAAAATAATCAGAAATTTCCTTTTGTTCAACTTGTTGAACTTGAGAAATTTTTTGCGCATCCCATTTATCAGCCCATATAATTTGATTGTCTTTCACCCAATAATGAGATTTACAATCAAAATTCCAATTACCAATAGATGGATGTAGGCTAACACTCTCTCCATTATAATTATATGACCATTGAATAGGAGATATAGGTGTTACAACCTTATTATTACAACCGCAAGCACATAGATGAATTGCAGTATTATACTCATAAGACACATATAAAACATCTTCTTGTAATCGGTCAGGTATGAATTTTACAAATCTAGGCTCTAACATCATCATTTATTATTTCGTTAACACTAGAATTGTAAATACTACTATATCCGTTTCCAACATCGTGGTAAATACCATAAAATTGCTTCCACTTCATAACTGCGAGACATGCGTTTAAAGAATTCAATTCACATAGCTGAATATTTGATGAATAAAGATTCTTTTCGTCATCTTCATCTGTAAATGATATTCTATCATTCCAGATATGCTCTCTAAACCCATCTGCACTAAAATTAACTCTTACAGAACTAAGCAAGGAATTATCTTTTTTAATAACTCCTATTCCGCAATCAATAAAACTTATTTTTTTATCTTCTAAATAATTGAAGATAAGTTTTTTGATAAGTCCTCTATCAATAGCTATAAATACAAAATCTAAATCTTGTAATAAGTTTAAATTTGTTTCTCCAATATACTCACTATGACAAATTATTCCTTGATGAATATTAGAATAATTATCTTTTTGATAATCAACTTTCTTTAAATTTTGATTCAGTACTTCTATCAATGCTGCTCCAGGGCTTCTGAAAGCATTATGTTGACAAAATTCATCTCCATCAAAAAGTTGTATTTCTGAAACACTAGTTTTAGCTATCAGATCTAATATGTATGAACCCGTTCCTCCTAATCCTATAATACCAATTTTCAAATTAGAAAGCTTGTCATTAATAAATTGAATTCCACTTCTTGATGCATTGGTATCGATATAAGCAAAAGGTGTATCCGATTTACCGTCTTTTAAAACGCGAAATGTTTTAGCTGTTTCTTTTGGATATATACTTTGAACATGAGATGTTAACATATTGATATAAGACTCCATTTTATGATAATAATCTTTATACCCATTCTTAGGTTTACTAGAAAACATATGATTTATTGTAATAGTTTGCCCAAGACGTGCTGAGTTACTATTATTTATAATTGTGTTTAAAGTAGCTCCATTTGCATCACATGGTTTATCTCCAATAAAGAAAACTGTATGATCACGAGTTTGAATTATTTCATTATTAGAAAGCTCTATTTTCGAAACTAAAACTCCTTTACATACATCTCTAACATTGTTAAAATAAGGAATATTGTAAATTAAAAGGTGATTTTCTTTAATTTCAACCTCGTAACCATTGTTACGAAGTTGAACTATATCTAAACTAGGATTTATTAGTTTGCTGTGCATCGAAGACCATTTTAGATTTAACAATTACTTCATTGCCTTTAACCAAAGTTCCAGTAGGTTTTTGATTATTACCTCTAGTATATGAAACTGTATAAGTAAAATTAGGATTACATGCATTACCAAAAGCTAGCTGAATTACTTCTTCGAAAGAAATAGTTTTTTTACCCCATGGATGATTTTCGGCGTTAACAATAACACATTGTTGTTCTCTTTCATATAAACAAAACCTTGAACCTTTTTCTAATGAAATTTTATGATTAGTATCATTCTTTTCTTTATATCCAATTTCAGTACCTCCTCTTTTGATTTGGGTTAAATAATAACTATCATTATTATAACCTGCGAGTTCTAGTAGTTTTCTGGGTGTTGAAAAACATTCTTCTACTAAATACTCTTTATCATCAATAAATATTATTATAGATTGATAAAGTTTCGCAGTTAAGTGTTCAATACCTGGATCTGATAGATCTACTGTTTCCGTCAATTGGATTGGCTCGTAACCTTTATGGTTTGTTTTTAGAAGTAATTCGTAACTTTCTATTGGTGTTAAACAGGCTAGTTCTAAAATTTCTTCACCTGTTAATTTTTGCTTAGGAGAAGTAAATTTTTCTCCATTAATTTTATATGAATAATTCATATTGTTTTTATTTTAAGTATTTATTAATGTTTGTGCATCCTTCCCTAGAGGTTCTTAAGAGTTTAAAAGCTTTTTGACATTGAGGACTACACAATAAGTCCTTGCCTGTTTAACATTACTAAATATTTGCAATAAAATTTAAAAAGAAATTTGTATGTTTGAAGTGCGAATACAAACTACAGGTTTCTGTAGAAATTTTAAAGCTTGGTATATTTTATACTGAGCTTTTTTTTGTTTATTTTTATATCATTTTAAGTGTTTTTTATTTTTGTACTGATAATCAGAATTAATTTACGCATTTAACTAATGCAAATATAAAAACTATTTTAATATTTTTTAATAAAACTAACATTAAAGTTATTAACTTGTTTTGTTGAATAGTTTTTTTTTAGTAAATTGTAGTATTAATATTTTTTATACATTTGCACCATGAAAGAAATGCAACACCCTAGTATCTCTTTAATTGAATTAATGAAAGATAAAAATATGTCTCAGAGAGATTTATCTTCTATAATTCAACTTAGCCCATCAGTATTAAATAATATCCTAGTCAATAAAAAACCATTTACAGCTGAACTATCTGTTAAACTTGAAGCAGTTGGCTTAGGTAGGGCAAAAGATTGGCTAGTGAAACAAGCTATGTACGATATTGTAGAAACTGAAAAATCGCTTTCAGAAGAAGCGGCACTTATTAAGATTTGGAATAATATTCAAAAGATAATCCCAATTAGTTACTTTAGAAAGAAAAAAATAATTGAATCAGATATTAAATCAAATATCAAATCAATATTTAAGCTATACGATGTTCAAGATTTTGATAAATTTTATGAGTATCATCAAGATTATGTTTTTTCTCATTATCGTAAATCTCAAGCATTTTCCGAGCAAAAAAATAATGTTATCGCCTGGTCTACATATGCAGAATACATAGTAAAAAATATTAAAGTTAAAAAGTTTAGTCTTAATAATCAGGATAATTTAATTAAAGAACTAAATATATTATTTCTTAAAAACAATAAGAACTTAATAGAAGACACTAAAAAGACATTAAGCAATTATGGTATTAAATTTGAGACTCTAGACAGGCCATCTAAAACCCCTGTAGATGGTAAATCCTTTATGTCGAATGGTGTACCTTCAATAGTTTTGTCTCTAAAATATAAACGTTTAGATAATTTTGCCTTCACAATAATGCATGAATTAGGGCACGTTTTTCTTCATTTAACAGGTGATTATCAGGGTCATTCATTTTTCATTAATAGTTCAAAAAATGATACCTTAGAATTTGAAGCAAATCAATTCGCCAGAAATAAATTAATACCTGAATCAGAATGGGAATATTTTGAAATAGCCAATAATATATTTACAGATGATGTTATTTTAAATTTCGCAAAAAAAATCAAAGTTCACCCTGCTATTGTTAGAGGTAGAGTTTGCTTTGAGCATAATAAATATTATAGACGAAAATCTTCTATAACATCAACTAATATAATATCCGATTAATTTACATAACTTTTATTTTTAGTCAATCAAAAAAACAGAAGTTATGTAAACAATATATTTTAAGCTTTATTAGTTTCTTATAAATTGGGTAATAGGGAAGGAAAGACCATTAAAAATTAGAGTGCCTTTTATTTAAAACCTATACATCTTTATTTTATTGAGTCTTACATAACTTTAAATAGAATCAATTTGGTAAAAACTCCCCACAAACCAAAATCCAATTTGTTGCAAAAGCAAAAAATGGCTGTCTTTTGGTTTGTTCCGCGCGCCAACGCAAGTTTAGCGTTTTAAAATCTATAGGAAGTTGCATTTTAGAGCTTGTTCCATTCGCAAACTCATTGCACAACTCTAAAAAGCAACACGCTTTTATTATTTCATAAAACACAAAACTCCCCAAAGCTATCTTTACATAATGCGCAGTTATACTGCTCTTCCGTAAACTCCAGGCACTATAACGCCATTATGTAAAATAGCCGCTCTTCCAACGCTCACATATTTAGTAATTAATAACTTTTAGATATTTAAATAACATTTCGTAATTGTTGCATTGTTTTTATAAGTGCTTTTTTAGTTTCAATAAATTAGAGTTATAAATCATTGTAAATTAGAAATAATAAGAATAATTCTAAAGCACCTATAAAATCAAGAAAAAGCCAATAAGAGTATATTTTTTTATTTGTAAGAAAATGGGATAATATTGTTTTCACAAAAGCAAATGCTAATCCAAGTTTAAAAACAATTTAGTAACCATAGAAATTTACTAACAATAAAAATATTTTTCGAGGCATTCACTTTTTACAAAAACAATCAGAAAAATAGTACAGAACAAATAAAAAAATACACACTTATTTTCGCTTCTGCCAGCGCACTACGTACTTCGTCTTTAATAATTTTCATTCAATCGCCATTGGGCTAACATTTTTAAAGATTGATAAACTCCACGCTCAAGCCCACCTCTGTTTATCAATCTTTAAAAACGATAATATTCGTTGATATTTTTTCCTTATCTCATTCTCCTGCACAAAAATTCTGCTAAATTCATTTGGTTTCTTTATCAAAATTCTTTGTTTGTCTCATTTCGTTAAGTAAAAAATAATTTAAAACCGTTTATTAAAAAAACACATAAAAAAAGTACACTATTTTTATAATGTACTTTATTTATTGACCTAATTCCAACATAAAAATTATGTAACTCTACTTTTTCGTTTTAATTTTTAGATTCTGGAATATGTATTTTAAAATAATTGAAACAAAAAAACTTACAATAGCACCAATAACTGCTAAAATTATAGTTGTAGCTACATCTTCAACACCAATATTTACTACAGATGAAAAAAAAGTACCACCAACAATTGCAGATTTAGTATTATCGTCCATTATTTTGTTGAATTTACTTCAATTTCAGAACTATCTTCATCTTTTACAACTGCTTGACTTACTGCAGTAGCCACAGTTCCAACAACAGTCATATAAGTTGAAATTGTTACAACCAAAGATGGTATTGTAATTGGAGCTGCAATAATTGCGCCCCCAGCTGTAGCCAAAGCAATACCGATATTTCTTAAAATTTTGAAAAACCTTGGTGTTGGCTTTTTATAACGTTCTACTATGTTCATAATTTTGTGATTTAATAGTTAATAAAATAATTTCCTTTCTGTCTTTAGCTTGGTAGACCAGAGACAGTAACTTTTGCATAGCATCTTTTGAATAAATACCCTTTCCTATGCCTCTTAAATAATTTACTGGAGCAATACAACCTTCTAAATCTCTTTTTGCATCATTTGCAGGATGAAATAAAATATAACTTCTGCTTTTTACTGCTTTTAAAATTAAATGATGTTGAAATCGTTTAGAAAAACGAGGCTCAATTTGATATTCTCCTTCTGGAATACAAGAAATATTTCTCTTATTATTTTTCCAGGGCAACTCAATTGTATGACAAAGAAATTTACCAGAGCGAAAGAGAGTACCATTAGTACCCTCTTTAAAATACGCTCTTTGAAGTAATAGTTCCATAATTATGGAGTATCAATAGTAACAATTGATAAAGCATTGTAAGCACCATTTTTAAGTGCATACATTTGTCCATTTACCTCTTGGTAAAACTCAATCCCTAAAATTTGTACTACAGGCAACGTTGAATTAGCAGTAATAGTAGATGTTAAAGCAATTGGAGCAGTATCAGCTGCAGTATAAGGCAAAATTGCAGTTGCATCATTTTCAAATGTTGAGGTTTCATTTGCAAAATCTAATTCTGCTGCACCCATTACAACTTTAAAATGAGTTGTTCCTGCAGGAGCTGCAATTCTTAAAGTTGGAGAAAAAGCAGCAATATTTAAAGTTGCATCACCAGTAACTCTGTCGAAAGCATTTGTAAATACAGCAAATAAAGTTGCTCCTAATTTACCATTCAAATTGAATTCAAATCTTTCTAATAGGCTTAAATCCCCATCTTGGATGGTTCTTAACCCTCTTTCGTTGGTGGTGTCTGTTTTAACAATAGCAACAAGGTCTTTTGTTAATCTGCTTACAACACGCTTGTCTTTTGCATTTTGCAAAAGCACACGAATTGCATTTCGTAATACTTTTCCACCTTTCCCTGCTCTTCCAAATTCAGAACCATTTTCACGCGTTCTTTGAAACGCAGGATCATTCTGGATTCTATTTTTATCCACGCCTCCTTTTTCTCGTGCAAGATGTCCATCTCCTGTTTTGTAAAAAGAAATACCTCCGATAGTTCCTTTTAATTTGATAATACCAGTCTGTTTAGCCATAAGATTTTATTTTTAATTAATAAATTCAAATCACGTAACTTTATAGCTTAAAGAAAAAAATCAAAATCCGTTTTTGGTCATTCATTCCGATACAACCAAAAACGTCATTAAAATATTGATAACACTATCGTGTTGTCAACACTTTAACAACGCATTATTACCATTATCATATAATTATAGAATATGGCTTAAGTATGGATAAAGCATAGATACTGTATTATGAATCAAAAAAGAGCTTGCATATACCCAAAAGATATTCAGCGCATTACAGGACGCAGTGAACGTTATGGGCGAAAGCTTTTAAATGATATGAAAAGTTTTTTAGATAAAGAACCTCATCAATTTATAACTGTAGATGAATTTTCTGAATACTCTGGAATTCAATTAGATATAGTAAATAAGTATATTAGAGATTAAATTTTAAGGGACTAATTAGGTGTCAGTAAAAATTCATATATTTGGAAACATAGATAAACAGAGGGTTTATGAGAATTGTGTTAGTTCCTTCCTCTCTGCATTCTAAAAAACAAAAACCTATAACACTTGTGTCTATAGGTTTTTTTTGTTCAAAGAATTCAGCGCTAATATTAGAGGTCTCCATCAAATGTTCTGTGGTGTCTACAGGTATTCTAAATTTTATTTTTTTTAAAGTCTATTTTTTTGATTGGACTTCTTTTTGCTATATATTGCCTATTAAAAATTACAGATTGTCAAAACCATTTAAATTTAAAGAGTTTACAGTTCATCAAGATAAAACCGCAATGAAAGTAGGAACAGATGGCGTTTTATTAGGTGCTTGGTGTACGGTTGATCATTATCCGGATACAATTTTAGATGTAGGTGCTGGTACAGGAGTTATCTCTTTAATGATTGCGCAACGTACTGATGCTATGACCATAGATGCTGTTGAGGTTGATGAAAATGCCTACGAACAAACTGTGGCTAATTTTGAACAATCTGATTGGGGAGACCGTTTGTATTGTTACAATGCTACTTTTCAGGAATTTGCAGATGAAATAGGAGAGGAGGAAGAAACTTATGATTTAATTGTTTCTAATCCGCCTTTTTATACGGATGATTTTCAATCGGAAGATGTTGCCAGAAATAAAGCGCGTTTTACTTCTTCTTTGTCTTTTGATACATTGATTTCTGGAGTTTCAAAAATTTTGTCAGCAAATGGTGTGTTTTCAGTAATTATTCCTTTTAAAGAAGAAGAGAGTTTTGTTGTTTTGGCAAAAGAAAACAATCTTTTTTTAAATAGAGTTTGTAGAGTGCAAGGAAATGAAACATCCGAAGTAAAAAGAAGTATGTTAGAGTTTTCTTTTGAGGATAATGAAACAGAAGAAACGCATTTAATTATAGAAACTGGCCGTCATCAATACACAGAGGATTATATTAATCTAACTAAAAACTTTTATTTGAAGATGTAAAAAGTGAAACGCAAAGTTTGCAAAGAGTTTTTATAAAGTTTCGAAAGGGAAAAAGTTTGTGGAATTCTTATTTTTTCGCCGTGAATCTCTGTAAAATTTCTCTGTGTATCTCTGTGATTTTTTTTAAGAATGAATAGAAATATCACTTTTTAAATCCATTGCAATCGCATTTTCTAACGCTACTAAATGTTGTTTTCTAACTTTTAATTTTGTTTCTGCATGTGCTTTCTTGTTTAATTTAGAAAACATTTCAGCTACTTTAATAGCTGTAGGTAACACTTGGTTTTCAGAAACTATTAAGTCTAAAAAACCTGCTTTTACGGCATCTTTAGGATTGTAGATTTCAGCATTATTAACGCTTCTATTTAAGTAGACTTCAGAAAGTCTAGATTTTGCAATTGTAATTCCTGCGTTGTGCATTGTCATGCCAATCATCACTTCGTTTAAACCAATTTTATAATCGCCTTCAGCACCAATTCTGTAATCTGAAGAAAGCAATAAAAAAGCTCCTTTTGCAATAGCGTGTCCAGAACAAGCAATAATTATTGGTTGTGGAAAAGACAACATTCGTAAAGATAATTGAGACCCTTTTGTTACCAATTCCTTGGCATCTTCAGGAGATTTTGTCATCAATTTTAAATCAAAACCAGCAGAGAATATTCCTGTTTGTCCTGTAAGAATAACTACTTTTTTTTCTTGTTCTGCTTTATTTAAACCGGCGTTTAAACCATCAACTACATCATGTGAAATAGCATTGGCTTTTCCGTTTTTAATGGTTATAATTGCGTAGTTTTCTTGTGAAGTGTAAGAGACAACTTGGTTCATTTTTTTTTGATTTTAAAACAAGTTACAATAAAATTTAAAATAGCAATAGATTTGGGAATAAAATGATTCTTTCAGATACATATTCTCTTAGTTTTTATTTGTTTATTTTTGCCAAGCAACCTAAATTAAAGACTTTGTTACACAACATTCTATTATTTTTTTTAGATAAGAGGTTTTAAAATATATGGATAAAATTAAAAATTTCTTTCTGTCGTTTGAGCAAAGCTTTACTTTGTTTTTTTTGTTAAAATGGACTGGTATCACTTTGCTTATAGGTGCTTTTACCGGGAGTGCATCTGCGGTTTTTTTATGGGCTTTAGAATGGGCAACAAATTATAGAGAAGCCAATTTATGGATTATTGCATTGCTACCTATTGGTGGTTTTATAATTGGTTTGTCTTATCATTATTATGGAGAAAGTGTTGTTAAAGGAAACAATTTATTGTTGGAGGAGTTTCATTCTCCGAAAAAAATAATTCCTTTTAAAATGGCGCCTTTGGTGTTTTTAGGAACTATATTAACGCATTTGTTTGGTGGTTCTGCCGGACGTGAAGGAACTGCCGTACAAATTGGTGGCGCTATTGCAGATCAGTTTACTAAAATTTTTAAACTTTCTAATTTAGATAGAAAAATTATATTAATTGCCGGTATTAGTGCAGGTTTTTCTTCCGTTTTTGGTACTCCATTGGCAGGTGCTATTTTTGCTTTGGAAGTAATGGTGATTGGAAGAATAAAGTTTGATGCTATATTACCAAGTTTTTTAGCGGCAATTTTTGCAAATTATTTTTGTGATGTTTGGGAAATTTCTCATCATACACATTATACTATTTCAACGATATCAGAATTAACGCCAGCAACAATTTTATGGTCTTTATTAGCAGGAATTATTTTTGGACTTGCCAGTATGTTGTTTTCAAAATCTACACATTTTTGGGGGATTTTATTTAAAAAACACTTTAAATATCCGCCACTTCGTCCTGTAATTGGTGGCGCTGTTTTGGCTGTTGTTGTATACCTTATGGGAACCACAAAATATATTGGTCTTGGTGTACCAACCATTGTTGATGCTTTTAATATCGATTTAAATTCGTATGATTTTTTATTAAAGATATTGTTTACATCCTTTACTTTAGGTGCCGGATTTAAAGGAGGAGAAGTAACACCGCTATTTTATATTGGTGCTACTTTAGGAAACGTTTTAATTTGGTTTATTCCAATGCCAATGCCTTTATTAGCAGGAATGGGTTTTGTAGCAGTTTTTGCAGGTGCAACAAACACACCAATTGCTTGTACAATTATGGGTATTGAGTTGTTTGGAATAGAATCTGGTGTTTTTATAGGTTTAGCGTGTACTACTTCTTATTTGTTTTCTGGACATTCAGGAATTTATTCTGCGCAAATTATTGGTAGTCCTAAACATGTTTTTTTTAATAGTGAAAAAGGACTAACACTTACGGAAATAGATGGTAAAAGAAATAAAAAGTAGTAGCTAAAATTGTAGATAATTTACAATTCTAAATCGTCTACATCTACCCAATTTTTCTTTTGAGTAACGGTTCCTTTGTCTAAAATAATAACACCCGGATTTGCTCTAATAATTGTTTTTAACGTTGTTTCATCACAGAATAAAAACTCAAAAGGTAAGTTATATTTGTTTTGAACTAAAATTAAGTCGTCTGTAAAAGAAGCTGAAACTCCGTAAACAGTATATCCTTTTTCTACTGCTTTATTTGCAATTTCAGCCATTTTAGGAAATCCATTTTCATCAGATTTATCTAAATTATAGACTATAATCAACATTACTTTTTCTTTGGCTAATAATTCTGGAGCTAAATCGTTTTGTGTGTCTTCTAACATAAAATCGTGTACAGGCGGAATTTCGCCATCATCTTTGTATTTCATTCCTTCAGAAATATTTTTGCCAATAGCATAGGCTCTAAAGTCTATTAAAGGCAAATGAGTTAACACATGTTGCACTATAAATAAGAAAACTGCCAAAGATAAAAAGGTAATTAATTTAGGAATATTGCCTTTAAAAATGGGTTTAATAAAATCTACTTTTATCAATAAAATTATAATGAACCCAATTAAAATTACATTTTTATAGAAAGTGCCCCAAGTAGATAATTTAACAGCATCACCAAAACAACCACAATCTGTTACTTTATTATAGTAAGCAGAATACCAAGTTAAAAACAAAAAGATTAGTGTTAGGGCAAACAAACTCCAAACAGTAAATTTTGGTTTGTAGCCAATTAAGATCATGACACCTAATAAAATTTCAGAAACAATTAACAACACAGCAAAAGGCAGTGCATACGGAATTAAAAACTCCATATTTAAAACACTTTCAGAAAAATACTCTTGAAATTTATATTGTGAACCTATTGGATCTACCAATTTTACAAAGCCTGAAAATATAAATAAAGCTCCTACTATTATTCGTGAAATTTGGGTAATTAGTTTTAATATCATGGTTTATTATTTATATAATTATGCATTTTATCATTTACTGTTACATAATAAATGGCAAAAAACAATCTTCTTTTTATTCCTTTAAACTCTTTCTTTTCAAAATGATAAAATGCTGATGCTTGTACTCCAAAAGAAATCTCATTAGACAAACTAAACATCTTATAAAAGTCTTTAAACAAAACATCTTCGTTATTTAAACTCTTTAGAAACAATATATATTTTCCAAATAAATTTAAATCATAAGCTTTGTCAACAATTTCTGTTTTACTTTTTAATCTCCTATAAAAAGTATTATGCACCCAAATTTCTTTAAAAAAAGCAGTGTCAATCTCTGAATACATTTTTTCTTGAAGTTTGTAATTTAAAGGAGTTTTAAATCTTTTAGTCCCTTTAATAGATTCTTCAATGATATTTTTATTGAATTCAAAATAAGCTTAGTCTTTAGGCTTACTTTTATCTAAACAAATTTCACTTTCAAAAAAATCAACAATTTTAGCTAAATCTTGTAATTCAGAATCAGTAAAAAATTCTAACATAGATTCATCAGACTTCATTTCTTTATAAGTTGTAGCTTCTTCCTGAGTACAACTCACAAAAAGCAAAACAGCTATTAAGTAAACCAGTTTTTTCATAAATTTATTCTAAAAGATTCTCATTACAATTAAACAGGTTGCTTCGTTCCTTGCAATAACAAATTTTTTTCACTTAAAACCTTTGAACTTTTACAACTTATTCACCCAAATGAATCATTGCAAAAACGGCATAATTTATCATGTCTTGGTAATTAGCATCAATGCCTTCAGAAACCAACGTTTTTCCTTTATTGTCTTCAATTTGTTTTACGCGTAATAATTTTTGTAAAATTAAATCGGTTAAACTAGAAACACGCATTTCTCTCCAAGCTTCACCATAATCATGATTTTTATTCATCATTAATTCTTTGGTAATCTTGCTGTGTTTATCGTATAAAACGGTTGCTTGCTCTGTGTTTAAATCCGGATTGTCTACAACACCATTCTCTAACTGAATTAACGCCATAATAGAATAATTTATAATTCCAATAAACTCAGATTTCTCTCCTTCATCAACCTTTCTAACTTCATTTTCTTGCAATTGTCTAATTCTTTGCGCCTTAATAAAAATTTGATCGGTTAAGGATGGCAAACGTAAAATTCTCCAAGCAGAACCGTAATCAGACATTTTTTTTATAAATAAACTTCTACATTGGTCTATAACAGCATTGTATTGTGTTGAGGTATCTTGCATTTTTTTGATAAAAGTATTTCTTCAAAAATAGTAAAACTTAAACGCAATTCATTTATTTTTACCGTGAATTTATCAACCTATTTTATGAAAAGAATTGTTGTTTTTTGTGGTTCAAGCTTAGGTTTTAATCCTATTTACAAAGAGGCCGCCGTGGCATTAGGAAATTATTTTGCCAACAACAGAATTGGGTTGGTCTACGGAGGTGGAAAAATAGGAATGATGGGCATTCTTGCAGATTCTATTCTGGCACATAATGGCGAAGTAATTGGTGTAATTCCTAAACTTTTAGAAAAAGAAGAAGTGGTGCATGCTGGAGTAGAAGAGATGATTGTTTGTAAAAAAATGAGCGAAAGAAAAGTAATCATGAGCAAATTAATTGATGGTTATATTACGCTTCCCGGTGGTTTTGGTACGCTTGATGAACTTTTTGAAGCCTTAACTTTAGGACAACTTCATATAGAACAAAAACCAATTGGACTCTTAAATGTAAATGGTTTTTTTGATGCTATTTTAATGCAATTAGATAAAATGGTAGAAGAAGGTTATTTAAAACAAGTAAATAGAAATATGTTGTTGGTAGCCAGTTCTGTAGAAGAGTTAATGCTAAAAATGAACAATTACAAGGCGCCAGAAATTACGCATGTAATTAATAAAGTAATACGTTAAAATGACTATAAATTGCAAAGGGGTTTTAGTAGAAGTATCTTCACCAAAAGTGATGGGAATTTTAAATATTACCCCAGATTCTTTTTATGATGGAGGAAGTTATAAAAACGAATCTGATATTCTTTATCAGGTAGAAAAAATGCTAACCGAAGGCGCAACTTTTATAGATGTTGGTGCCTATTCATCAAGACCTGGCGCAAAGCATATTTCCCAAGAAGAAGAACTAAACAGAATTGTACCTGTTATTCATTTATTGGTGAAAAATTTTCCAGAAATTATTATTTCTGTAGATACTTTTAGAAGTAAAGTTGCCCAAGAAACCATTCATGCTGGTGCAGCAATTGTAAACGATATTTCTGGTGGAAAAATGGATGCAAAAATGTTTGAAACCGTTGCTAATTTGCAAGTTCCATATATTTTAATGCACATGTTAGGAACGCCACAAAATATGCAGAAAAACCCTGTTTATGAAGATGTGGTTAAGGAAATTGTGTCCTTTTTTGCAGCACAAATGCACAAACTACATCAACTTAAATTAAATGATATTATTATTGATGTTGGTTTTGGATTTGGAAAAACCAACGCTCATAACTTTGAAATTTTAAAAAATTTATCGCTTTTTAAAAGTTTAGACACACCTATTTTGGCTGGAATTTCTAGAAAATCTATGTTGTACAAAACCTTAGATATTTCTGCCCAAGAAGCACTAAACGCAACAACTTCTGCAAACACCATTGCGCTTTTAAATGGTGCAAATATTTTACGTGTACACGATGTAAAGGAAGCGGTTGAAGCCGTAAAAATTGTAAATAAAATTTTATCTTGAGGTTGATAAAAGATTAAAAGCTATTTCCGGCTTTCTTTTATTGTGAAGGATACAGCAATCTTTTCAATGTGATTCAAAACAAACAGATTACTTCGTGCTAACGGCTTCGTAATTACGGTGTGTTGTCATTGTAATGACGAGCTTAAATTTCTTGGCATCTTTTTTGTTAAATAAATGTTAACGCCAAAAACTCAACTAGTCAAACTTTAATAAATTAATTCGAAATATTTCGGAGAAACAACCCATTTATTAACTTTTAAAAACTATAAATTATGAGTAGAAAAGAATCGCCAGAAATAAACGCTGGCTCTATGGCAGACATCGCATTTTTATTATTAATCTTTTTCTTAGTGACTACAACTATGAATATTGATGTTGGCATTGCAAGCAAACTTCCGCAGAAACAAGAAGAACCTTCTAAAATTGACATTCATAAACGCAATATTTTAGAAGTAAACATCAACAAAAATAATGACCTTTTTGTGGATGGAAAAAGAATTGAAGTAAAAGCCTTAAAACAAATTGCTATTAATTTTATAGACAATGGCGGCGGAGTAGATGTCAACCAAAATCCTTGCGATTGGTGCGAAGGTAAAAGGGAAAAAACATCTTCAGATCATCCTACCTAAGCAATTATTTCAATAAAAACGGATAGAATAACTACGTATGAAACTTATATTTTTACATTAAATGTTTTAAATTCCTCCTATGCGCATGTACGTAATAAGTTAGCGGTAAAACTTTACAATAGAAATTATGAGAGCTTGCTAGAAGATTTTAAAAAGTCTAATAATAGCAATCTAGAAATTCTAGAAAAAATAAAATTGATTCGGAAGAAATACCCATTGTTACTATCGGATGCAGAAATAAATAACAGATAGTGAAATCAGTAAATTTATTAGTACTTTAGCCTAAAATCTGTCTATTTTCTATGTTCGATTTTATTGAATTTTCTTTGTTAGATGTCTTAGATATTTTGCTAGTTGCAATATTACTCTACTACATTTATAAACTGTTAAAAGGTACGGTTGCTATAAATATAGTCATCGGAATTGCCTTAATTTTTGTTATTTGGAAAATAACGCAAGCCTTAAAAATGGAAATGTTAAGCGGCATTTTAGGCTATCTATTATCGGGTGGTGTAATTGCGTTGATTATTGTTTTTCAGCAAGAAATAAGAAAATTTTTATTAATGATTGGGACCACTAATTTTACCAATAAGAGAAACTTTTTAAAACAAATAAAATTTTTGCAATCAGAAATTGGTTCAGAAGTAGACACAGAAATTATTGTAGAGGCTTGTAAAAATTTAGCGAAAACAAAAACCGGCGCTTTAATTGTTATAGAAAGAACAAATAGTTTAGACTTTCTAATAAATTCTGGAGATAGAATGAACGCGCTAGTTAACGATGCAATTCTACAAAGTATTTTTTATAAAAACAGTCCTTTGCATGATGGCGCATTAATAATTAGAGATAAGTTTATTGTAGCAACACGGGTAATTTTACCAATCTCAGATAGTACAATTCCGTCAAGATTTGGTTTGCGTCATAGAGCAGCTATTGGCGTTACAGAAAGAACAGATGCAATTTGTATATTGGTTTCTGAAGAAACTGGTGAAATTTCATATATAAAAGATGGTGGTTTTGTACTTTTTTCAGACGAAGCAGATCTTATGGAAAAATTTAGAAATGATGTGATATAACTAAAAAAGGCTCTCAATATGAGAACCTTTTTTAATTGTAAAATGAGCTAAAATTAGTTAGAAGGAGCCATTTTAGATTGAATAGCACTCATTACACTTTTAAATTGTGCAGCAGCTTTTCCATCTAAATTACTTACTATTTCTTTACCTTGTTTCGCTAATTCAACGGTCTTTTTAGCTAGTTTTGCATTTTTTAATACATTACCTTTTGCAGCAATATACTCTTTAGCATGTTCTGCATAGCCTTGTAAATATTCAGTTACTTTAGCATCTTCAAACTTAGGAATGGTAATTCCTTCTAAAGCAGAATCAATAGCGTCAGAAACATCTTCCATTTTATCTTCAATAACTTCTGCGTTTTTTTCTACATTTTCTTTAATTGTTTTTGTAGTTTCTGTTACAGTTTCCGTTACAGTTTCTTTTGCTTCTTTCTTTTCTGATTTGCAAGAAGTTGCCAATAAAGCTCCAACTACAAAAATTGATAATAAAATTTTTTTCATTTTGTTTTGTTTTAGATTGAATAGCAAATTTAAGGTAAATTATAGATAAATCTAATTAAATTTGATAAATACTAAGATGCTTTTTCTAAACTAAACTGTTTGTCGTATAAATTTTTGTAATAACCTTTCTCTTTTTCTATCAATTGGTTATGAGTACCTTCTTCTACAATAAAACCATTATCCATAACAATAATTTTGTCTGCTTGCTTTATTGTTGCTAATCTGTGTGCAATTACAATTGAGGTTCTGCCTTTTGTAATAGTTTCTGTGGCGTATTGTATCATTTGTTCTGCATGAGAGTCTACAGAAGATGTTGCTTCGTCTAATATTAAAATACTTGGCTGGCTAACGTAAGCTCGTAAAAAAGCAATTAATTGTCGTTGTCCGGAAGATAACATGGCACCGCGTTCTTTTACATTATAATTGTATCCGCCCGGTAATGTCTTAATAAAATCATGAATACCAATTTGTTTCGCAGCTTTTTCAACTTCTGCTAAGGTAATATTTTGGTCTTTTAGGGTGATATTGTTTAAAATGGAATCCGAAAATAAGAAAACATCTTGCAAAACCACAGCAACTTGATTTCTTAAACTTTCTAAAGTATATTCATCAATAGAGATATCATCTACACAAATAGTTCCGCTATCAATTTCATAAAACCGGTTGATTAAATTTATAATTGTTGATTTACCTGCGCCTGTTGCACCAACAATTGCAACTGTTTGTCCGCTTTTTACATCCAAAGAAATTCCTTTTAAAACTTCTTCTCCTTTAATATAACTAAAATGTACCTCTTTAAATTGGATGTTTCCACGAAGTTTTTCGGCTTTAAATGTGCCGTTTTTGGCAATAGAACTTTGTGTATCTATTACTTTAAAAACACGTTCTCCAGAAACAATTCCCATTTGAAGTTGGTTAAATTTATCTGCAATTTGACGTAAAGGTCTAAATAACATTTGTGCCATTTGTACAAAAGCAATAACAGTTCCTGGGCCAGGAATTACTCCGGAAACTACTTGTTTACTTCCATACCAAACAATTAAACCGATACCAATAGATGATAAAATTTCTGCAATAGGAAAGAAAATTGAAAAATACCAGATGGTTTTTATATAGGCTTTTTTGTGTTTATTATTGATGTCCATAAAGTTTTGATACTCTATTTTTTCTCTATTAAACAGTTGTACAATTTTCATTCCTGTAACCCTTTCTTGTACAAAACCGTTTAAATTAGCCACTTGATTTCTAACTTCTTGAAAAGTTGCTTTTATAGCTTGTTGAAAAAGTTTGGTAGCATAAATTAAAATAGGTAAAACGGCTAAGGCAATTAAGGCTAGTTTCCAGTTTAGATAAAACATTAACACTGCAATGGCAAACATTTTTAAAATATCACTTACAATGGTAAATACACCTTGAGAGAAAAATGCTGCAATGGTTTCTATATCAGAAACAACTCTTGTTACTAATTTACCTACAGAATTTGTATCAAAATAAGACATTTTAAACTGTAAAATATGTCTGAATATTTTTGCTCTAAGATCTCTAATAATATGTTGTCCTACCCAATTTGCAAAATAAATAAATGTAAATTGTAGCAATACTTCTAGAAGTAAAATTCCGGTTAATATTAGAACGCTATTAATAAGCCCTTGGGTATCTTTTTTTACAATGTATGTATCTACTGTTTCTGCTAATATATAAGGTGTTAACAAAGAAACAATAGCTAGTAAAATTGTAGAACTTGCGGCTATAAAAAACTGTAATTTATAGCGTCTTGCAAAGCTCATTAATCGCGTAAAAATTTGCATATCAAATGCATTTCCTGTTTTATCTGCCATATAATTATGTTTCAAAAGTTTAAGGTTTTAATGTTGGTAGCAACGTGTAAACCTTAAAGTTTTATAGTTTTTTTCTGTTTGTTTTAATATACAATTTTTGTTAAAAATAATCCTTTTGCAGGTACTGATAATCCTGCGTTATTTCTATTCTTACTTTCTATGATTTCTTGAAACTTTGCTACGGTAATTTTACCCAAACCAACATCTATTAAGGTCCCTACAATTGCTCTTACCATGTTTCTTAAAAACCTGTTTGCAGAAATATGAAACGTAAGAAGATTGCCTTCTTGTTGCCAAAATGCTTGTGTTACATTGCAATTAAAGGTGTATACTTCTGTTTTTACTTTAGAAAATGTTTGAAAATTTTCATAGATTAATAAAAGTTTTGCGGCTTCATTCATTAAAGAAATATCTATATCTTTTGAATGAATTTGCCAAGAAAAATCTAGCAAGAAAGGATTTCTACCCAACCAAATTCTATATTCATAACTTCTGCTTGTGGCATCAAAGCGTACGTGTTTTTCGTCATCTACCACAAAAACTTTGTACACTGTTATGTCATTTGGTAAAATTGAATTTAATTTAAAGACCATATCGCCCTTTAGTTCTTTGTCAGCATCAAAATGTGCAAACATTTGCGACGCATGTACACCAGTATCTGTTCTTCCGGCGCCAACTACTTCAATTTTTTTTTGCAGAATAGTGCTAATTGCATGATTTAATTTTTCTTGTACAGAAATAACATCAGGTTGAATTTGCCAACCATGATAGTTTTTTCCGTTGTATGAAAGTTCTATAAAGTATCTCAAGAAAATTGTTTTTTGAAGTGTTCAAAATTACGGAATTTATTTTGTTCTTAGTACTTTTACAAAGTGAAGAAAATCTTATTACTTTCAGATACGCATAGTTTTTTAGACAATCAGATTTTAAAGTTTGTAAAACAAGCAGATGAAGTTTGGCATGCGGGAGATATTGGTGATTTAAATGTAACCGATACTATAAAAAAACTAAAACCATTACGGGCCGTTTATGGTAACATTGATGGAACAGATGCTAGAGCAGAATTTCCGTTAGATGCAAAGTTTACGGTAGAAAATGTAACCGTTTGGATAACACATATTGGTGGATATCCTAATAAATATTACACAAGAATTAGGGATGAAATTAAAATAAATCCTCCTAAAATATTTATTTCTGGACATTCACATATTTTAAAGGTGCAATATGATAAAAAATTGAATTTATTACATTTAAATCCTGGAGCTGCTGGAAATCATGGTTTTCATAAAGTTAGAACCATGTTGCGTTTTGTTTTAGACAAAGGTGAAATTAAAAATATGGAAATTATTGAGTTGGCCACAAGAGGCTAAATAATAGTAGCGGTACTATTAATGTAAAAGAGCTGTTGTTGGTATAAAAAGTACTATAAATTTAGAATAGCAATGTTAATGCCGTACATTTAAATCAACTTCAATAAAAAATCCGTTCATAAAAATGAACGGATTTTCTTCGCACTAATATAACTAAGATGTTAGTTTTATCGCAATCTATCTACAGATTTTACGAGATCTTCATCCTTTTTAATAGCTTTATTTGCCAAAACAACAAGCAAAATAACTAAAATTGGTAAGAACATCCCAATACCATTCTCAGAAACAGCAGTTTCTCCAGGTAAAGTTAGAGATACATAAATCAATAAACCTAATAAAAAAAGGTTGATCAAAATAACAATACGCCCAATTACAAATTGCAATTGTCTGTTTTTAAATAAAAAAACAGTAATCAAAGATACAACTGTAGAGGCTATAAATAAAATTGGAATTAATTTTAATTGAAAAGATTCTTTTAAAAATAAATCAAAGGCAAAAACAGTCTCTTTTAAAGTATTCCATAAATTAAATACAAATATAAAACCACCTGAAACAGCCGCTGCTAAAATTAAATAAACACTTTGTATTCTTTGAATCATTTCTATTAAAAAAAATAAGATTACAAAAGTAAACCTTTCTTTTTTAAAAAGAAAACTTGAAACTTAAAAAATTTGTATATATTTGCTAAGTAATTAACCGCACAAAGTAGTTGTATAGTACTATATACAATAACATTTATCAAAAACAATTCAACCAAAATCTTTTAAAATTAAGATTTACAATTTAACTTAACATATAAATAATGTTCGAAATCTCTGAACTAAAAGCAAAAACTCTTGCTGATTTACAAGTAATAGCCAAATCTATTGGTCTTACTAAAATAAGTCAAACCAAAAAATTAGATTTAGTATATCAAATTTTAGATTTACAAGCTGCAAACCCTACTATACAAACAAAATCTGACTCTGCTGTAGCACCTACAAAAACTGAAAAACCTAAAAGGAAACGTGTTTCTAAGCCTCAAAAGGAAGAAGCAACAGCTAAAGATATTGATGTATTAGAACCAGTACAACAAGAAAAAAAGGAACAACCGGTAAGAACTCGTCCAAAAATAGCAAAGAAAGTTGTTGTTGCAAAAACAGCCACAAAGGTAACAGAAGGAGCTAATGAGGAATTTACAGAAGAAGCTAATGAGGAGGTTACCAAGCCTAAACCTGTTCAAAGAACGCCTAAACCTGCTAATAATCAGCAGAAAGTACAGTCTAAAACACCTGTAAAAAAAACAGATCAACCACAAAGTAACCAAAAAAGTAGAGCTAAAACCACTACACAAAGTAGAGATAAAAATAACTCTAATAGAAACAATGGTAATAAATCTGGAAACCGTTACAGAGACCCAGATTTTGAGTTTGATGGTATTATAGAAAGTGAAGGTGTATTAGAAATGATGCCAGATGGATATGGCTTTTTACGTTCTTCAGATTATAATTATTTATCATCACCAGATGATATTTATGTGTCTCAATCTCAAATAAAATTATTTGGATTAAAAACAGGAGATACGGTAAGAGGAAACGTAAGACCACCAAAAGAAGGAGAAAAATATTTTCCTTTAATTAGAGTCTCAAAAATAAACGGTTTAAACCCAAATATTGTTAGAGATAGAGTTTCTTTTGAGCACTTAACACCTTTATTCCCTCAAGAAAAATTCAATTTAGCAGAAAAAGGAAGTTCTTTATCAACCAGAATTATAGACTTATTTTCTCCTATAGGAAAAGGACAGCGTGGTATGATTGTAGCGCAACCTAAAACGGGTAAAACCATGTTGTTAAAGGATATTGCAAAAGCAATAGCTCAGAATCATCCAGAAGTTTATCAACTAGTTTTATTAATAGATGAACGTCCGGAAGAGGTTACAGATATGCAACGTAGTGTACGTGGAGAAGTAGTTGCCTCTACATTTGATGAACCTGCAGATAAACATGTACGAGTTGCCAATATTGTTTTAGAAAAAGCAAAACGTTTGGTAGAATGTGGGCATGATGTTGTAATTCTTTTAGACTCAATTACGCGTTTGGCAAGAGCTTATAATACCGTTGCACCAGCTTCAGGAAAAATACTTTCTGGTGGTATAGATGCAAATGCATTGCACAAACCAAAACGTTTCTTTGGAGCTGCAAGAAATATTGAAAATGGTGGTTCTTTAACCATTATTGCTACAGCTCTTACAGAAACCGGTTCTAAAATGGACGAAGTTATTTTCGAAGAATTTAAAGGAACAGGAAACATGGAATTACAGTTAGATAGAAACATTTCTAACAGAAGAATTTATCCTGCTATCGATTTAATTAAATCATCAACAAGAAGAGATGATTTACTATTAGACCCGAAAAACGTACAGAGAATGTGGGTTTTACGTAAATACCTTGCAGATATGAATCCTATTGAAGCAATGGAGTTTATCAATGAAAGAATAAAATTCTCTAAAAATAATGAAGAGTTTTTAATCTCTATGAACGGTTAAAAGAATTTAAATTTTTAGTAAAAATATATAATACGGAACCTTTTTGAGAAATCAGAAAGGTTTTTTTATTTGAAGCTATTTCCTGCTTTCCATTATATCTTTTTTCTTCTGTTCTCGATACAAATTTGCAAAAAAGCAAATTCACTCGAACTGACAGAAAAAAGGATGCCATTTCAATCAGGGCTAGAAAGAACTACTTGGAAACTTATTTAAAATACTCCATTAAAATGTTAGTTTCTAAATAATAGGCAACCAAAACATACAAAAGAAGATTGCTAAAAAAGATAAAATCTATTCTTTTAAATTTGTCTTAGAATCTAAAGATTAAACCCTAATTTTGTAGACTAAATAATTCTATATGCAACAAACTACCAATACCATACTAATGATACGTCCTATTAATTTTAGGATGAATGAGCAAACTGCAGTAAATAACTATTATCAAAAAGTATTAGATACTTTATTGCCAGCAACTGTAAATTCAAAAGCACAACAAGAGTTTGATGCTTTTGTAGATAAATTACGTAGTAATGGTATTAAAGTAGTTGTGGTTTCTGATTCAGATAAATTTGATACACCAGACTCTATTTTTCCTAATAATTGGATTTCTTTTCATGATGATGGTACGGTAGCTTTGTACCCAATGTTTGCAGAAAACAGACGTTTAGAAAGAAGAGAAGATGTTTTAGAAGCGATAGAAGAACAAGGTTTTTTAATTGAAAACATTGTAGATTATACAACTGCAGAAGAAGAAGGTATTTTTTTAGAAGGTACCGGAAGCATGATTTTAGATCGTGAAAACAAAAAGGCATATTGTGCAATTTCGCCAAGAGCAGATGAAGAATTGTTCATTGAATTTTGTGAAGATTTTGAATATACACCTGTTATTTTTACGGCAAACCAAACGGTTCATAATAAAAGAGAAGCTATTTATCATACCAATGTTATGATGTGTGTAGCAAAAACATTTGTAGTAATTTGTTTGGCAGCAATAGATGATAAAAAAGAGCGTAAAAGTTTGCTAAAACATTTTAAAGAAGACGGCAAAAAAGTTATTGATATTACAGAAGCTCAGGTAAGTAATTTTGCAGGAAACATGTTGCAAGTTCGTGGTAAGAATGACGAATTGTTTTTAATAATGAGTCAAGCTGCACATGATTGTTTAACTGTACATCAAAAAGATATCATTAATAATCACTGTAAAATTATTTCTAGTTCTCTAGCTACTATTGAAGCATGTGGTGGTGGTAGCGCGCGTTGTATGATGGCAGAGGTGTTTTTACCTAAATCTTAATATTTATCATTTTAGAAACAGATCTTTAATACATTTTATAAAATCTGATTTTTTCTTTTTATTTTTACAAAATGAATTTACTCTTATTAGCTGTTGCTCCTGTAACTATTATTGTTCTTTATATATATTTTAAAGATAAATTTGAAAAAGAACCTATTTCTTTTTTATTTAAAAACTTTCTATTAGGAGCAACGGCTAGCGTTTTACTTACTTTTATTTTAGGTGCAATTGCCAACAATTACTTTCCGGTAAGAGACTTTACAAGCATTTCTCAGCAATTTGTAAAAGCATTTTTTGTAGTTGCTTTGGTAGAAGAATTTTCGAAATATATTATTGTGCGTTTTTATGCGCAAAAGAACAAAGAATATAATGAGCCTTTTGATGGTATTGTGTATGCTGTAATGGTTTCTATGGGGTTTGCAGCATTAGAAAATATACTATATGTTTTTCAATATGGTATGGGTACAGGTGTTGTAAGAGCTTTTACAGCTGTACCTGCACACGCAACTTTTGCTATTCTTATGGGGTATTTTATGGGAAAAGCAAAGTTTTCTAAAAAAAGAAAAGTACTAAACTTAACCGGCCTTCTATTAGCAACAATGTTTCATGGTGCTTATGATTTCTTTTTATTCATCAACTTTATTCCAGGCACTTATATTGGTGCAATTATCTCTTTACTTATCGGGATTTTGTTATCTAGAAAAGCAATTAAAATACATCAAAATAGTTCTGTTTTTAAAAATTGATAGTATTTTAACCTTTTATAAATACTTTTATACGGAAGATGTGCATAATGCCGAAAAAACCGAATCGAATTGATATTTAGACCATTGAAATACGAAAAATACGCTCAAAAAGCAGTTGGAAAACTTCAAAAAAACCAACCTAAATTCAGAAAGAAATTTGATACAGATAACTATGCAAATTGGTTTTATAATCAGTCCAGCGAAACATTAAGATTGTATAGTAAAGACAAAGAAATTTATTTCAAATATATTCCTGTTGGAACATTCTCGCTGAAAACAAAAAGTTGGATGTGGTCTTGGGCAAATGAAGATTCTGTTGAACCGAGAAAATTTAGAACTTTAAAAATTAAAGAATTCGGCGAAAAGAAAAATTATGAAAACCTGACAAATGCTCACTTTGTTGGAGACAAATATACAGGTTGGGAATTAACAGCAATTGCTTTTGACACAATTGGAGGAATTGGAACATATCGAGTTATTTCAGAGCATTTAGAAAAGTACTTTCTTCTGACTGAACAAATAACGAAAGAAGAAGCCGAAAAAATTGAGAGTGAATTAATTGAATGTAGTGTTCACGGAAAAATAAGAAAAGCATTTATTTGCCAACATTTGAATACTGAACAAAAAACTGGATTTGAAGAGGCTTTTGAGACTTATCGCGGAATGGAATTGGACGAAGAAGATGATTTCCAAGCTTGGTGTTCTGAATGTGAAAAAGAGCGACTTAAAACAGATGGTTGGAATGACGAATCTATGGAGTTTGCTAAAATAAAATTAGTGTGTGAAAGATGCTATTTTGAAATTAAGGAAACAAACAAATGAACAAAGCATTAAAGCACAACACCGTGTAAAAAAAATTGCTAAATTTATTGCTTCACCAAAGGCAGTTGCTTTTTTGCTCACTTCAGATTTTCCGGTGGAAAATCCTCGCGAACAAAACCGCAACTTTTCATATACAAACCCTTTACAAACATTAAAAAATGAAAATTATATTATTTTTTTTGGTAAGTTCTTCTCTAATTTTATGGTTTGGAATAAGATTCTTTTGGAAATCAAAAAAAGTATGGAAAAGGATTTTTTCATTTTTTTTATCGTTACTAGTACCTCCTATAGTTTTAATTTTATTTTTCTTCTATTCATGTACAAGTATGTATGATTCAAATATGAAATTTAATGAAATTACTTGGAAAGAATTTCCAAAGAAAAGATATAGGATGACTTCTAGTATTATTAATGATTCGAAAATTTATTCTTTTTCAAGAAAAGATGTTATTACTCAATTTGGAGAAAATTATAAAGCAAGAAATAGTAATACAACAACATTAGCTTATTCAACACATGAGCCAGAATGTGGGTTTTCATTAGATCATCCTGTAATTGTTTTTGAATTCAATGAAAATGGAAATGTTGAACGAATTAGTACTGATTCTTGGTAAATACAACTTTTAACAAAGAGCATATAGTAGTTTTGAATAATTTCATTTAGAAAATGTATATAAAGAATTCAATAGAGAAAGTGTTAAACAGAAACCTATAGAAATTACTAGTATTCTTTAACTAACTAGAGTTTTGATATAATACTTGATGAATTTTTAATTAAGTATTTGATTAAAACGATTTGCCAATATCTTTTAAAAAAAATACTAGGAAAGCTTACTTACAAAAATCCTCGCGAATTTTCCTTGTCTGTAATTATTTACTAAATTAGGTGCTTAAACCACGCAACAAATCATATATAAGCACGTTGTAAATAATTATGAAGAAACTTTTAGCTTTAATACTAATTTTTCCGATTCTAGCCTTTTCGCAAGAAAAAAACGAATGTGAGGAATATACAATGCCTTATTGGGCATTTGGAATAAATAGTCAAATAAAAGGGGAAAAGCCCATTTTGAGAAAAGCTTTCAAAAACATTCAATTATCCGAAACAGATATTACACCAAAAAATGGTTTTATAACATTGAGAGTAAACATTTCCAAGACAGGAAAATTTTGTGACATCGAAACATTTCAAATTGACGAAAATTATGAGAATATAGAATTCAATAATGGGAATTTAATAACTAAACTTGAAAATATTGCAATTGGAATTAAAGATTGGCAAAGAGATAAAGATTATAAAACTTACAACATAATAAGATTAAAAATTAAAAACGGAAAAATTGAAGAAGTTTTTTAAATATCTATTTATTGGTTTAGGTACCATAATTTTATTGATAATTCTTGGAATTACAATATGGTGGAACATAAAATCAGATACACAAAAATCTGACTTCTTCTTCTCTATGGAAAACTATAAAAATGCTATAGATTACAACCCAGATAATGATTATGCTTGGATGGAACTATCAGTTTCTTATAACAAAGCTGGTGACTTTAAAAAAGGTTTTAAATATCTAAACAAAGCTGTAGATTTAAGTCCTTCTTCTCATTTAGGTTACAGAGGTTGGATAAGACTGAGAAAAATACGTGACTATGATAAGGCTTTAATAGATTTTGACCGTCTCGATAGTTTAACTCCAAATTTTATAGATTATCCCTGGAGTGAAAACATAAATTTTTTGAGAGGAGAATGTCATTATGGAAACAAACAATATAAAAAAGCTATTGAATGTTTTAACACAAATATTAAAGAGCAAAATGAAGGATGGGCGGATGTTCATTCATTTGTTTATCTAGGACTTTGCGAATACGAACTTGGGAATTATGAAAAATCTATTTCAGAATTTAAAAGAGCTATAGAACATTCAAAATATGTACCTGAAGCATCATTTGGAATTTCTAAAGCATATTACAAACTAGGAAATATTGAAAAAGCTAAAGAAAGTATTTTAGAAGCAGAAAGCACTTTTGATTATAAGAGAGATGATGTTTATAATGAATTTTTGAATGAAGTTTATCTATCTGAAATACGAGAATTTAAAGATCAATTAGATAAATAACTATGCCCAACAAAGCCGTGTAAAAAAAATACGAGGAAAGCCTACTTACAAAAATCCTCGCGGATTTTCTAAGTTTGTGTTTTATTTACTAGCTATATTCCTTAATCCACGCAATTTTTTTGCACAAACACATTGTAATACAACACATACAAGAACATTTCTAAACAATATTTTATAAAACTAGGTTTATTTCTCTAGCACTTCATCAATTACTTTTCCTGAGGTTCCGTTAGGGAATTCAATCTGTAATAAATTGGCCATGGTTGGTGCAATATCTATAATTTCATATTTCTTTGAAGAAGAACCTTTTTTAATTCCATGACCATAGAAAATAATAGGAACGTGAGTGTCATAAGAATTTCCAGAACCGTGACTAGTACCTTTTCTTCCACCAGTTAATGTTGCAGGATAAGGAATTAGTAAAACATCACCAGAAAACTTTTGGTTATATCCGTTTTGTAAAGAATTTAAAATTCCGTCTGTAAAGTTTGTAGTTTGTAGTGTTTTTGCGGTAACAGATTTGTAAATTCCATCAAAATCAAGAGCTTCATCGGCCAATTTTTCAGCTACTTTTTGTGCGTCCAAACCTAAAGATTCAATTTTATTTTTATCTAAAAATAGTTGATAATTAGAAATGTTTTCTATCAACTCTTTAGAGTTAAAATACTTTTGAGTAACCTCTAAAACAAATGCTTTAAACTTTTTAATATCGAAATAATGAGCAGGAATCTTTAAAGATTGTAAATAAGCAGGGTTGTGCACTGCAGCATGATCTGCTGTTAAAAATAACGTGTAATTATCTTTTCCAACTTGTTGGTCTAAAAAGGTAAAAAAATCTGCCAAATCTTTGTCTAAACGTAAATAGGTGTCTTCTGTTTCTACTGCTGCCACTCCGTATTTATGACCTACATAATCTGTAGATGAAAAACTTACCGTTAAAAAGTCTGTAAATTCAGATTTTCCTAAATTTTCGCCAATAATAGCTGCTTTCGCAAAATCTGCTGTCAGTGTATTTCCTGCAGGAATTGCTTTTATCAAAGAATAATTACCATTTTTAGCACGTAATTTTTTTAAATCTTTCGGAAAAGTTGGTGCTTCTTGACCTTTCAGTTTTCCTTCAAAAATATTATTATCCGTTCTACTATTTGTATATGTTTTAAGATCATATAAAGTTGTCCAAGTTTGGTTTAAATATTCATCGGCTTTGTTGTTTTTATTAAAATCGATAACCCATTTTGGTAGTTTATCCATGTAAAAAGTACTGGTAATCCATGTGTTGTAATTATCACCATCATACCAGTAAGCTGCATTTGCCGTATGACCAACAGGTAAAATAGCAGACCTGTCTTTAATAGAAATTCCAATGGTTTTTCCTTTCATATTTTGTGCTAAATGCAATTGGTCTGTAACGGTAGTTGTGTATAATCTAAATGGAGATTTTTCTCCATTAACGCCATTGTTTCCAACGGTTTTATAGTTGTTATCATCTACACAGTAAATGGATTTTTTAAGAAATTTATCATACCAATTGTTAGAAATTATTCCATGATTGCTTGGTGTTGTTCCGGTAAATATAGAGGTGTGACCAACGGCCGTATAAGTAGGTATGTAGTTGTAATGTGCATTTTCTAAAGAAAAGCCATCTTTTAAAAGCCTGTTAAAGCCATTTTTTCCATACCTTTCTGCGTATCTGGTTAAATAATCATATCGCATTTGATCTATAACAACCCCAACTACTAATTTGGGTTTTGTTTGTGTTTTATCTTGAGATTGACTTTTTGCTATAAATAAGAATAAGCATATAGAAAGAACGAATATTTTTTTCATGGTAGTAAGATTATAATAAAATCAGTCAAAAGTAATTATTTTTAGTATTGAAGGCAATTACTTTATAGTCTATTAATGATATTTTAATACTTTAGCATAAAATTAAAATAAGGGAATGAAATATCTAGAAGATATTGGTAAATACTTTATGATGCTTGGTCAGGTTTTTAAAAAACCACAAAGAGCCAGAGTTTTTTACGAAGCATTATTCAAAGAAATAGAAGAGCTAGGTTTAAAATCTTTAGGAATAATTATGTTTATTTCTTTCTTTATTGGTGGTGTAATTGCGTTGCAAACAGCATTAAATTTAGAAAGTCCTTTTATACCTAATTCCTTAATAGGTTTTGCCGCAAAACGATCTATTATTTTAGAATTTGCACCTACATTTTGTTCCATCATTTTAGCCGGAAAAGTAGGTTCTTACATTACCTCTAGTATAGGTACAATGCGTGTAACAGAACAAATAGATGCTTTAGAGGTTATGGGAATAAACTCATTAAGTCATTTAGTTTTACCTAAAGTGTTGTCTACCGTGTTCTTTTATCCGTTTTTAATAGCCTTAGCAATGGTATTAGGTATTTTTGGTGGATGGATTGCAGGTGTTTTATCGGGTTTATTTACAGGACAAGAATATATAGAGGGTTTGCAACAAGAGTTTGATCCATATTTAATAAGGTATGCAATGATTAAAACCTTGGTGTTTGCTTTTTTAATAGCTACCGTTCCTTCATATCATGGGTATTATGTAAAAGGCGGGTCCATTGCAGTGGGTAAAGCAAGTACGCAAGCAGTGGTTTGGACTACTGTGTTAATCGTGATTTCAAATTATTTTTTAACTCAAATGCTACTAACCTAATATGATAGAAGTAAAAAATTTACACAAAGGTTTTGGAGATGTTAAAGTTTTAAAAGGAATAACAACCACCTTTTTACCGGGAGAAACAAGTTTAATTATTGGTCAAAGTGGTTCAGGAAAAACAGTTTTTTTAAAATCTTTAATTGGTTTACATACCCCAGAAATAGGAACTGTTTCTTTTGATGGAAGAATAAATACGGAGTTTACCAACGAAGAAAGAAGAGAATGGCGTCAAGAAATAGGAATGGTGTTTCAAGGAAGTGCGCTTTTTGATTCGCAAACCGTAGAAGAAAATGTAATGTTTCCATTAAAAATGTTTACAAAACAAACATACGGCGAAATGCTAGAACGTGTAAATTTTGTAATAGATAGAGTAAACTTAAAAAATTCGAACAAAAAATTACCAGCAGAACTATCTGGAGGAATGCAAAAAAGAGTTGCCATTGCCAGAGCGATAGTTATGAATCCTAAATATTTATTTTGTGACGAACCTAATTCGGGATTAGACCCACAAACGGCGATAGTAATTGATAAATTAATACAAGAAATTACAGATGAATATAATATTACAACAGTAATTAATACACATGACATGAATTCTGTGATGGAAATTGGAGAAAAAATTCTTTTTTTAAAAAACGGAAGAAAAGCATGGGAGGGTAATAGTAATGAGATATTTAAAACTGATAATGAGGCTGTTGTAGATTTCGTTTATTCGTCTAATTTATTTAAGAAAGTAAGAGAAGCATATTTAAATGAAACAAAATTATAAATTTATTTGGTTGTTTTAAAATAACGTGTATATTTGCAGCCGCTAAGATAAAAAGAAAGACCTGGTAGCTCAGTTGGTAGAGCATCTCCCTTTTAAGGAGAGGGTCCTGGGTTCGAGCCCCAGCCCGGTCAC
>NZ_JBPOGL010000050.1:0-15361 GCF_051251875.1 Polaribacter sp.
GTGACCATGGCAGGATTCAAACCTGCAACCTCTTGAGCCGTAATCAAGTGCGCTATTCAGTTGCGCCACATGGCCGTTAAGCGGGTGCAAATATAGTGTCCTTTTTTGAAAACAGAAAGATAATTGTTGTTTTTTATGAATTTATTTTCGTTTTATAAGTTGCTATTATGGGTTCTGCTTTGTTAAGATCACTGTTTAGTACAAATAATTCTACCGAATTTGTAGGTACACCAAAACCGGCCAATCTGCCAGATTCTACTCGATCAGATATTCTAGATTCAATCTCTGCTTCATTTAATAAGGTGTGCAATCTGTGTACTATTATAGAATTGTCTGTAAATACTTTTGTATACTCTTCTTTCATCTGTCTTTATTTTTTACGGTTAGTAATTTTTATTTTCATCAAGAGAATGTTTTGTTACGTAAGCTCTCCAGCCAAGTATTGCTAATTGAGCTTTTGTGGCTTTAGAAAGATCTAACTTTTTTTTTGTAAAACAAGGTAATAGGGCTTTGTTTATTTTTGCAATTACTTTAAAAAGTTTTTTTTTCATGGTTAAAACATTTTATTCTCAAATTTAATCAAAAAATAAACAACTCAATCTATTAATTATTGAGTTGCAGTTTTGTCTATTCTATAGAAAAATATGTAGTATCATATCTACAAGTTCTTCCATAAATTGTATTGCTATCATTATCATGGTTATAAGGTTTTAAAAGTTAGTAAATTAGTTCAATTTCGAAATTGTTTTATCAATATAGAACCTTAAAGACCATCTTTCCAAACCTTTAACACGTTATTAATTAAATTAATTTTACTATTATAACTACATTAATTGTTTTAGTTATAATATGTAACTTAATATCCTTTAATTAAGTATATTATTTATACTAAATACTCTTTTATAGTTGTTTAGTGTAATTAAATAAAGGGATATTTTTTAATCATTTTATGAGGTAAAGGAAAAATCATTTCTATTTGTGCTCTTTTTTTGCATTTCATTATTTGTTTTTAGTATTTATGTTATTTGTGATGCCGGTAAAAGATCTGAGAATATCTGTGTAATTAGCGCTATATAATCTCTATATATTGATAAATGATTCCGTACATTTTTCAAATTCACCTACTATAAAAATGTTGTTATTCGTATTCATTCTTTCGCTTTATACTATTTATGATAACCAATTTTGTTTTTAAGGTAAAGTGATAAAAATGTATCTTCGCTGAAAATTATTAAACATGAATTTTTTATTAATCGTTGTTGGATTGGTGCTGTTGATTTTAGGAGGAAACTGGTTGTTAAAATCTGCTGTGGCATTGTCTTTAAAATTAGATATTCCTAAAATTGTAATTGGGATGACGGTAGTTTCATTTGCTACTTCTGCACCAGAATTAATTGTTAGTGTAAAAGCAGCATTAATAGGAAAATCTGATTTGGCTTTAGGAAACGTAATAGGTTCTAATATTGCTAATTTAGGCTTGGTTTTAGGTATTACCTTGCTCTTTGGTAAAATGGAAATACAAAAAAGTTTCTATAAAACAGATTGGCCAGTAATGATGATTGCTTCCGTAATATTGTATTATTTTTTATCAAATGACAATACCATTGTTTTTTATGAGGGCGTAATTTTATTTATGTTGTTAATTGTTTTTCTAGTCTATCTTTTACGTTTTCAGAAAACAGCGGTGATAGATGAACTACCAGAAGATGATGAACCTTTACCTACCTATAAAATAGTATTATTTTTAGTTATTGGTGGTTTAGGACTTTGGGGAGGCTCAGAACTTTTAATTAATGGTGCAACAGCTTTGGCTCAAGATTTTGGCGTAAGTGATCGTTTAATAGCGGTTACAGTGGTTTCAATTGGTACAAGTATTCCGGAGTTAGCAGCTTCTATTATTGCGGTTATTAAGAAAGAAAAAGCAATTTCTTTAGGAAATTTAATAGGTTCTAATGTGTTTAATATTTTGGCGGTTTTAGGTATCACTTCTATGATAACGGATGTTCCTGTTACAGACCTTAGATTATTAACCAATGATATTTTTTGGATGCTAGGTATTTCTTTTATTATTTTGCCTTTGGTATTTCTGCCAAGAGGGTATCGATTAAATTGGAAAGATGGCGTTGTGCTTTTAATAAGCTACGGAGTTTTTGTGTATATGACTATGTAATAGATGTTTTTTTGAAACACAAAAAACTAGTTATCAAAAAGCGTTCTTTCTAATGATTTCAATTTCATTAAAAGTGAAAATTTTGTTTGATAAAAGCGCATAGAATTCCTCAGAAATAGTGGTGTTAAATAGAATTAAATCATCTGTGTTTATGGTTACTTTTACACCTTTATCAAATAAAGTTCTAATAGGGTGTGCTTTTAAATTTTTAACAGTTCCTAAGCATATATTGCTTTGCGGACAAATATTTAATCGAATATTTCGTTCTAAAATCATGGCAATTGTTTTAGAAGAATTTACAGCGTTTATACCATGCTGAATTTCATCTGGTGATAATAATTCTATGGTTTCTTCAATACTTTTCTCATCAGAAAATTCGCCAATATGAGTTTTGGTTTTAATATTGTTTTTCTTGGCAGTTGTAAATAATTCTTGAAAAGGCTGTAAATTTTGATTTGCTTCTTTTCCATATAGGTCAATTCCGTTAAAAACCCCAGAAAAAATACAAGTTTCACCATATAAATATACTTGATCTAAAGGCAAATCTTTGTTGATGCCAATATCTGGTCTAAAATCAATTTTTGATTTGTATTTTTCTTTAATTTGACTAATTTCTGCAATAACTTGTTCTATAGAATCATTAAAAAAACGAGATAAACCTACGTCTACACTCGCTTCTAAAAGGGTAACATTATCTTGTATGCTACTTTCTATAGACATTTCCATAAAATTAATGACATCTTCTTTGGTAGTCATTATTTTGTTCAAATGCCCGTAAATAAAATCAATCATTCCTGTTAGTCCATTGTACTTTTTTGGAAAACGGATGGTACTATCAGGATATCTATCAAATAATAGTTTTTGCGAACCTCCCAAATGAAAATGATTATGTACATCTGCTTTGGGTAGTTTTAAAAAAGTATCTTTTGCAGATTTCAATAGACTTAATTTAGGTTGATAATATTTAGATTTCCGATTTTCGGAAAAATGAAATTTGAATAATTACTTTCTTACTAAGGAAGTAATTATCTATTAGTTTAAAAAATTGCGTTTAAAATAGTATAAATCACAAAAAATAAGAGTAGCAGCATGCTGATAAGTAAATAACGCAAAGACATGTTTACATTTTTAAATTTTGCTGTAGTAATTTTTGCGTTTACATAAATTTGTTGTCCAATTTGATCATATAACTGGGCTTTATCTACATTAACATCCAAAAATTTTTGTGAATATTCTTTTATATCGCCAAATTTTGAGACGATATCACCAAAGAAAAAGATATTAGGTTCGTAATTTTTTTCAATTCGTGGAATAAAACTCCGAACACTATAAAATATTGAAATTAACGTAGTAATTAGCCATAAAATAGCTAGAATATGTAAAAAGTTAAAAGAAGCGAAATTACTTTTTGCTTGGTCTATATTTTGATAAACAAAGTTAAATATGATTCCGTAAAAAGATAAAATTAACCCGGCTTTTATTTCTGATGATTTAATAAGATCTAGAAAATACCGCATGGCTCCCCAATAATGGAAAGGCAAATCTTTTTCCTTTAAATCTTCTAAAGAGTGAGGAGAATTTGTTAGTTTTTGTTTCTTTTTAGTTTCCATTGCCATAGTTTTCATGGTAAACTTAACTAAAAACTACTTTAAAAGCAAACTATTTTACTCATCTACACTTAAATGAAACAAGGCATCACCTTTATTTACAATAGCTGTTTTGTTAATGCAAAAGACGTAACAATCAAAAGGAGCATATACTCTTTTCTTAAATTCACCAAAAGGATCTTGTATGACTCCTAAGATTTCTTTCTTTTTTACTCTAGCTCCGTTTTTTACAGTAATTTTAAACATTCCAGAATAGGTGGCACGCAACCATTTTGCATTTTTAATAAAAATAGGATCTCCTTTTACGGTAATTTCACCATCAATTAATCCTAAATAAATTAACACATTTTTTGTACCGTTAACACCTTCGCTTATAATATTTGCATTTAATTCTTTTGATTTTCCTCCTTCAAACAGTAAGATTGTTTTTCCTAGTTTGTTCATGGTATCTCGTAAAGATTTTGAAATATAACTAGAGTACACAATCATTGGTGGATTAAATACTTTTGCCAGTTCTAAGCCTTTTTTATCGCCTTCTGCACATCTAATTTGTGCAATATTTTCTCTTTGGTCTCCACCTGTATGAAAATCGATAACATAATCTACAAAAGGTGCTATTTCTTTTGTAAACTGAAACGCAAACTGACTGGCTAAAGATCCGTTTAATGATCCTGGAAACATTCTATTCAAATCGCGTCCGTCAGGAAATTCTCTAGTTTGTATTAAATAGCCAAAAATATTAAAAACAGGAATACAAATAATAGTTCCCTTTTTAGGTTTGTTTAATTTCTGGTTTAGTATTTCTCTAATAATTCCAACGCCATTTACTTCATCACCATGAACGCCGGCTAATAATAAAACCACTGGTCCTGGTTCTTTAGAGCGCTCAATTATTACTGGTACTTTAACCGTTGTTCTCGTATGAAGTTTTGCAACTTCAATTTCTAAAATAGTACGTTTTCCTTCCGGAATTTCTTTCCCTAAAAGTGTAAAAGGATTATTCGACATGAAGCTCTAAGTATCTGATAATTTCTTTTGCAATATTTTTTCCTGTTGCTACTTCAATTCCTTCTAGTCCTGGAGAAGAATTAACTTCTAAAACCAATGGGCCTTTTGTAGATTGTAACATATCTACACCTGCAACACCTAATCCCATTGCTTTGGTAGCTTTTAAAGCTGTTCTTTCTTCTTCGTCCGTTAATTCAATAACAGTTGCGTTGCCTCCTCTGTGTAAATTAGATCGGAACTCGCCATCTTTTCCTTGACGCTTCATTGCGCCAATAACTTTACCATCAACAACAAAAGCTCTAATATCTGCGCCACCAGCTTCTTTAATAAATTCTTGAGCAATTACTCTAGCACCCAAACCGTTAAAGGCTTCTAATACAGAGGTTGCCGCATTAGGTGTTTCTGCTAAAACAACTCCCAAACCTTGTGTTCCTTCTAATAATTTTAAAACCAAAGGAGTTCCGCCAACAGATTCTATAACATGTTTTACATCTTTTGTGTAGTTTGTAAACACTGTTTTTGGTAGTCCAACTCCGGCTCTTGCTAATATCTGTAAACTGCTTAATTTATCTCTAGACCTTGTTAATGCTATAGATGAAACAGCTGTAAAAACTTTCATCATTTCAAACTGTCTAATAACAGCTGTACCATAAAAAGTAACCGAAGCACCAATTCTAGGAATAATGGCATCTATGTTTTCTATATATTCCCCCTTATAGTATATTTTAGGGGCTCTTCTTTCAATTTCTATATTACACTTTAAATGATCTACAACAAAAATTTCATGTTTTCTCTTTTCAGCAGCTTCTACCAATCTTCTTGTTGAGTATAATTTAGGGTTTCTAGATAAAATTACAATTCTCATTTATGTGTGTTTTTTAATTTAAAGGATAGATCTTTTTTTGAAGTGTCTATCACAAATCTTTTGTTTAAAAATTTTCTACCTAGTAAAATAGGGAATTTCATGTCTTTGCGTTCGCTTAATGTTAAATGAATTGGCATGGTTGTGTTAAAAATAACAATTTCAGTTTCAATTAAAAACCGTTTTTCCGAAATCCCATTTGAACTTTTAACAAGTTTTGACGCATAGTTTTTAGTAGAAAATTCTTTGTTGTTGTAAAATTCATGTTCTGGATCTAACAATGTAAATCTGATAATTTTTTTACCATTAACTTCTATTTCTTCAATGTTAGAACAGTGAATAGAAGAAGTGTAAGCGCCAGAATCTACTTTTAAATCAATGTCTATTAAATGTAATTCTGGGAAATCTGCTTTATCAATTCTACCAATTGTGGTTTTCATGTACGTGAATTAAACTGTCGTAAAATTAAGTATAGTTATTGACTTAGGTATATAAAGTTAGAAAAAAGTTTTACAATTTTGCAATCGCAGCTTCTGCACAACGTTCTCCGTCCATAGCGGCAGAAACAATACCGCCAGCATATCCACCACCTTCGCCACAAGGAAATAAACCAATTATCTGTGGATGCTCTAAACTCTCTTTTCTAGGGATGTTTACAGGTGATGAAGTTCTAGATTCTACCCCTATAACATTCGCTTCGTTGGTATAATAACCGTGCATTTTTTGTCCGAATGCAGCAAAACCTTTGCGCAATCTACTTCCAATTATTTTTGGTAATAAAGAATGTAGAGGCGCAGATTTTAACCCAGGTTGATAGGAGCAATCATTTAACTCTGAAGACAGTTTTCCGTCAACAAAATCTACCAATCTTTGTGCTGGTGCTGTTTGTGTTCTGCCACCTGCAAAAAATGCTATTTTTTCTAAATCTTTCTGAAACTCCAACCCTTTTAAAGGGCCAAATTGTTCGTATTTTTTAAAATCTTTATCAATATCTAATTCAACTACAATTCCTGAATTAGCAAATCTATTGTTTCTTCTACTAGGAGACATTCCGTTAACCACAACTTCTCCATTTGCAGTGGCAGCCGGCACAATAAATCCGCCAGGACACATACAAAAAGAATACACACCTCTGTTATTAACTTGATGCACTAAACTATACGCTGCTGCTGGTAATAAAGAGTCTCTTTCACCCGAACAATGATACTGAATTTGATCTATAATTTCTTGAGGATGCTCTACACGAACGCCCATTGCAAAAGATTTTGCCTTTAATAAAATTTCCTTTTTATGTAGCAATTCGTATATATCTCTGGCAGAATGACCTGTAGCAAGAATTACCGAATTTACCGGCATTTCTTTACCATTCTTTAGCTGAATTGCTTGTAATGTATTGTTCTTTATTATAAAATCTGTAACACGTGTTTCAAAATGAATTTCTCCACCATATTTTAAAATGTTCTCACGAATATTTTCAATAATTTTTGGTAATTTATTTGTACCAATATGTGGATGTGCATCTACCAAAATTTGCTCTGTAGCTCCGTGAAAAACAAGGTTTTCAAAAATTCTTCTTACATCGCCGCGTTTTAAAGAACGGGTATACAATTTTCCGTCTGAATACGTACCGGCGCCACCTTCACCAAAACAATAATTAGAATCTTCATTTACAAAATGATCTTGATTAATGGCTTTTAAATCTCTTCTTCTGTCTTGTACATTTTTTCCGCGTTCTAAAACAACAGGTTTGTAGCCTAATTCTATACAACGTAAAGCAGCGTACATTCCTGCCGGTCCAAAACCAATAATATGCACTTCTTTAGCGTTAGAAACATCTTTATAGTTAAAAGTATAATCAGATTTTTCTGGAAGTTGTTGATTAATATACACCGCAACTTTGTAATTAAAAATGATGTCTTTTTTACGCGCGTCAATAGACTTTCGCAAGACTTTTACCGCGGTAATTTCACTTTTATCAACCTTTAGAAACTTAGCTGCTTTGTATAACAGCGTATTTTCCTTTCTCTCTTCTATTAAATTTACTCTAAGCTGAATCTCTTTAACCATGACGCAAAAGTATGGAAATTATAAATTTAAAAAATGAATATAATTGTATAGATATAGAGAAAATTAAAATGTTTTCTATATCTATTTACATGAAGAGTTAAGTAATTGTATTTAAGTGATATTGTTAGACGTTCATTTCTATAGAGAACAGCCTTGTAGATACTTAAAAACCCGAAGAAATATTTATGCATTTACATGCTGAACATGTTTTTAATCAACATTTAAAGCATTAGATTTAAATGTTGATTGATTTTTTATTTTAGTTGAAATTAGTTTCTACAACACCTTTAGATTTTCCATTTTGTAGGTACTCTGTGTATTTTACGTTTTGTTGTTCAAATGAGATGGTAACTTCTTCTATTGGCGGATTTTTATCTTTTCCTGAGATAGCGTAATTAATTACGGCAACATTTTTTAATTCATATCTATAAAATACGTTGCCAGATTTTGTTACTTCCAATAGTACTTTAGGAATTATTTTTCCTTTAATTAAAAGATCCATTATTCTTGGACTCGATTTGTCTATTATTTTTACAAATGAAATGTTTTTAGTGAAATTTCTTCTCACTCTAGAATTTCCTGAAGAAATAGGTTCTCCATTTATTTCTTGATGAAATGATTCAATGTCAGACCATCCACGATGCGTATGGTTTGTAGATTCACCATCAATTCCGTCAAATTTAATAAAGTAGTCTTGTGCCAACACAAAGTTGCAAGCAAAAATAAAAGCAAATAATAGTAATGATTTTTTCATGATGTAGGTTTTTAGCAGTTAATGATTAGTATATTGTTTAGTTGTAAGATACTTAACAAGTTACAAAAAAATATTTAAACTGAAAACATATCAAATTAAAATGTGGTGCTTTATATTGATAAAAATTTAAATGAAACGCGCTTTAATCATTCTATCATTTCCAAAGAAGTCTTTTTTAAGTTCAATGTTTGTAAATCCTTTTTCATGTAACATAGCAACCGTTTCTTTGCCTAAATATTGATTAATTTCAAAGAAAAGTATCCCATCTTTTGTTAGGTGGTTTTTTGCCAATTCTGCAATTTTTTTATAAAAAAGTAGCGGATTTTCATCGGGAACAAATAAGGCTAGATGAGGTTCGTTGTTAAGAACATTGGTTTTAATTTCTGCTTTTTCTAATTCTCTAACATACGGCGGATTGGAAACAATACTGTCATATTTTGTTGTCAGAAGTTCCCCTTTTTCAATAATATTTAGTGAAGTAGCTTCTAAAATGTTTAATGCTATAAATTCAATTTCTACCTTATTTAGTGTTGCATTTTTTTGCGCCACTTTTAAAGCTTCAGAAGAAACATCAATAGCAGAAATAGCAGCATTTTTTAAATTCTTAGCCAATGAAATAGGAATACAACCGGTTCCTGTACCAATATCTAAGATTTTTATTTTTTTGTCTAGATGCTTAGCTCTTATTTCTGAAAGTGCTACTAAAACCCACGCTACTAGTTCTTCTGTTTCTGGCCTTGGAATTAACGTATTTTTATCCACCAGAAAAGGCAAACCGTAAAATTCGGTTGTCCCTAAAATATATTGTATAGGTTCTTCTTTCTTTAATCTTTCTACGCAATTTTTTAAATCCTCTATTTTTTCATCAGCAATGATAAAATGAGGTTGTAAAACGCTGTCTATTCTTTCTAAGTTTAGTTTTTCTTCTATCAACCAAAAGAAAAAACTATCTATTTCTGATTTAGGATAAATTTCTGATAAAGCTATATTTATAAATTGTCTGAATTCTTGTAATACCATAAAACTGATTAAATTTCTTCTAACTTCTAACTTCTAACTTCTAACTTCTAACTTTTAAATTTCCTTGACCATCCAAACATTACAAGAGTAATGCCCTGTATTTCCCAAGGGTTTCTCTAAACTTGTAAAACCATATTTTTGATATAATTTTTTAGCCGCATGCATGTACGGCATGGTTTCTAAATAGCAATTATCAAAACCAAATTCTTTTGCTTTTTCTAAGCATTTAGAAATTAGTTTTGCACCAATTCCTTTGCCTCTTGTTATAGGAGAAAAATACATTTTTTGAAGCTCACATGTATTGCCTTCAAAATTATCTAGTTGTGCAATTCCTGCGCCACCAACAATATTGTTATTGTGTTCTACTACAAAATAAATTGCCTTGTCTTTTTGGTAGGTTTCAAACATGGTATCTGTAGCTTTGTCTTCATAAGCTGTGCCAACTTTAGGTACGTTTAACTCTATTAAAACAGCACGAATTACCTTTGCCAACTTGGCATTATCGCTTGGTTTAATTTCTCTAATGATAAACTCTTTAGTTGTCATATAATACTGTATTTTTGCAGAGCAAGTTAGCTAATTTTTTAATTAATTATGATGAAAAATCTATTCTATTTTTCGGTTTTATGTTTGTTGATAACAAGTTGTACAGTAAAAGAAAAGCCAATTTTTAAAATGATTGATGACGTAAGAGTTGTTAGTTTTTCTGGAGACACGGTTCGTTTAAAAGCAAATGCCATTTTTGAAAATCCGAATGATGTTGGTGGTAAAATTTCTACGGATAAAATGAAGTTATTTGTAAATGAAGAGGAAGTAGCTCAGGTTTTTTCTGATGAATTTAAAGTACCCGCAAGAAAAGAATTTTCTATTCCATTAACCGCAGTTGTTCCTACTAAAAAACTTTTATCAGGAAATAAAGGTGGGTTTTTAGAAGGTTTGTTAAATTCAGTTATAAACAAATCTGTGAAAGTGCAAATCAAAGGAAAACTAACTTATAAAATGTTTGGTTATAGAGGTACGTATGATATTGATACTACAGAAGATGTGAAAATAAAATTTTAATGTGAACCTGCTTTTTTGCGAAGTAGGCTGAAATCATTTTTTATTATAAATAAAAGAAATATCAACCATAAAATTTACATAAAAAGGTGTTTGCAAATTGCTGAGAATGGCATTGGCAGCGCACGTCCAAACCCTTCTGTTGGTGTTGTTATTGTGCATCAAAATACAATTATTGGCGAAGGATTTACGTCTGAATATGGCGGAAATCATGCAGAAGTAAATGCTATTAATTCTGTAAAAGATACTTCGCTTTTAAAAGAAGCTACTATCTATGTAACCTTAGAACCTTGTTCGCACTTTGGTAAAACTCCGCCTTGTGCAGATTTACTTGTAAAACATCAATTAAAAAATGTGGTTATTGGCTGTTTAGATTCTAATAGTTTGGTGGCGGGCAAAGGAGTTGAACGACTTAAAAATGCTGGTATTAATGTGTTAGTAGGTGTTTTAGAGAATGCATGTAGAAAACATCACAAGAGATTTTTTACGGTTCAAGAAAAAAAAAGACCGTATATTATTCTAAAATGGGCGCAAACTAAAGACGGTTTTGTAGCTCCTGTAACAAAGAATGAGCAAAAACCTGTTTGGATTTCTAATACCTATTCGCAACAATTAGTGCATAAATGGCGGGCTAAAGAACATGCAATTTTAGTAGGAACCACTACTGTAATTGCAGACAATCCTACTTTGAATGTGAGAAGTTGGACAGGGCAAAATCCTGTGAGAATTGTGATTGATAAAAACACAAGAATTCCTAATAATACCAATGTTTTTGATGGAAATGTAAAAACTATATTTTTATCAGCTTCAAAAGTAAAGAACCAAGAATTAAGAGAAAATATTATTTTTGAAAACATAGATTTTACTAAGAAAATTGGAATTCAGATTTGCCAAGTGCTTCAAAAACACCACATACAATCTGTAATTATTGAAGGAGGAACACAAACTTTACAAACTTTTATTGATGAAAACTTATGGGATGAAGCACGGGTTTTTATTGGTGAGTTAGCATTTGGAAAAGGAGTAAAGGCACCATTTTTTAATAAAGTACCAAATAAAGAAATACAAATAAAAACGGATATTTTAAAAATATATACAAATGATTAAGAACATTGTTTTCGATTTTGGTGATATTTTTATCAACTTAGATAAGCCAGCAACCTATAGGGAAATGGCAAAATTAGGTGTTACTGAAATCTCTAAAGAAATGATTGCTGTGTATCATGAATATGAAACCGGTAAAATAAGTACAGAAGATTTTGTGAATTTTTATCATGATAAATTCGGAATTGAAAAAAAAGAATTAGTGCTTGCTTGGAATGCCGTGTTGTTAGATTTTCCTAAAAAACGACTTCAATTTTTAAAAGAATTGTCTGCTAGTAAAAAATACCGATTGTTTTTATTAAGTAACACCAACGAATTGCATATTTCTTGGGTTCAGAATAATTGGGGCATGGATTTGTACAACGAGTTTAAAAACTGTTTTGAACAATTTTATTTATCGCACGAAATACATTTTAGAAAACCAAATACAGAAATTTATAATTTTGTTTTAAATGAAAATAATTTAAAAGCAGATGAAACTCTTTTTGTGGATGATTTAAAAGAAAATACAATGTCTGCAAATACTTTAGGAATTCATACTTGGAATTTAATTCCTGGCCAAGAAGAAGTGGTAGAATTGTTTTCTAAAAAGCCAGTGTTGTTTTGATTTACCTGTTGCTAAGTATCTTAATCTCTAGTTGCGTATTTGTAATTTTTAAACTCTTTGATGTTTATAAAATTAATAATCTACAAGCTATTGTTGTAAATTATGCTGTAGCGTTTTCTTTTGGAGTTTTTACCTCAAATACTGCGGTTTCTATCACCGAAATTGCGAGTCAACCTTGGTTTTTGGGTGCTTTTTGTTTGGGTTTTTTATTTATTACCATCTTTAATGTTATGGGAATTACAGCTCAAAAAAATGGCTTGTCTGTTGCTTCTGTAGCTGGTAAAATGTCTGTAGTTATTCCTGTAATATTCGGAATTTTTGTATATCAAGAAAGTATTGGTGCTCTTAAAATTATAGGAATTATACTTGCTTTAGTTGCGGTTTATTTATCATCCGCTAAAAGCGATTCAAACCCGGTAAAATTTAAGAATTTATTATTTCCCTTGTTGCTTTTTGTGGGGTCAGGAATTTTAGATTCAGGGTTAAAATTTGTAGAAAAAGCAACCGTTGCAAAAGGAGATGAACCCTTGTTTTTAGCAACAATATTTGGTTGTGCATTTGTATTAGGTGTTTTTGTTATTATTACTCAAAGTATAAACGGTAGATTTATTTTTCAACGAAAAAATATTTTAGGAGGTATTTTATTAGGGATTCCTAATTACTATTCTATGGAGTTTTTATTAAAAGCCTTTAAAACAGATTTAGAAAGTTCGTCATTATTTACCATAAATAATGTTGGTATTGTACTATTAACTACATTTTTTGCGTTGATGTTTTTTAAAGAAAAATTGATTAAAAAAAATTGGGTAGGAATTTTCTTAGCAATCATTAGTATTCTTTTAGTTTCATTTGCATAAATATGGATACAAAAGACACCTATAAAACCATAGAAAAACCATCGGAAGAAACGCTTTTTAAGGAAAAGGGTTCAAAATTTTTTGGATATGCGTTTCCTATTGTGTCTGAAGATGATGTAAAAGAATATGTAGAAACGTTGAAAAAGAAGCATCATTCGGCGCGTCATTTTTGTTATGCTTACCAATTAGGAATAGAAACTATAAGGTTTAGAGCCAATGATGATGGAGAACCTAATAATTCTGCTGGTTTGCCAATATACGGGCAAATTCAATCTTTTGATGTTACCAATATTTTACTTGTTTCTGTACGTTATTTTGGAGGAACAAAATTAGGTGTTGGCGGTTTAATTTCAGCATATAAAACATCTGCACAAATTACGTTGGAAGCTTCGGTTATTTTAGAAAAAACCATAGATATTCATTTTAAATTAACATTTAATTATGATGTAATGAATGCTGTACAAAGAATTATCAAAGAAAAAAATATAGACATTATCAATCAGAAATTAGAAATGAATTGTGAATACACAATTTCTGTAAGAAAAAATGACGCCGATGCCATTTTTAATATTTTTGAGAATTTGTATAAAGTTGATATTAAAATAATAGATTGATGCGTTTTTTATTTATCTTATAAATTAAGTATTTAAAAGTAAAAGTAAAAGTAAAAGTAAAAGTAAAATGAAAAAAATAACCTTTTTACTGTTTTTGTGCAGTGTAATAACATTTGGCCAACAGAAAATAGTTACAAAAAAGCATACAACTACGCATGCGGAAATTATAGATTATTCTAAAATCTATCAAAAAACAACTGGAAAAAAAATTAAGAAAAAAGAATTTTTGAAGATTCTTAAAAAGTACCCAAACCTGCAAATGGAAAGTGTAATTAATGCTGATGGAAGTATTGAGAAGTATTTGGTTGATTTGTCTAAGCAAGATAAAAAAATTAGAAACAATAGAATACAGCCCGTTTTAAAAGGAGAGGTATTTCCGAATTTTATTGCAAAGACGTTAGAAAATAATAAAATTGAATTAAATAAGTTCAAAGGAAAAACAGTGATTCTTAGGTTTGAATTAGAGGCAAATACTTTTAGGTTTAAAAAAGAAGAAATTAAACAATTAGATGGTTTAATAAATCAAGTAAAGAACAAAAATGAAAAAGTAAAAGCGGTTATTTTCTTTGCTTCAGATAAAGCAGAAGTAAGAAAAGGGTTTAATGTTCCCAACTCTAATTTCCAATTAATTGCGAATGCTTTAAATTTTCATGATAAATTCTCAATAACAAGATTTCCAACCACAATAATAATTGATAAAAATGGAGTTTTGGTTGATTATTATAAAAATATAGATGACATAGATTTAGAAAAAATTATGGCTAAGTAATTTATTTTTTTATATAGACGTATTATCTATTTTCTGCTCAAAGTATTCTTAAATTTCATTATTAATAGGATGGGCGGTTCAAAAAATCATTAAAGAAAAAAATCTGGGATAAACAGAAAAATCTGCGGAAAACAAAAACTACAATTTCTGTACGAAAAAATGACGCCGATGCCATTTTTAATATTTTTGAGAATTTGTATAAAGTTGATATTAAAATTTTGGAGTAATTATGGTTTGTTTTTCATTTTATGAAAGGAAGATCTAGTAAATTTAGAGCACATTGTTTTCATAATGATGTTTATAAAATACAATAATGTTGCAAAAATGTGTTAACGTTGTAGTTTGTTTTATACGTTAAACCAAATAGTAAAAGTATGTTTAGACATCAAGGTAAAAGCAGAACTATAAAACACAATCTGCGTATTGCTACTATTTTGTCTTTTGTTGCAGGAGTTGTAAATGTAACCGGTTTTTTGTCTTTTAAGCAATTAACAACAAATGTTACAGGGCATTTTGCGTTGTTTATTAGTGATGTTGCTAATTTTGAATTTTGGAAAGGAACAATTTATTTTCTGTATATATTTTCTTTTTTAATAGGGTCTTTTGTCTCAAGTTTCTTAATTGAAAAGTATAGGGAAAATAAAACCCTTAATGTTTTTGTTCTACCAACATTAATAGAATGTATTATTTTAACAACTATTGCAGTTGTAAGTAATGTTGTAGAAATAAAATATCCAGACTTTATTGTGTGTTTGCTGCTTTTTGCAATGGGATTGCAAAACTCATTAGGCACTTTCAGAAATAAATAAGTACTTGCATATCAATTAAATAAGTTGTATTTTAGATAAAATCAAACCCCGAAA
>NZ_JBPOGL010000051.1:0-14778 GCF_051251875.1 Polaribacter sp.
GAGCATTATCACTTAAAAAAAATAAAAGCAAAGACAAAAAAAACCGAAATACTCTGGATATTCTTTGGAATCCATACCGCAAATAGTCTTGAAATTGGTAAAAGAATACAAGAAAAAACTATCGAAAAAGTAGCCCGATTTTTAACCCTAAATTTATTTTTATAGCTTACTTCTGAAAGTGCCTTCTTAGTCAATATCAAAAATTCAAAAAGACTAAAAACGATTTTATTTTTCCAGGAATGAAAAAAGCTGATATCAATGACACTGAAGATGTATTGAGAAAAACACAAACTTCCACTAGAATCTTTAACCGTCATTTAAAAAAGATTGCCAAATTAGCTGGGATTGAGAAAAATATATCTTGCCATATTGCTCGTCATTCCTTTGCTTCTATTGCAGGAAATAGTGCAAATATTCAAATATTTAAGAATTTATACCGTTATAGCTCTATTACCACTACTATTAATTACCAGGCTAACTTTGTGCATAAAAATTTTGACGAAGCCCTTGATTCAGTATTGAGTTTCTAATCATTTTAAATTCCTCAACAAATCGAAAATTATTTCAAATAATTTTTATTTTCATCTAAACTTCTAATGTATTGAGAAGGTTTAACTCCTTGAATCTTAAAAAAAACTTTAGAAAAAGAATCAGAATTATTGAACCCAGCTTCTTGGGCTATTGCTTTAATCGTAAATTTTCTAATTGTTGAATTTTTTTTAAGCTGATTAGAAATATTATCTATTCTTAAAGTATTTAAATAATTTGAAAAAGACATCTTTTTATAATGATTGATAACCTTCGATAAATAATTAGTGTTTGTATTAAATTTTTTAGATAATGAACTAAATGTAATTCTTTTAGAGGTGTATTTTTTTTGCTGCTCAAATAAATCTAGTTTTTCAAGTATATCTTCGACAATATCTTTTGGTATATTCAATTCTGATATACTAAAATCATTGATTTTTTCTTTTTCACTTACTAGGGCATTCTCACTTAAATTTATTTGTTTTCGAATATACTTTCTTTCATTTAAGAGTTTAAGTTGTATTACAGATTGATAACCTACCCAATAAATTAAAACTGTTGTTAAAATACGTAATGGGTAATATGAATAAATAAACTCTTTAAAATTAAGATCTACTGTAATTGCTAATGCTAGAATCCAAAAAACATAGGTAAATGCCCCTAATTTAAAAAAAGTATAAATCCATTTTAAATTATCATAAGAGAGTATTTTTTTAAATAATTTTTCTTTTCTATATAAAATATAAAATGAATAAATAAAAATTGATAATGAAAAGACTAGGCTTATAATTTCTTCAATGGAAGTATATTTTTCAAATAAAAAAACAACATCATCACTCTTAACAGTACTAAAAGAATAAACAAAACCTATTCTTATCAAAATAATTATAAAAAAAACAGGTAAAACTAACCTTAAGAGTTTCTTACTTTGCTTATTAATATCTAAATAGTTGATTAAAAACATATAAAAAAATGGAGCTATCAAAAAATGCCAAGGAATATGAACGTAATCAAGAAAAAAATATTCAATAAATAAATCTTTAGCTAATATCCAAGATTGGAGATTATTAAGCGATATAACAAGGACTAATAAATTAATATATATGACACTATTCTTTTTTCTGTTTTTCGAAAAAAGAAGTATGAGATTAAATAAAAATCCATGTAGTGCGCTTATTATCAAGAATAAATTAAAAAAATCTTTAATAGCCATTTTTTTTTAGGAGCTTTAAGTTTTATTATAAATAAACTTAAAGCCTGCAAATTACTATTTTTTAGTTTAAACTACAATTAGAGATAAAGTTTTTATGAAATCTTAACTAACAATATGTTTAAGAATAGTTATAAACCAAAAAAATATAAGGAACCATTAATTTAATTACTAATGATATAATAATAAGCACTTTATTTATTTAACATATAACTTGATATTTATAAATATCAAGTCGCTATTCATAAATATCAATTTACTTTAGTTGTGAATTTCATTTTTCTAATGTTTGTTTGTGAACAATTATAAAAATAAAAGTTTATGAAAAAAATTACACAAATTATAGTATTTCTTCTACTAGCATTAATTACTTCATTTAGCTCTAATTCTCAAGAAATATTAAAACCGACTAATGAGAAAACATATTCAGAATATATGAACAAGGTTTTAGACCCCTTGATTAAAAATGATACAAGAGAATTTAAAAATGGAATTCTTTATGATAGAGTTTTTCTATGGTAAATCTTACTTCATTTAACAATAAAAACTCCATCAACGAATCTAATTACGAGCATTTTATGAGGTCTTGGGGGGAATTAGAATCAGCCAGTGAAAACCCTACATTTTTATCAACAGACAAAGTAGGTGATATTGCCTATTCTTTTGAAAGAGAAAATAAAATTCAAGTTGGTTTAATTAATATTGATTTTAGTTATATAAACCCAACTGCATTAGAAAAAAATAAATCTACTTTAAAAATAGCAAACAATAGAATAGAGCGAATTTCTAATAAAGATTTTTTGAAACTTCGCAGAAGTAGTAAACCCCCTATTGAGCCCACTTACCTTAATAAGCATTTATTTATTGCATCTCCATTAAATTCTCAAATCATTTATTCTAATCAACCAGAATTTGAATTTGGTAAGCTAATCCTAGATAAATCAAATAAAAGAATAAAAGTATTACAGGTCAGTTTTGAAGAAGGACGATCTTATAATGTAATTAATAATGGTGCATTAATTAACAAAAGTATATCTCCAAAATTTAAAACAAGCGGTGTAAAAAAAATAAAATTCATAGTTACTTTTTCTGATAACTCTAAGCTTACAACATATGCTTCCTTTTATCTAAAAACCAAAGCAAAAACTGCTCTTCGTTCTTTAAGTACTTCGCCTATTAAAAAAATAAAAGCCACAAAATCTTTTAGAGGATATGATGAACCTTCTAATTGTGGTGGTACTTGTTATGGAGAAGGAGAATATAAAGTTTTCTATGCCAATGGAAATGCCAGTTTAAAAAAACCTTTTTTAGTTGTAGATGGTTTTGACCCTAATGATTCTAGAAAAATAAACACAACTGATAACAACGTTTTTCAACAAATGTTTTATACAAATAATGATGGAGATGAAGTAAAATTAGTTGAAGAATTGCAAGGGCTAGGGTATGATGTTATTATTTTAAATTTCCCAAGGTATGTAATAGATACCAGAACGATAAGAATTCCAGCCGGTCGCTGGGGTTATATATATGAAGAAATATCATATTACAGAGATGGAGGAACTGATTATGTTGAGAGAAATGGTAAGGTTTTACAAGCTTTAACCCAAAAAATAAAAGCAGAATTAATTTCTAACGGTAGTTCAAATAAAATAAAAATTGCAGGTCCAAGCATGGGGGCGTTAATTGCACAATATGCTTTGGCAGATATGGAAAAAAACAATGAAGATCACTACACAGATTTATTTATATCTTTTGATGGTCCTCATAAAGGTGCTAATGCTCCTATAGGAATGCAAAAAGCTTTAGAATACTTTGCAACAGGTAGTGGAGTTGTTGAAGATAGGGTAAACGACTATGCCAATCTTGGTTTAGATGTTTTAAAATCACCAGCTGCAAAACAAATGTTAATTAATCATTATCTATCTAACACTTCAGGATTACCCCAAGGTGCTCCGAATTTTAGAAACCGTTTTCAAAATATGATGGATAATCTTGGATTTCCTTCACAAACTAAAAATGTAGCAGTAGTTAATGGAAGTATTGTAGGTAATGAAACTGCATCTGGTGGTCAAAATATGATAAAAATTCATTTTTCAGCCATAACTGGGTTTATTAGAAGAGATCTTTGGCTAAATTATTCTTCAACTTCTGGGCAAAATACAGTGTTTAGATTTTTAAAGAAAAATTGGTGGGGTGCAAATACTCAAGCTGATATACAACGTAAAGCAACTTCATCATCTGCCTTTGGAAGTTTAGACAATGCTCCTGGAGGAATATTTTCTGTAAAGGAAAGAGCGGAAGAAGCTCTCGGTCAAAGTTTTCCTTTAGTATATGTATATGGTATTTCAAATATACTAGCCTATCATAAAGCAGATTGGTTAACAAAAGCAGCAATAAACATAGTTTTAACTACTGCCTACGCAAATGTTACAGATAACTTTAACTTTGTACCCGTTAAAAGTGCTTTAGCATATAATGGTACAAACTCTAAATGGAATGAACAAATTGGATGTAGAAACTTGGTATGCACAAATGAAACACCTTTTGATAGTTATTATGCTCCTGTTGAAAATCAAGAACATGCATCTTTACATAATGATGGTATTAATTGGTTAAAAGAAGAATTATTAGGTAATGAACCATCTCCTTCTATTTATAATACTTGTAATACTCAAAGTATTACAATAAACGGAACAGATAGGTTGTGTAATAATCAAATAGCAACATATTCTATTAATAATTGTAGTTCTTCTAATATTACTTGGACTACTTCAAGCAACTTACAAACTATTTCTTCAAACAATCAACAAATTGTAGTAAAAAATATTAATGCAAACGCTTCTAATAGCTGGGTAAGAGTAACATTACCAAATGGGCAATCTGTATCAAAAAGTATTATAGGTAAACCTTCAATATCATATACAGTAACTTCAGGGAGCTACCCTTCTATCTCTATTAATGGAGTAGGTACCTCAATTTATCAACAAGGTATTTATAATACACAATGGGTAAAAAATGGGGGTACTGGTCAAATACAAAATAACAATTCTTTTACTACTTATGCTAGCGGTTATGGTAGTAATTGGTATGTTTCAGGAAATGTAATTGTAACTAATTCTTGTGGGTCTACAACAAAAAGTTTTTTTATAAGTGGTGGTTCTTCCACAGATCCCTGTGAAAGTGGAGTGTTAAGACTTGAAAAAGTAGCAAGTAACCAATATCAATTAATAGAACCTTGTGAGTTTAGTCAGCTTAGAAAAACTAATTTAACAATTAAAGCAGAGTTATATAACACATTTGGTATTAAAAAAAATATTCTAGTAGAAAACAACATTATAAACCTTAAAAACAACCCAAAAGGTTCGGTAATGATTTTAAGAGCTAATGTTAAAGGAAAAATAATTTCAAAAATGATTATAATTGATTAAAACAATGTATTATGAAAACAATAAAAACAATCTTTTTTTTTAGTAGCTTGTTTATACTTTTAACAAGTAGTTCTTGTGAAACTAATGATGATTTAGAATTCGGTGAAAACTCTTTCTCTTGTTACATTAATGGAGAATTATTTACCCCAAAACCAAGTACTAGTATTTCAACATCACCTGTAAGCAAAAAACTAATTTTCAATAGAGATTCTTTTTTTTCAGTAAGTGCTAAAGATCATGATAAGTACACTATTTTTATTATGATTAGGAATTTTGAAGACAAAAATTCACACTCTTTAAAACTTAACAATACACAGAATGTTGATGACAGTTATGCTAACATATATACCTTAATAAATGGTAAAAAATACATTTCTAAAGATGATTCAGGAATTGTGACTTTTACAAACGTTACAGATTCAAATGTAGAAGGAACATTTGAATTTACTTTATACAATGTAAATGATGATAACGATGTAATTCAAATTACTAACGGAAAATTTAATGATTAACTAACAGTAATTAGTTAGCAATTATTAAAAAATATCTTTTTCGAAAAACAGTCATAAAGCTATGAATGGCTCAAAAAAATCATAGAATAATTTAAAATAAAAATTGAATAAACATGAAAACAAAAATCTTATTGCCTTTATTATTTTTATTACTTTTATTAAGTTCTTGTAATGAAGATAATATAGTATTAGAAGAAACTCAATCAATTCCAGAAACTATAAAACTAGAAGAAATCAGTGTTCTAAACGGAAGATTATATTTTCCAAACAAGTCTACATTTCAAAACTATTATGAAAATATAAAAGAAAAAGATGAATATGAAATAGCAGATATTTTAGAAAACAAGTTTTACTCACAAGACTTTTATTCTCTAAGACCTATTGTTAATGAAAAAACAGCCGAATATGAAATTTCTAGGCATTTAAATAAAGTCAAATCTAATAAAAAAGGGTTGCAACAAAGGTCTTCAAGTGATGATATATTAGACGACATCGATGACTTAGAAGATGTTTTTGGAGAAGAGGTATTTACAAGTTTTTTAAATCAAGAAGCAGAATTACAAGTTGGAGATAAAATTTATAAATATACAGACACTGGTTTATTTATTTCCGAAGAAAAAGAGATTACCAACTTAAATAATTACTTAGATACTAAACAAATTTCAAGAAATTTTTTAGAACCTACTTCTGAAGTTGTAAGAAATCACTACATTCAAACATACAATAGATGTGGCGGTTTTCAACCCATAACTGCGGATAACGGCGACTTTCAACATTTTATTAATGAAAATGAAGACTGTGGAGGCTCTGGAGGCTCTGGAAGTGGTTCAGGTTCTGGAAGTGGAAATGGAAGTGGAAGTGGAGGAACAAATTCTTATGCTCAATATCAATCATTGGCTAATAATTTAGGTTTATGTACTGGGTCTTCTCCTTGGTTTGGAAATTTATTTGGCAACGTAAAAGTGTGTAAAGATGAATACGAAAGTAGAAGAAGAGTAAAAATTAAATACTGGAATATTAATTTTGGAATAGGTTATTCGATTGGAATGAAAGTAAAGCATCAATATCGAGGATGGACAGGGGTTTGGAGAAAAGAAGATACAGATAATGTAGTATTAGGTATTAATAGTGTTAGTTGGATGTTTAATAGAAATTATGTGTTGCCAACAAACAACTTGCCTACAAGATATTATGTTTTTGATGGTAAAACTTATCAAACACAAGGTGCATACGATAGTGCTGTTTATCTAAATCAAGGTACTAACTCACCAGTACCTCAAATACCATTTGCAAATGATGTTGATATTGTAGTTGAATTTTTTTCAAATGACTTTGGTTTATTAGATACAGAATTAAAGGTAAGACAAAAATTTTATAACTTTGTATATGATCGAGCAAAAGATATTTTAAGCACTTATAATAATAGAGAATTAAGAAAAGCTATTGCAATCGTACATACTAATACAGAAACTTGGATACAATATTATGACTTTTCTAAAGATTGTTCTAATTGTAAAAAGTTAGATAAAATTTTTGATTGGGGTATTGCAACACCCTCAGTAACTATTGATTTATTTCAAGGGTATAGTTTTAATAATGTACAAATAGGGTCTTTAACTATGGATTTTAATAAGCCTGATTTAACTGGTTTAAGTGTATTTGGAATGGCTAAAAGAAACGGGGAATGGCATGGCAAAAGAATGGAGTTTTAGTATATTACTCTCGCTTTTATCTTTCCTTGTGATTTCACAAGAAAAAGATATAAGTTATAGAAAAAAAGGATTGAGTATAAAAGCTCAATCCTTAATTTTAATTAGATATGATAAAAATCTTTTTAAAGATACATATCAAACAAATTTTGAATTAAAAGAAAATTCTTTCTTATATGGTGCTAATGGAGAATTAAATTATTTTTTTAACTCACACTTAGCAACTGGTTTTGGTTTTGGTTATGAAAAAATTTCTCAACCAAATATTATATATATACCAGCATATATAAATGTTTTAGGTTATTTTTCTAAAAAAGAAAAATCTTTATATTCAAAATTAAATCTTGGAGTTCATCTAGGTAATATAGATGAAAAAGGGTTTTTGTTTAGATTTGGTTTAGGTGTAAGACTTATGCTTTTAAAAAAAGTTAAATCCAATATTGAATTTACATACTCTTTTCAAAACTTAAATAAAACTTTTGAAAATTCGAATCGTCCTGATAATTTCTATAATCTAGAGAGTATCGGTTTAACATTAGGAATAGAAATTAAATAAATTTATTATTATGAAAAAAGCTTTATTATTTTTAATACTATTTGCAACAACCATCACTTATGCTCAAAAGAACAATATTGGTTCTGAAGATATTTTTGGAATAAAAATTGGGTTAATTGGTGGCTGGCTAAACTATGAAAAATCTTTATCTGAAAAGATTACATTAAATACAGAGTTTGGATATGAAGGTGGTTTCTTAAAAGGTACTGATAGTAAAATTGATTATGTATTTACATCAACTTTTAGTCTTGAACCTAAATATTATTACAATTTCGAAAAAAGGAAAGATAAAGGAAAGAAAACCAATAATAATTCTGCTAATTACTTTAGTACAGAAATCTTCTATGTTTCAGATTTATTATCTTCAAGTAATAGAAATAATCTTACAATAAACAAATCTTTTGGATTGATTCCTAAATATGGATTGAGAAGAGTTTTATCTGAAAAATTAAATTTTGAATTTGCTTTTGGTTTAGGTTATTCTTGGGGCGAAAACAATATTAACGGAATAGCATCTTCACTAGATTTAAGAATTAATTTGAAATTATAGTATGAGATAGAGACAAATTAACAAGATGAGATGTTTTTAAACTTACAAATATTAACTTTTTAATTTTTTAAAGAATAATTAAGCCTATTTCATAGTTTATTCCTTAAAAAAATATCTTAGGATTCCATAAGGGATTTTTCCCTTTGGCAAGTTATAAGTTTTCCGAGATTAAAGTCTCGCAAAGATTTTAGAGATATGGCAATTTCTACAATAAAATTAGTTTTATTTACAGTAGATTTTACTTCAATTTCAGTGCTGGGCCAATTCCAATTAAAATCAAAATTTCGATTAGGAAGGGCTTTAAAATCCATAATTCTGGCTGTTGTGTCTATCTCTAAACAGTAATAAGGATTTAAAGAAGCGTTGTTTCTAAAAAATAATTCTACTCGGTCTGAATAATTAATGCTATCATTTTTATTTTCAGAAGGATGTATATGAGTTTGAGGATCATCAACCTTAAACTGAAAAAATATTTTTTCGGAATTATGAAAAGCTTTGAACACTATTTTTTTGATACGTTCTTGTTTCCATGGAGATGAAAAATCAACCAAAGAATTGGCCTCTTTCCAGATGGTATTTGTTCCATCGTCTGAAATTATAATATCTTTTTTAGTTTTTTATTTTACGGAGTAGATATTCAATTTTATAAATAGGTTTCTAAGTTTTCTGAAGTAATAATATCTATGGGCAATAAACTTTTGGTAGGTATTTCTTTTTTAAAAAGAAAATAATCTACTAAATAGGACAAGCCTAAATATACTTGTTTTTTGGGGTTTTGATGAATCAAGAAATGGATAACGTTGTCTTTTAAATACTGTATATTTTCTTCTAATAAATCGTAACCTATAAGTTTTATGTTGTTTAATTTTTTATTTTTAATAAATTCTGCAACTTCGTAAACTTTAGAAGTGGTTACAAAAATAGCATCCGAAGCAAAAGTATCAGAAAAGATAGATTCTAAATTATTAGTAAGATCTGTTTGTTTAGAGTTGTGTGTAATAATTTTATAATTACCGTTTTTTACTTCATCAAAATAAGCTCTAAAACCTTTTTCTTTTTCTTGCATGTGAATGGAATTATTAAAATCTTCATCTACATGAATAATATCAATGGTAGCATTTTTATGAACAATCAATTTTAATAAACTAGCAGCTATTCTTCCACTTTTAAATAAATCTTGACCAACAAAATTTTTTGTATTTTCAATTTCCAATTGATTGTTAAACTTACTTACAATAATATTTGCGAGTGCATAATTATTTACAATATTTATGGTTTGCTTATAAAATAAAGGAGCCAACAAAACGGCATCTGGAGATAATGCTAACACTTTAGTATTAATTTCTATGAAGGATTGTGCATTATTAGGGTGAAAAAAGAAAGGTTCTATAAAAACACCAAAAGAATCAAACTCATTTACAGCTTCTAAAATACCTTCATAACAAGGAAGCCAAAAAGCATCTTGTTTATAATCTGGTAAAACAACGCAAATGTGGTAATCTTTGGTGTTTTTTAGGCTTCTAGCTAGTAAGTTAGGTTTGTAATCTATTTCGTTTAATACGGCAGACACTTTTTCTAAAGCTTTTGCAGATACTTTACCTCTTTTATGAATTACTCTATCTACGGTTCCTTTAGATACACCGGCTAATTCTGCTATATTTTTAATAGTGTATTTCTTCATTTAGACAAATATATATCTTTTTGTGTTAAATAGTGTGTTCGAGCACATTTTTTTAATAATCTCTTGCTTAAAAAAATAAAAAATATATTTTTGTGTCAAATGAAAACGATTTAAATTTAATATAGATCATAAAAACATCTAAAAATCAAGTAATTATGAGTACGAGTGCCGGTTTAAAGCAAATGGATACAGTTACAGTAGAAGGAAATATCATTATAGATTTTTCGCTGTTTAATGCAATTCAGGCTGGTATTGGAAAAGTAGTTTTTATTATTCGTAAAAGTTTCTTAAACCATTTGAAAGCTCTTTTTAATAAAAAAGTAGCGTTTAACTTAGAATATTACCAAGCTTATGAAAAAGGATTTTTAGAGAAAACAAAAGATTCTTTATCTGCAACAGCGTTAAAATATTTACCGCTAGCAGCAAAAACAATGATTTTTATAATAGCATTGCGTTTTTTAAGAGATTATTTAAATAATGCTATATATTACAAAACAAATTATGCCCATTATAATTTAGACAGAGCAAAAAATCAATTTAAATGGATAGCAAGTTTTTCTGAAAAAAATAAGTATTTAAAAATCATCAATTAAACCTTTTATATATGTCAAATCACCAAGCTTCAACAAAAACAAATTACACAATTCCGATTGCAATTATAGCAGGATTATTTTCTATTTTCGGATTTGTAACCTGGATTAACGGTGCCTTAATTCCGTTTATGAAAACTTTAAATGATTTAACGGAAGCCCAATCTTATATGGTGGCTTCTGCTTCTTACATTTCATTTGTTGTTATGGCATTACCATCATCTTATATTATAGGTAAAATAGGTTACAAAAAAGGAATGTCTTTAGGTTTATCAATAATGGCCATTGGTGCTTTATTGTTTATTCCGGCTGCAGAAGCGCAAACATATTGGTTGTTTTTAACAGCAATCTTTATTCAAGGAACAGGGATGACTTTGTGTCAAACTGCCGCAAATCCTTATATCACAATTATTGGACCTATAGAGAGTGGTGCAAAGCGTATGGCGCTTATGGGTATTGCAAATAAAAGTGCAGGCGCATTAGGTTCTTTAGTATTTGGTGCTCTTTTATTGTCTGGAATAGATGAAGTTAAAGAAAAAATAGGAACTGTTTCTGCTGCAGAAAAAGAGCAATTATTAGCTACAATGGCAGATAGTGTTATTACACCCTACATTGTTATGGCAGTTGTGTTATTTATTTTTGCTGTATTAATAAGAAAAGCGCCTTTACCAGAAGTTGAAGCAGCAGCAGAAGCAGAAGATGAACTTAAACCAGATGAAACCACAAAAACAAGCATTTTTCAATTTCCGCACCTTTGGTTAGGCGTGCTTACATTATTTGTTTACGTGGGTGCAGAAGTTATTGCTGGAGATTCTATAATAGCTTATGGTTTGTCTTTAGGCATACCAGCAGCAGATGCTAAATTCTTTACATTGTTTACACTTTCTGCTATGGTAGTAACCTATGCTCTAGGAGTATTTCTTATTCCCAAATATCTTAAACAAGACACTGCTTTAAAAATAAGTGCCATTCTTGGTATTGTTTTTAGTATTTGTATACTATCAACAACCGGTTTTACTTCAGTTCTTTTTGTGGCATCTTTAGGGATTGCAAACGCCTTAGTTTGGCCAGCAATTTGGCCTTTAACATTAAATGGACTAGGTAAATTTACAAAAACTGCATCTGCTTTATTAATTATGGCAATTGCTGGTGGAGCCGTTATTCTACCCTTGTATGGGAAATTAGTAGATTCTGGAAAACACAAGTTAATGACCAGCGGTGTACAAGAAGCAGAAGCTATTGCAACAGCATCTACCAATAGTTATTGGATTTTAATTCCGTGTTATGCCATGATACTTTTCTTTGCAATCTGGGGACATAAAATTAAAAACTGGACTAAATCATAAAACCAATCAAAGTAACAAATTACATATTATGTTAAAAAGTAAAATAGACAAAGCAACAGGTTTTGAAAAAAGATTTGAAAACATAGGAACCATTGTTTACGAAAACTCTAGATCAGCTTCTAAATCAATTGCACAAGAAATTGCAAATCTTATTACTGTAAAACAATCTCAAAAGCAACCTTGTATTTTAGGCTTAGCAACAGGTTCTTCTCCTAAAGGATTGTATGCAGAATTGGTAAGATTGCATAAAGAAGAAGGCTTAAGTTTTAAAAATGTAGTGTCTTTTAATTTAGATGAATACTACCCAATGGAGCCAGATTCTATAAATAGTTATGTTCGTTTTATGCAAGAGCAATTGTTTAACCATATAGATATTTTACCAGAAAACTGTCATGTACCAGATGGTACATTGTCTAAAGAAGCTATTAGGGATTATTGCGATCAATATGAAGCAAAAATTGAAGCTTTAGGTGGCATCGATTTACAAATATTAGGAATTGGAGGAAATGGACATATTGGGTTTAATGAATCTGGATCACTTCAAAACTCTAAAACAAGATTGGTTGCCTTAGACCATATTACAAGAGTTGCCGCAAGCGGAGATTTTTCTGGCTTAGAAAATACACCAAGAACGGCAATTACATTAGGAGTTAAAAAAATAATGGAAGCCAAAAGAGTCATTTTAATGGCTTGGGGAGAAAGTAAATCGAATATTATTAAAGCTTCTGTAGAAGATGGTGTTACTAGTTCTGTTCCGGCTTCTTATTTACAAGAACATAGAAATGCTACGTTTATTTTAGATCAAGCGGCAGCTTCTAAATTAACAAGAATCAATACGCCTTGGTTGGTAGAAAATATTGCTTGGACAGACCAACTGATTCGTAAAGCTGTGTTAAGTTTGGCTATTTTTCTAAAAAAACCAATTTTAATGTTAACGGATGCAGATTATATAGAAAACGGAATGAGCGACTTGTTGGCAGATTCTGGTCCGGCGTACGATATTAACATAAAAATATTTAACAAATTACAAAACACCATTACGGGTTGGCCAGGAGGAAAATTAAATTCAGACGATAGCAAAAGACCAGAAAGAGCAGAACCAGCAAAAAAAAGAGTGTTAATTTTTAGTCCACATCCAGACGATGATATTATCAGTATGGGTGGCACTTTTAAAAGATTACACGAGCAAGGCCATGAGGTACATGTTGGGTATCAAACTTCGGGTAATATTGCTGTTGCAGATGATGAAGCTCTTCGTTTTGCAAGTTTTGTGTGCGATTATAATGATAAGTTTGGTATTGAAAATTCTGAAGCCAGTGCTATTTATAAGAAAGCTGCTGATTTTTTAAAGAACAAAAAATCTAGTGAAATAGACACTCCAGAAGTAAGGTATATTAAAGGTTTAATTAGACGAGGAGAGGCACGTGCTACGTGTCATTTTATAGGTTTACCAGATTCACAAATTCATTTTATGGAATTACCATTTTATGAAACTGGTGCCATTAAAAAGAACCCAATTGGAGTAGGAGATGTGCAAATTACATTAGATTTAATCGAAAAAATTAAACCACATCAAATTTATGCAGCCGGAGATTTAGCAGACCCTCACGGAACTCATAAAGTATGTTTAGATGCAATTTTTGCAGCAGTTAAAGAGTTAAAACCTAAAAAATTTATGAAAGATTGTTGGGTTTGGTTGTATAGAAGAGCGTGGCAAGAATGGGGAATAGATGAAATAGAAATGGCCGTACCAATGGGACCAGACCAGGTGCTAGAAAAAAGGAAAGGGATTTTTAAACATCAATCTCAAAAAGATGGAGTTGTTTTTCAAGGTTCTGATAGTAGAGAATTTTGGCAACGTGCAGAAGACAGAAATAGAGAAACAGCACAATTGTATGATGAATTAGGATTGTCTCATTATGCGGCTATGGAAGCTTTTGTAAGATGGCATTATTAAGTAGCTTCAGGCTCTTATATACAAGTGTTTTGTGTTTAGTGTTGTGTGTAAGAACTTACTATAAATTTTAGAACTATGGTATTTGGTGTTTTACTTTATTTTCAAAAGTTCTGCTTCAGTATAAACCCCAGATTTTGGTTTTTTATTTCTTAAAGATTTTATTGTTTTAATAGTTATATTTTTATACGTTTTAGAAAAATTACTTTGCAAGTAATTGATAAGATTTAGAATTTCTTTATCAGAATATTTAGGGTTGTTATTTAATCCAGGCATTGTTGCGCTAAGTTCGTATAATTTTCCGTTAACATGTATAGGCCCCGATAAACCGTGTAAAAGTACTAAAGCAAGTCTTTCTGGCGAGTCTGAAATGTATTCAGATTTTTTTAATGGTGGCGCAAGATTGTCAATTCCTTGTCCATTATTTCCGTGGCAAGAAGCACAGATGTTGTCAAAAATCTTTTGTCCTGCTTTTATAGATTTCTCTAAATTCTTTTTTGTTTTTTTCTTTTTACCCTGAGTATTTTTGTTTTCAATGGTTGATGAAATAAAATCCCTCAAAACCACATTTTCATTATTCTGGTCTAAGAATTCTAGAAAGTTTACTTCATTACTTCTAATACTGCTTACAATTCCTGGATCAATCTCAAAAGTTGTGTGTGAAGCGTAAAAATAATTAGATCTTTGTGATAAAAAATGACATTGGATCATTAC
>NZ_JBPOGL010000052.1:0-13936 GCF_051251875.1 Polaribacter sp.
GTTTTGTCCTTTAAAAATATTCATAATAATACTATATTTGTTGACTTTAAAGATATGAATTTAAATACTGACCTCTAATAATTTTTATTTATTAGACCAAACAATTTCTCTATTAGCGGAATACAAATTCAACCTTCCATTATTTTCTAAAACCAGTTTTACAGGTTTGTTGCTAGGAATTTTAAATTTATCATTAAAAAAGGGATGCGTTCTAGAAGCCCATTTTGCCTCATTATTTTGATTATAAACCACTAGGTTTCCATCCGATTGCAATTTTAAAACGCCACCAGAAAATCCGTAAGCCATAGAGCACCATTCGAAACTATTGTCTTGAGATTGGTAAATACATAAGTTTCCGTCATCTTGTAATGTTAGATAATATCCTTTGTTTTTAGAATACAATTTTTTACCAGCCACTAAAGATTGATTGCTATTTAGAAAGTTATTATTGTTAGTATCTCTGTTAGTGTTATTATCTTCATTTACAGAAGTGTTTTCATTTTCCGCCTTTTTAATACCAAAGACCTGTGCAGCAAACACAATTTTATCACCATTATTATTAACACCACAAGCTATGCCAAAACCAATGTATTGATAGTCTGTATTTTTCATATTTCTATTATGACCTGGAGATTTTCTCCAAGTTTCAAAAGCATCTTCTGCACATATTGATCCTCCACTTAAATTTTCTCCGCTACCAGAAAATGCATATTCTGTTCCTCTAGAATCTGTTAAAACGGTAGCATTTAAAGATTTTGCAGCATTTACCACTCTTTGAGATACGCTGTTGCCATCTGCAGAATGTGAGAGTTGAGCGTATGAATTTAAGTTCTTTACCATCCAATCTACATAGTCTTGAGCAGCTTTGTCTAAAACCGGGTCGCTTTGTAGTGCTTTTGTGCCATATTGTGCTCTGTAATTATTAATTATTGATAAACTTTCATTGTTGAATTTTATTTTATGCTCAGCTGTTACAGCATTGCAAGATGGGTTTTGATGTTGTAGTTTTTCATATTCATTTTCAGAAAAAACATTTTCTAATGAGTTTAACATAAATATGCTTCTTATTTCAGAGTTTGCTTTCGCTAATTCATATTTTCCGTCTTTTTTACCATCATAAATATATTTAACCCAAGTTTTTGGGCCTGAATTCCAATCTTTCGTTGACCATAGATATACAATATCTCCTATTTGAAAAGATTTTTCTTGAAAACAAGAAGATTGTGAAAACGTATTTCGAGTACTAAAAATACTCATACCAATAATTAAAAAGATGCAAATGTTTTTCATAGTAATTTAAGTTTTTATATTAATTAATAGGTTCCATAACTATTTAAAGTAATCTAATAGTTTTATTTAATAAATCTATAAAAATTAATTGAAATAGTAAGGATTCTTCAAGTTAGTTAATAATTCCTTATTAATATTGTATTTGTGAAGAAAAATTAGGAAAGCTTGTCTGAATTTACTGAAAGGTGTTTGTAAGTATAAAATGTTGGATTCAATATTTTGTAAATGTTTCTATTTGCCTTCTTAAATTTTGAGATGAATACAATAAATATGGGGTTTGTTTAGGGATTTTGTTTTCATAATTCTCGATTTTAAAGTTTAAAAAATAGTCAAATGTTCTTTAAAAACATAAAATGAAAAGCACTAGTTTTGCCAGAATAAAATAAATTAAATACTAATTTTTATAATAAAACGTATTTATAAAAGTTATTAGTGTTTTAATAAATCAACCAAAAACCCATAAAAATGAAAAAAGTAATTATTGCCCTTGTAGTAATCATCATTACCACAGCTTCTTGTGTTTCTAAAAAGAAGTATGTAGCATTAGAACAAAGGTTAAATGATACCAGAACTACTCTTCAAAAAACAACCATAGCGAAAGAAAATTTAGAAAATAAGTTTTCTGAAATTGAAAAAAGAGTTGTTACTTATAATAATAAAATAAATTCTTTAAAGGATGTAAATTCTTCCCTAGAAAAAGAAAATGATGTAAAGTTAGATATGGTAGGTAAAACAACTGTTATTTCTAACTCGATGAAAAGAAAGATGGTAGAAACATTAAAAAATGTAGACCCAGCAGAATTAGCCAATGCAAAAACGTTAACAGATTCATTAAACCTTGCTATTTCTTATAATTTGAAAAAATCAGTTGCTGGTTTTGAATTAGAAAACTCAGATGATATTAATATTGATATAGATCAGACAGTTGTTATGATTTCTGTTTCTGATAAATTATTATTTAACACAGCAAGTTATAAAGTAAATTCTAAAGCGAATAAATTATTAAAAAAATTGGCAGATGTTTTAAAGTCTGAACCAAGTTTAGATGTTATGATAGAAGGTCATACAGATTCTAGAACAATTAGTAATATTGCAGTGCAAGATAATTGGGATTTAAGTGTAAAAAGAGCGACTTCTATTGTGCGTCTTTTAGAGAAAAAATATCATGTAAATGGTAATAGATTAATTGCATCTGGTAGAGGAAGTACAATGCCTTTAGTAGCAAATACAACAAATGAAAATAGAGCTAAGAATAGAAGAACTAGAATTGTAATTCTACCTAACTTAGATAAGTTTTTTGCATTAATTGCTGGTGAAGAATTAGTAGAAAATTAAATAGTGTAAGTATGGTTTAAAAAAGCTCCTTTTTATAGGAGCTTTTTTAATGCCATAAATTTTCGATTATTATATGCAATATTTCGAAACAAAATAGCCCCTTCAGGTTTTTAAAACCAAAAGGGGCTTATAGTAATTTTCTGGTTGTTATTTTAATATTGCATTAATATTTGCTAATTCTTCTTCAGAAAAAACAGTATTTTCAGTAGCTTTTAAACTGTCTAAAATTTGTTCAGTTTTACTAGCTCCTATTAAAACAGAAGTAATTCTATCATCTTTTAAAATCCAAGAAATTGCCATTTGTGCTAAATTCTGATTTCTGTTTTTAGCAACTTCACGCAACGCTTTAATTTTTGGAAGCATTTCCATTACTTTATCCGTTTTTAAATAGCGTCCGTCTTTTACTGCTCTTGAGTCTTTTGGTAATCCATCTATATATTTATCGGTTAACATTCCTTGGGCCAAAGGAGAAAAACAAATGGCTCCCACGCCAGAATTTCCTAATAAATCGATCAATCCATCTTCTATCCAACGATCAAATAAACTATATCTGGGTTGATGAATTAAACACGGAGTTCCTAAGTCTTTTAAGATTTTAAAGGCCTTTTCTGCTTCTTTTGGTTGATAATTAGAAATACCAACGTACAAGGCTTTTCCTTGTCTTACTATTAAATCTAAAGCACCCATTGTTTCCTCTAAAGGTGTGTCATAATCGGGTCTGTGATGATAAAAAATATCAACATACTCTAAATTCATTCTTTGTAAACTTTGGTCTAAACTAGAAATTAAATATTTCTTAGAACCAAAATTTCCATAGGGACCTTCCCACATATCATAACCTGCTTTCGATGAAATAATCAATTCATCTCTATATTTTTTAAAATCCTTTTTTAAGATTTTACCAAATGTTTTTTCAGCAGAACCATAAGGTGGTCCGTAGTTATTTGCTAAATCAAAATGTGTAATTCCGTTATCAAACGCACATTTTAATAAATTTCTAGCGTTGTCAAAATCGTCTTTTTTACCAAAATTATGCCATAAACCTAAAGAAAGTTCGGGTAACAACAAACCGCTATTTCCTGTTCTTCTATAGTTTATTTTATGATATCTTTCTGAATCTGCTTTATATTTTGCCATTATACTAATGCTTCTTTTAAAATTGTGATTGGGTGTTTTGCAATGCGTTTTGTACCATCAAAAATTTGATGTCTACAACTTGTTCCGGCGGCAACAATTTGTGTTTCTTGGGGTGTATTTCTTATTTTTGGAAACAAAGTATCTTCACCTACTTGCATAGAAACTTTGTAATGCTCTTTTTCATATCCAAAAGAACCAGCCATTCCGCAACAACCAGAATTAATAATTGTTACAGAATAATTTTTAGGAATATTTAAAATTTGAAAACTTGCATGTGTTCCAGACAATGCTTTTTGATGACAATGTCCGTGAATTTTTAAGGTTTTAGCTGAGGTTGTAAATAAAGAAGTATCAATATTTCCTTTTTCTAGTTCTTTGGCTAAAAACTCTTCGAGTGTAAAACTGTTTTTTGCTATTTTTTCTGCGGATGATTTATCATCGGCTAAACGAATATATTCGTCTCTAAAACCTAAAATAGCCGAAGGTTCTATTCCTACCAACGGAGTTTTTTCTGTAATAATGTCTTTAAAAATAGCAACATTATTATTACAAATCGCTTTCGCTTCTTTTAAGAAACCTTTAGAAATATGACTTCTACCGCTTTCATCATGTTTAACGGTTTTTACTTCGTAGCCTAATTTTTCTAATAAAATAACAGCATCTTGTCCAATTTCCGCATCGTAAAAATTAGTAAACTCATCATTAAATAAATAAACCGCCTTTTTAGATGTTTTTGGGTGGTGTTTTTTTAACCAGCTTTCTAATGTTTGATTGGCTAATTTAGGAACTGAGCGTTCAACAGCTACTCCTAAAACCTTTTTAGCAAGTGTAGAATTGGTGAAAAAGTTAGTTATGGAAGGTGCTAGAGCTCCTAATTTATTGTATTTGGCATTATTTGCAAACATTTTATTTCTAAAAGAATACCCGTTTGTTTCTTGATATTGATATAAAAATTCTGCTTTCATTGTTGCAATATCCACATTACTTGGGCATTCTGTAGCGCAGGCTTTACAGCTTAAACACAAATCAAAAACTTGTTTTAATTCTGTATGATTAAATTTATTTGCTTGGTCTGAATTTGTTAAAAATTCTCGCAATGTATTTGCTCTTGCTCTGGTGGTGTCTTTTTCATCTTTTGTAGCTCTGTAACTTGGGCACATCGTTCCGCCAGCTTCTACAGGTTTTCTACAATCTCCAGTACCATTACATTTTTCTGCTAATTTTAGAATTCCTTCACTTTCAGAAAAATCTTGAATGGTTTTAATTTCTGGTTCTTTTCTATCTACTTCATATCTAAGACTTTCATCCATCGGAAAAGCATCTGTAATTTTTCCTTGGTTAAAAATATTATTTGGGTCAAAAGCTTTTTTTACTCTTCGTAATAACTGATAATTTTTATCACCAATCATTAATGGAATAAACTCTGCACGGACAATTCCATCTCCATGTTCTCCTGAAAAAGAACCTTGGTATTTTTTAACCAATTCTGCAGTTTCTGTAGTAATTTTTCTAAATAAAACTACATCTTCTTTTTTCTTAATATTCAAAATCGGACGCAAATGCAATTCACCAGCTCCGGCATGTGCATAATACACAGCGTTTTGTTGGTATTTAGCCATAATCTGAGTAAACTCTTCAATATAATTTGGCAAATCTTCTAAAGCAACAGCTGTATCTTCTATACAAGCAACCGCTTTTTTATCGCCAACAATATTTGCCAAAGCACCCAAACCAGCTTTACGTAAATAATGCACTTTTGCAATATCTGCTCCGTATACTTTTGGATGATGATATCCGAATTTATTCTTTTCTAAATCTGAAATTAAGTTATCTGCTAAAATTTCCGTTTCTTCTATGGTATTTGCAGAAACTTCTAACATTAAAATTGCTTCAGGATCTCCTTGTAAAAAGAACCTATTTTTTGCCAAATCACGATTGTTTTTTGTACAATCTAAAATTGTTTTGTCCATCAATTCACAATTGTATAAATTATGATTCATGGCAATTACAGTAGCATTTAAACTTTCGTTTATAGATTTAAAATGTGTACAAACCATAATACTTGCAGTAGGAGGTAGCGCATCTAACTGCAAGGTAATTGAGGTTGAAAAAGCCAAAGTACCTTCACTTCCTGCTAATAATTTTGCAACATTTATAGTAGTTGAAGTTCCGCCAAATAAATCTGAGCTTAATAACTCGTCAATTGCATAACCAGTACATCTTCTGTGAATGGTTTCTTTAGGAAACTCGTTTTTTATTTCTTGTTGATTTTCTGTGATAGTAAGTTCATCAAAAAGACTTTTATATATTTTCCCTTCTTGGGTGTTTTCTTTTGTTTTTTTGATAAATTCTGTTGATGAAATTTCCTTAAAAATAGCGGTGCTACCATCACTTAAAATGGCATCTATTTCTACTACCTTATCTCGCGTTACGCCATATTTTATAGAAGTACTTCCAGAGGAGTTGTTACCAACCATTCCGCCAATCATACAACGGTTAGAAGTTGAGGTATTTGGTCCAAAAAACAAACCGAAAGGTTTTAAATATACATTTAAAGAATCTCTTACAATTCCGGGTTGTAAAGTAATTGTTTTTGCTTTTTCATCAAAAGATATAATTTTTGTAAAATGTTTAGAAACATCCACAACAATACCTTCACCAACACATTGTCCTGCTAAAGAAGTACCAGCAGTTCTTGGTATTAAAGTAATCTTATTTTTAGTTGCAAAAGCAATTAAGGTTTTAATGTCTTTATCATCCTTTGGAAAAGCAACCGCTAAAGGAATTTTTCTGTAAACAGAAGCATCTGTTGCGTATAAAGTTTTATGTAAATTATCAAAAAGAACATCACCAGAAAGTGAGTTGTTTAAATTGTCTAAAGTAATATTGTCTATCATTATTTACTGTTGAAAAAGTAAGAATAAGAAACAAATATCCGAATAAAAAACTCATTATTTCTATCTCAAAAAACTTCTTTGGTTATTTTTATTAATTTTATAAAAAATGATTTAAAAAAGGGCTAATTTTCAAGGATAAAAAAATGGTATTTATAATTTTTTGCTATTTCTGTGAATAGTAAAGATACTAGGTTTTAAAAAGTATCTTTGCAAATTATTATTTGGTACACATTTGCATATATATTGTTGCTAAATTTTGATATGATTCCTAATATTAAAAAAACGAATTGCAAACATCAAGCATCTGCAATTTTAAATAATACCACATAAATTGATGAGTTCAGAGATACAAATTAACAAACCAAGACCAATTCGCCAAGGTGAAGATTTAATAAAATTTGATAGTAATACGGATGTAAGAGAAACACTTTATGCCATGAGAGAAGGTAAATCGGTTTTAATTACGGAATTTTATAGCAACGGAATGTTGCTTTTAAAAGAGTTGCAAAAACATTTAAAAATCCGTTTGCCAAATAAAACCATTAAAGAGCAACATGCATTTCGTGCGGAATATCATCGACTTTCTAATTTAATTTTATTGAAAATTATACATCAAAAAGTGGCAGTAGAGAAGGCGCCTAAAATTGGTTGGTTCGATAAATTGTATGCAAATAAAAATGAAATTTTATTAACGTTTCCAGAAGTTCAAAGATTAAACAGCACCTGGCAAAAGTATCAGAAAGGAATTAAAGTACCTGTATTAAGATACAAAGTGCATCCTTATTATGGCGTGTATTTTCCTACTCGTTTCGATCAATTAACATTGTTTGATAATTGGTTAAAACGGTATGAAGGACCTAAGAAATCTGCTATAGATGTAGGTATTGGTAGTGGTGTTTTGTCTTTTCAAATGGTGCAACATGGTTTTCAGAAGGTATTTGGTACAGATACAAATCCTAATGCAATTGTTGGTTTAAAAGAATTTATGGGAGACACAAAATTGTCTCGTAAAATAGAATTAGATTTTGGAAACCTTTTTGGTAAATGGGAAAAAGAATCCGAATTAATTGTTTTTAATCCGCCTTGGTTGCCAGCAATTTCGAATGAAGAAAATATAGACAAAGCTGTTTATTATAATAAGAATTTGTTTCCTAAGTTTTTTGCAGAAGCAAACAATAGATTGGCTGAAGGTGGTAAAATAGTAATTTTATTTTCTAATGCTGCACAAATTAAGAACCTCACAAAGGAAAATCCGATAGAAAAAGAATTGGCAAAAGGAATTCGTTTTAAATTAGAAAAATGTTTAAAGAAGACCATAAAACCTACGGTTGATAAAACAAAACGAAACAAAAAAGAGGCTGTTTTAGAAGAAGCTCAACTTTGGGTTTTAACCAAAGTTTAGAGAATTTTTTAGTGTATTTTATAAAGGATAGTAATTAATTTTGCTGTCCTTTTTTGTTTCATACAGCATTTAAAGAAAAGAGACAAAAAGTTCTCGATTCAAAATTTCTAAAAGGGAAATTTCACTCGAACTGACATTATTTGTTATTTGTCTTTATAGAGAATTGTCACATCGATTGATTTTGCTTTTCACAAAATTGTATCGAGATGTTTTTAATTTTACAAATGAACTTTTTTTCTCGAAAAAGTAAATAAACCCAAAATAGGTCCAATGGCTAATAGAAGATAAATAGCATTAGAATCTGTTATTTCTTTATAATTGCTTATTAATTGAATGCTAATAATAGTAATTGCAAAACCAATACAATTCACTATGGTAAGTGCCGTTCCTTTGTTTTGTGAAGCTACATTTTGAGCCACTAAAGTGGAAAATAAAGGAGAATCTGCAACAACTACCATCCCCCAAAAGAGTAAAAAAGCAATAAACAGATTTTGATGAGTTAGTTGAAACATCAAAGGAGAAATAAGGCAGCAAATACAAGAGAAAAATAAGGCTCCATAAGCAATGTTTTTTGGGCCAAATTTTACTGATAAATAACCTCCAAGTACGCAAGACAAACTTCCTGCTCCAATAATTATAAATGATAATAAAGGAATATTAAGCTGGGTGTTTGAATGCAAATTCTCATAGATTTTTAAAAGGATAGGTACAAATGTCCAGAAAGTATACAACTCCCACATATGTCCGAAATAACCAAAAGCAGCTTTTCTAAATTTTACATTTTTAAATATGGAAAAACAGATGGTAATATCTAGTTTTTTTCCGGCTTTTCTATAAGGACCATTGGGAACAAAAAGCAACATTAATAATCCACCAAAACTGGCTAAAATAGAGATAGATATGATAATAGTTTTCCAAGAAAACCCTTGCATTAGATCTTTAAGTAAATGCGGTAAGGCAGTTCCTAAAACCAATGCGCCTACCAAAAAACCTAAAGATTTTCCTAAGCCTTTATCAAAATAATCTGTGGCAATTTTCATTCCTACAGGGTAAATTCCTGCCAAGAAAAATCCGGTTAGAAAGCGCATGCCTATTAAAGTGTAAAAAGTTTGATTTTCAAAAATAAGTCTCAAGTTAAAAAATGCGCCTAATACTGCACAGAAAAAAAACACTTTAGAGGGCGAAAAACGGTCTGCAATGTTAAAGATAGCAAAGACTAAAGTACCCATAATAAAACCAAACTGTACAGCAGAGGTTAAATATCCTAAAGCAATGTCACTTAAGCTAAAATTTGTAACCAAATCGGTCATTACTCCGTTGCTAGCAAACCATAAAGATGTGCAGCAAAATTGAGAAATAATAATTACAGGAAGAATATGTTTTGATGTACTCATAAAGAGGGCGAAAGTACCAAAAAGCAAATTAAATTTTCTTAAAAACGGTTGGCTACTTTAATGAAATAATATAAACGGGTAACTTTTAACAGTAAATTAGCTTCATTTTTAAGTTTTAAACCTTCATCTGTATATTTTAAGCGCTGTATGTGTCTGATTATTCAAGGTGATAAATTTCCATCACATCTTTTAAAATTTTAGAAAAGTCAATTTTTAAATCGATAATTTTTCCAGAATGAATATCAAAAACCCAACCGTGTACTGTTAAACCTCTATCGCGAAAAGCTCTTTGAACTTCGGCTGTTTTTATCACATTAATACATTGTTCTTGTACATTTAATTCTACCAATCTTTTATAGCGTTGGTCTTCATCTTTAATTTCTCTTAATTCATCATTATGAGTGCGATATACATCTCTAATATTTCGCAACCAAGGATTTAAAATACCTAAATCTTTCGATTCCATTGCTGCTTTTACACCACCACAATAATAATGACCGCAAACAACAACATGATTGACTTTTAAATGTAAAACAGCATAATCAATCACAGACATGGCACTTAAATCTGTGTTAGGAACCATGTTGGCAATGTTTCTATGCACAAAAGCTTCGCCGGGTGATACACCCATTAATTCTTCCGCAGTTACTCTACTGTCAGAACATCCGATGTATAAAATATCTGGGTTTTGTCCTTTAGAAAGATTGTTAAAATAGTTTGGGTCTAGATTTAGTTTATTTTGAACCCAATTATGATTGTTTTTGAAAATCTGTTTTATATTCATTTAATTTTTTTTAACTGCTTTAGCGCAATATCTTTCTTGTAAAATTAGGGTAAAATGATTTGAACTTATAGGTTCTTGAGTGGTAGCCAAGTTATCTTTTTTTAAACTAACAAGCAAAGAAATTCTTTATTCTTCTACAGCAATAGCTGTGTTTCATTTTTTTATATCCAACGTAAATTTTTCACTATTTGTCCAAATAATTTTTGTTTTCCTATTCCCTCATTATCTATAGAATTTAGCTTAAAGCAGGTAAAATTACCAAGTGTTTATTTTTGCAACACTAAATTTTAAGGAGTTCTAATTTAAGTTTGTAACAATATTATTTTTGAATCGTCTTATTAATATAACCAACTACATATAAAAATGAGTTTTTTTAGAGTATTATTTGCCATTATTTTTCCGCCACTTTCTGTAATAGATAAAGGTTGTGGGTCTTTCTTTATTATCTTTTTACTAACCCTTTGTGGATGGATTCCTGGAGTCATTGGGGCTTTGGTAATTTTAAACAATCCAAAGAATTAAGAAACTTGTTCTCCGTTTTTAATTTCTTTAGAAGGTTGTAATAAAACCACGTCTCCTTCTGTATTATAAACACCAATCACCAAACATTCGCTCATAAAGTTGGCAATTTGTCTTGGTTTAAAGTTTACAATTACAGAAACTTGTTTGTTTAGTAAGTCTTCTTTTGTATATAAATCTGTTATTTGTGCACTCGATTTTTTAATGCCCAAAGCACCAAAATCAATTTTTAATTGATAAGCAGGTTTTCTGGCTTTCGGAAAATCATGTACTTCAATAATGGTTCCTATTCTAATATCAACCTTTAAAAAATCTTCAAAAGTAATTTCTTCTTTCATCTTATTTCCAACCTTCACGAATCATTAACTCTTCTATATGTGCAAAATGATGTTTGCAATGCCAAGCATAAATACAAATATTCTCTTTTAAGCTTATTTCTTCTTTTCCTGTTGGATGGATAAACGTTTTTTCTAATTCGGCGTCTGTTAAACCGCGTAAAAAATAAACCCATTTAGAGTGTAAAGCCTTTAAGGCGTCTATTGTTAAAAATACCGGAGCAGATTTAGAATCGTGTAATTCTGCCCAACGTTCTTCAAAATACGCTTTAATTACAGGTTTGTCTTCTGTTAATGCCCATTTAAAACGCGTGTAAGAATTATGATGACTGTCATAACAATGATGTATCACTTGTCTAATGGTCCAACCATTTTCTCTGTATTTAGTATTTAGTTGATTGTCAGAAAGTTCTTTGATTAGGAATTCTAATTCTTGCGGAAATCTTTCTAAAATGGAAATCCAATCTTCAATATTTTTCTTGGTTATGTTTTCAGGAATATTTGTTTTTCCTATCGGATATTTTAATTCTTCTAGTGTCATTTATTTTTTGTTATTTTTTTCAAAAAACGTTTAGAATTTCTGTTTTCTGGATTTATTGATAACGCTTTTTTAAAGTTGATAATTGCATTTACGGTATCCTTTTTTAAAAAATATGCTTCTCCTAAACTATCAAAAACGTTTGAATTTTCTGGGTATAAGATAGTATTTATTTTAAAAATTTCTAGAGCGGCATCAAAATCATTTTTTTTAATTAATTTATATCCTAAACTATTTAAAGCGTGTTGTCTTATAATAGGGCTTAAAGAATCTTGTTTTTGAATTAATTTATACGCTTGTAAAGCTTTATCAAATTGCTGTGCTTCAAAATATTCATTTGGTGTTTTTTCATCAACATGCATTTTTTTAAAATAATATAAAACACCTTTATGTTCTTTTTTTTCTGCCAATTCTATATGCATTTCTGGCGTACTTGTAAAAATTATCTTTTCATTTAATGCCTTCATATAAAAAGAACTGTCGTTTACTTTTAGCAATTCTATGGCATCATTTCCTCTCCATTTTGCATGTAATATTTTTTCTTTAAAATAGATTTCTAGTACTTCATTGGCATTAAATAAATAGCGTCCTTGGGTTTTTGCAATAAATTCATCAGTATTTTTTTGAGAAGTACAACTGGCTAATAGTATAAGTAGTAAGAAAGAAGGTAAAAATTTTTTCATGGTAAGTTGGTTATAATGCATACATTCTTTTAGACGATCAAGGCATCAGTTTTGTTACAGTGTTTTGGTAGTAAATTTAAGATGAATCAATTTATTTGTCAAAGAATGCGCACTATATTTTTGCAGAAGCTACTTCCTGTTTAGAATTTATCTTGAGCGAAGTCACAAAGCAATATTTTTTATTCTTGTTATTACGAAGTTTACTTTTTTATAAACTTAATAATCTCTTTTTAAGTTAACATATTGCTTCAACATTTTAAAAAGAGCATAAAAAAGGTTAAAAGGATGAGCAGTTTTTGGGCCCGTTTCTATAAAAGGTAAGCTAGTTTGTTCATTATTTTAAAAAACAGAAAACTTTTATTTATTAGGGTGGCTTACCAAAAAAGTGTAATACATGGACTTTGTTTTAAACCATAGAAAAAACAACAATAAAAAAGTGCAACTATTTTTTAAAAAACTATCTTTACTATCACCCAAAAAAGAGACCAATGAAAGTAGTAACACTTACCATAAATCCGGCTTTAGACAAAAGTGCAAAAGTGGCGGAAATGACCCCTTTTGATAAATTAGAATGTTCAGATATTACCTATCATCCAGGAGGTGGAGGCGTTAATATTTCAAGAGTTTTACATCGCTTAGCTATAGATAGTTGTTGTTTGTTTCCTTACGGAGGCAAAACAGGAGAACATTTAAAGGACTTATTAAAAGCGCAACATATCAATGTTTTTGCAACTCCAATTTCAATTTGGACTAGAGAAAATTTTGCGGTTTTTGATGTGAAAACTGGTTTGCAATTCAGATTCGGAATGCCAACAACTCCTTTTGTAGAAGCAGAAATGGTATCTATAGAAAAGTTGATAAATGAACAAGTAGCCAATAACGATATTTTTGTAATTAGTGGAAGTTTGCCAATCGGTTTACCAACAGATTATTACTCTAATATCATTCAAAACTTAACAGCTAAAGGAGTAAAGGTTATTGTAGATACTTCTGGTCCCGTTTTTAATGAAGTTTTAAAAAACGAGTTGTTTTTAATAAAACCCAATCAAAAAGAATTGGCGCGTTTAGCAGGAAAAGAAAGTTTAACTAAAGACGAACAAGAAGCATTTGCATTAAAGATGGTTGCTGATAAAAAAGCAAAATTTGTGGTAGTTTCTTTAGGGAAAGATGGCGCATTTATGGCGCATAAAAATGGAATTGAAACAGTGAGTGCTCCTGTAATTTCTGTAAAAAGTACTATTGGCGCTGGAGACAGTATGGTTGCAGGTTTAATTTATGCTGTAGCTAAAAATGAAACTCCAAAAAACATATTACGTTGGGGTGTTGCTTGTGGCGTATCGGCAACGTTAAGTGAAGGATCTGATTTGGCACACAAAGAAAATATTGATAAAATTTTGAAACTAGTTTAAGCCTTTTTCTATCATTTTTTGAAGCTATTTCCTACTTAACATTTATTTTGATCGAAGTCGAAAAACGATGACTTTTTATTCTTGACATTGCGAAGTTTACTATTTTGTAAACTGCGGAATTCTCTTTTTAGTTAAGAGATTGCTTCGTTCCTAGCAATGACAACTAGTTTTGTTTTACGTTTAGTTTTGTCATTCCGAATGAGGTACGAAGAG
>NZ_JBPOGL010000053.1:0-11675 GCF_051251875.1 Polaribacter sp.
TGGAACTCTTCTGCGTGAATCTGCGCAATCTGCGAGAGAATTAATTACTATTTATAATTTTTCTTCTCTATCATATAGTATACTAAGGGTACCACCAACAAGGTTAATACCGTAGAAACAATGGTTCCTCCCATTAATGATATTGCTAGTCCTTGAAATATCGGATCAAACAAAATAACAAATGCGCCAATAACAACGGTTCCTGCTGTTAGTAAAATTGGTGTTGTTCTTACTGCTCCAGCTTCTATAGCCGCTTGTTTTAACGGAATGCCTTCTTCTAATCTTAAGTTGATAAAGTCAATTAATAAAACCGAGTTCCGAACCATAATTCCTGCCAACGCAATCATTCCAATAAAAGAAGTTGCTGTAAAAAAGGCACCCATAATCCAGTGTCCTAAAATAATTCCTATTAATGATAACGGTATGGCAACCATCATTACAATTGGTGCTTTAAAGTTTTGAAACCATCCAACAATTAAAATATAAATTAAGATAATGGCTCCCATAAATGCAATTCCTAAATCTCTAAAAACCTCTAAAGTAATTTGCCATTCTCCATCCCATTTTACCGTATAGTTGTCTTCATAATCTGGCTGACCTAAATACATTTCGTCTAATTTATATCCTTCAGGAAGCTTTATTTCTTTCAACTTTTCTTCCATGCCTAAAATAGCATACGCCGGACTTTCTAATTCTCCTGCCATATCTGCTGTTACATAAACAACTCGTTTTTGGTTCTTTCTATAAATACTTTTTGCTGCAATGGTTTCTTTAATCTCTACCAAATCTGCAATAGGTATCATATTTCCTTGTTTCGATTTTACTTTTAATTGAGAAATATCAGAAATGGTTGACTTTTCTTTTTCATCTAAAGTTAATACCAACCCAACCTGATTTACAGCATTTTCATCATACAAATTAGTAACCGGTCTGTTAGACAAAGCCATGTTCATGGTATATCCAATTTGTTGTGGTGCAACACCATACAACATGGCTTTTTCTTTATTGATTTCAAATTGATATTCTTTTTGATCATCTTCTACCATCCAATCAATATCTACTACATCATCAGTATTTTTTAAGATATTTTGAATGCTATTCGCAATCTTAATCTGCTCATTATAATCAGGTCCATAAACTTCAGCAACAATAGTTGATAAAACTGGCGGTCCTGGGGGAACTTCCACCAGCTTTACATTTGCATTATATTTTGCCGCAATTCGTTGTATTTCTGGTCGTAATAATTTTGCAATTCCATGACTCTGAATAGTTCTATGTTCTTTTCCAATTAAATTTACCTGAATATCTGCCATATTAGATCCACCACGTAAATCGTAATGACGCACCAAACCATTAAAAGTAATAGGCGCAGAAGTACCAATATAATTTTGATAATTTACCACTTCTGGTCTTGTAGCTAAATACTGAGAAATTTCTTGCGCAACTACACCTGTTCTTTCTAAAGTAGTGCCTTCTGGCATATCAATTACTACCTGAAACTCGTTTTTATTATCAAAAGGCAACATTTTTACTGCTACAGATTTTGTAAAAAACAACACCATTGTAGCCATTAAAACCACAAACGTTCCTCCTAAAAACAACCATCTTTTTGCTTTATTTTCTAATAAAGGTTTTTCAAACTTGCTATAAATTTTATAAATAAAAGTTTCTTCTAATGGTTTTTCAACTTTCTCTACACCACCTTTCTTATCTTTTTCTCTTAAGAAAATATACCCTAAATACGGCGTAATTGTCAACGCCACAAATAATGATAAAATCATTGCAATAGATGCCCCAATTGGCATTGGTGCCATATAAGGTCCCATTAAACCAGACACAAAAGCCATTGGTAAAACAGAAGCAATAACCGTAAATGTTGCTAAAATTGTTGGGTTACCAACTTCATTAATTGCATACAAAGCGGCTTGTTTAAATGGCAGTCTTTTCATTTTAAAATGCCTGTGCATATTTTCTGCAATAATAATGGAATCATCTACCACAATACCAGTTACAAAAACCAACGCAAACAAGGTAATTCTGTTCAACGTATAATCCATCATATAATAACTCAACAAGGTTAACGCAAATGTAATTGGCACAGACAAAAACACCACTAAACCACCACGCCAGCCCATTGCCAACATAACAACCAAGGTAACTGCAAAGATAGAACCAATAAGGTGCCACAACAATTCAGACACTTTATGAGAGGCGGTTTCTCCGTAATTTCTTGTAATTTCTACGTGTACATCATCCGGAATTAAAGTTGTTCTTAAATGATTTACTTTTGTTAAAATGACCTCCGCAATTTTCATGGCATCTGCACCTTTTCTTTTGGCTACAGAAATGGTAACTGCAGGATATTCAGATTTATATGTATTTGCTTTTTCACTTGCTTTTCCAAAACCTAAAGACACATAATTCTGTGGAATTTCAGGCCCATCAACAATATTGGCAATTTGTTTTAAATAAATTGGTCTGTTCTGTTGTACGCCAACTACTAAATTTTCAACATCAGTAGCAGACGCTAAAAAATTACCCGTTTTCACTAAAAACTCTGTATCATTTTTATCAAAACTACCAGCACTTAATTGTGTATTATTGGCTTTTATCATTTCGGAAACCGATAAAAAATCCAATCCGCTTGCGGCCAATTTATCTTTGTCTAAAACCACACGCAACTGGCGGTTTCTACCACCAATTTTATGCGTAATAGAAACATCATTTACCTTTTTAATTTCCGTTTCTAATTCTTGCGCCATTTGGCTTAATTGGTAATCATTATAGTTTTCACTCCACAACGTTAACCCCAACATTGGCACATCATCTATAGCACGCGTTTTAACCAACGGAAACGTAACACCAGCTGGCATTTGATCCATGTGTTTGTTAATTTCATTGTATAATTTTACAAAAGATCGCTCAATATCTTCGCCCACATAAAACTGCACAATTACCATTGCTTTTTCACTCATAGAAGTAGAATACACATATTCCACACCCTTAATATTCGAAATTAATTTTTCTAAAGGTTTTACCACTCTACTCTCAACCTCTGTAGGACTTGCACCCGGATATCCTACAAAAATATCTGCCATAGGCACATCTATTTGCGGCTCTTCTTCTCTCGGAATCAAAAAAGATGCGTACACACCAACCACCATAAAAACGATCATTAGCAATACGGTTAATTTTGATCCAATAAAGACTTTTGCAATTTTCCCAGCTAAACCTTCTTTCATATTTTCTTTTATTTTGGGCGTTTTAACAGGCTATCCATTTCAATCTTTTTTTGCCATATATGGCAGCAAAAAAAGGATTTCCATTGCTATCCTTAACGCGATAATTCTTGATTACTATTTTATCTTACTGATAACTGATAACTGATAACTGATAACTGATAACTGCCAACTGATGACTGAAAACTGTTTTACTGAACACTTATTTTTACTCCGTTAAATAATTTTCCTTCTGCAGAAACTATGTAAGATTCATCGGCATTTAAACCCGATAAAACCTCAACTTTATCACCAAAACTTCTTCCTAAACGCAACCAACGTAATAATGCTGTATTGCTTTCACTTACTGTATATATACCAGATAATTGACCATTTTTAACAATTGCATCCGTAGGAATTAAAACCAATTCTGATGTTGCTTTTCTTTCTACCGGAAACTGCACGGTAGCAAACATTCCAGATAAAATAGATACATCAGTTTTATCTAAATTAATTTTTACTAAATATTGTCCTCCTGTATTTTTAGCAGAAGTGCTTACCTCTGTAACTTTTCCTGTTAATGTTTTGTCCATAGATTTCACAAGTACATTTACAGTTGTTCCTTTTTTAATTTGAGAAATTTCAGTTTCAGGAACCATAGCAGTAACTTCAAACTCTTTGGGTGTTTCTAAACTAATTAGCGGCATTCCTGGGTTTGCCATATCTCCTACTTCAATATTTTTACTTGTAATTACACCACTAAAAGGAGCGGTAATATTAGAATATGCAAACTGCGCATTAATTTCGTTTTTCATTTGTTTGGCAGATTCTAAACCTGCTTTTGCCATCTGGTAATTAGCCGTCATGTCATCCATTTCTTTTTGAGTAACACTGTTACTTTCAAATAAATTTTTAAAACGATTGTAATTCTTTTCGGCATTCTTAAAAGCTGTTTGTGCTTGTGTAATTCCTGCGTTTACTTGTCCTTTTTTTGCTTGTAAATCGGTATTATTTATAGAAACTAGCAATTGACCTTTTCTAACTTTGTCTCCAACATTTACGTGTACTTTTTTAACATAGCCCATCATTCTGGTACTTACATCGGCACTGTTTGTTGCTTGTATTTTACCACTTGCAGACAAAAACGTAGTGTTATTATTTATAGCAACTTTGCTTACTGTAACTTTAATTGCAGGTGTGGTATCTATTGCTGCTTTTTTTTCTTCACTTCCACAACTCGTCATTATTAATGATGCTGTAAATAATGCTATTATGTGTATGTATTTTTTCATTGAATTTGGTTTTATTTTTTTACTGAAAACTGCGACTGTTTACTGCTAACTTTCTTTATTTCTTTGTTAGGAAATCTAAATAGGACTGTGTAAAATTATATTGGTAAATTGTTTGATAATATTCTAGTTGCTTTTGTGCAAATTGAGTTTCTGCCATTAATAAGTCAGACGTTTTTTCTAAACCTTCTTTAAATCTATTTTTTCTTATTCTTAAAGATTCTTCAGACTGTTGTACTGCTAAATCTGTTAAGGCTACACTATTTTTTGCATCTATTAATTGACGTTTTACTTTGTTCAACTCTAAATTACTTTTAGACACATATTGTTTGTATTCTAACTTCGATTTTTCAAATTCGGCTTTACTTTTTTGAGCTTTTCCAAAACGTTTAGAACCTTGAAAAATATCCCAACTTAATTGAGCGCCAATTAAATAACCACTTGCATCACCTTTAAAAATTTTATTATCATACATTTCATAACTTCCAAAAGCATTTAAACGCGGTAGAAAAGCCATTTTATCTGCTTTATTCATTGCTTCATAAGCCTTAGAGGCTAAGTGCATCGCTTTTATATCTGATCTGTTTTCAGAAATTGTTTTGTTATCCATTTGAATACTAGAAACCGTTAAACTTTCTGTTGGTTTGTACACAACATAGCTTTCATCATTCATTAAAAAAGACAGGTAATTAGAAGCATTTTGTACATTACTTTTTGCGGTTTGTAACTGGTTTTTAACTTCGGTAACGCGTACTTCTACATTTAAAACATCAGCTCGCTGTAAAAAACCTTGTTTAAAACTATTGTCTGCCATTTTTTTATTGGCATCTGCAGCTTCTAAGGCTTTTTCTAAAACATCTACAGCTTTATAAGCCAATTGCAATTGCATGTATGCTTTGTCTACTTCAAAGGCTAAATAATCTTGCGTTCTTTCTGTTTTTAAAGACATGGCTTGCATTTTAGTTTTGGCAGCTTTTCTTTGATAAAAACCATCTAAATTAATTAATGGTTGCTGTATTTCTATCTTTGTTGCAAAATTTCTAGTAGTTGTTGGATCATTTAATAAAGCAGGACTAAAATCATTCTGAGTTAATATTTCTTGGTTTAATTTAGACCCAAAAGCCATTAATGGGTTTGTGGTTGAAATACCGGTATGACTGGCCGTAATGTTTGGTAAAAAAACGGCATTTGTTTGTCTATAATCTGCTTTTGAAGCATTAAGTTCTTCCTCAGAAATCTGAATCGTTGTATTTTTCTCTTTAACTTTAGTTAAGACTTCTGCTTTTGAAATTGGTTTTATTTCTTGCGCTTGCAGCAATAAGGTGCCTGCAAACAAAGTAAATAAAGCAATGTATATTGTGTTTTTCATATAATATTCAATTATCTAGTACAAAAGTAAGTGGAGAATAAATTTCTGTCTGTAACCTTTGTTACTTACCGTTTAGGCTTTTTAACTAAAAACCACCCTTAAAAAGAGTGGTTTTATCATTATTAAACTTTTTATTAATTACATTGTTCTTGACTCTCTGAGATAATAGCATCATACTCAGTTTGAGTTAAAAATTGAGGAGTATAAGAATCTCCGGCATTTTCAATGCTTTTTACAAAACTTTTTAAATGGTTTCTAGAACCACATTCTAAATTTTCAAAAACGGCTATTAAAGAAGTATTATTTGTAGCGGCAATGTAATTTTGTAAGTCTACAATATCTAAATCTTCTATAGTTGCACCTATTTGTAAAGCATTAGATTTACTCTTAGCCCCATCTATTTTAAATTGATTATAATAGTTTTGCAAATTTTGGTTTTCAAACTCACCCATAGGTAATATAGTATATGCAATATTATTTTGTATTAATAAATTTTCTACAGCATCCATATGTGTTTGTTCGCTCTTGTTAATATTATTAAATTGATTAATAGACCAAACATTGTTTAGATAGATGTACGTATCTCTTGCCAATTTTTCTTCTTCTAACATAAACAACAACGCTGCTTTGTCTGCATCTATTAAAGTTGTTTCGTTAATATCTTCAAAGACCTCTTCATTAGAATCTGCACTAGAACAAGCGTAAAGGAATGTAAAAGATATAGTTGTAATGAGTATTAAAATGATATGATATCTATTTTTCATCTTGTTTGTTTTAAGGTTATATGTAAATTTCAGAAAAATAAAGAAATCATACAGTTACAAATGTTACATAGTAAAAAAAAGAAGAGAGCACTAGGCTCTCTTCTTTCAAGATATTAAATGATTTAACATCTTTAACCAACTAAAAACTGATAACCACATCAATTTACTTTTCTTGTGCCCCCATGTCCTCCAGCAACAATAAGCATTATTTTTATGCTTAAATAAATGAATTTGAAAAACTGAATGATAGGGTTCATCATTTTAAATCTTTGATATTTTGATATTCTTTGTGTCATGATTGTACGTTTTTTACTGTAAACTGAATATTCTTTTTACATCAGAATTAACTATTTAAAGTTTGATTCTTACTCCGGAATCAACCACCAAAAAGGTTTCATCTTAGCTTTGTAAATAAAGGCATAGTGCAACGCTAATTTTAACCAATGACCTGCCAAACCTATTTCTCCAAAGGTTTTTCCTAATTGTCTACCTTGTGTTTTTGGATATTTTTCATAATCTGGTACAATAGGAAATGTTGTAATACTAACGCCACTACCCGATGTAAGACCATAGCCTGCAGATGCAATACAAGCTGCTCCCATATTTCCCATAGATCCTTTATGAGAAAGAATTTCTTTTCCACTTTTAATAGCATCTATAATATTATCTGCCACTATAATTGCTGTAATACCAGAAGGCATACCAGTTCTTGGTGGTGCAGGAGAAATTACTGTTCCGTTTTTACTTGTTCTTGGTTTTGAAATGGCATGCGGAGGTGCAAATGCAATTCCGGGTGCAAAAATATTTTTATAACTTGGGTTTTGATAGGTTTCTGGCCAATCTTTTACAGACCATTTTTCATAAGGTTTTACAGTATAATCTGCATCTACAATCATAAAACCTTTAAATAATTTTTCTGTAATGTCATTTTCATTTTTGTCGTAAGCCTTAAATCCATGACCCGAAAAAGAAGGGATTAACATGGCAAAATCATAAGTTTCTGACTTGTATTCTCCGTCTAAATTTTCATAATGAGCAATTCCATCTGCAATTTTATTTACACCTGCGCCAAGTATCCATTTTATGTCTCTGTCTTCAAATATCATCTCTACCATTTCATGAGATTTCATAGTCATACTTCCGTAACTCAACAACATTCCATCCATTCCAAAATCTCCTAATTGGTATTCATTAGAAATCCATGTAATTTCTGCCATGTCTCGCACATTGTGTTTGTGCAATTCTCGTTCTACATTTAAAATATATTCGAAAGCAGCTCCTTGGCAAGTAGATTTTGCATGACCCGTGCCAATTAAAATTTTCACTTTTTTACCTTTTTTCATTTCTTGAATTAAGGCTTTTAAACCTGCCCAAGCATGATCTGCATGCGAATATGTACAAACGGAAAAAGTTTTGTTTTTTCCAGGGATTAAACCTTCTGTAGCTTCAAAATTTAATTTAGGACCCGTGGCATTTATCAGATAATCGTAGGTTACTTTTTCTTGCTGACCTTTGTTTTCTCCAACAACATATTCTGCTAAAACGTATGGTTTTTCTTCTTTTTTATCGCCTTCAGGAAAAAATGAAATTGCTTTTGCTTGCTTATATCCAATGCCTTTCTTTTTATAAAGTGGTGCTAATGGAAAATAGATTTTTTCTGATTTCATTCTACCAATGCCTACCCAAATATTAGAAGGAACCCATTGGTAATTACTGTTGGGAGAAACTACAACTACCTCATGCTCTTTAGATAATTTTCTACGCAAATGAGCAGCAGCCACATGACCAGAAATTCCTGCTCCTAAAATGACAATTTTAGACATGATTATTATTTTAGTTAAAGGTAGTTTCAATTAAAAAACTACACAGTAACTTTTGTTACACAAATACAAGTTCTTTAATTTGTTTTCTTATAACTCCAAACTGCCAAACCATTCATAATTAGCGCATACAAAAACGTTTTTATTAACTGTGGAAGAATATCTGAAAAACCAGAACCTTTTAACATAACCATACGCATTACCTGAACAAAATATTTAATAGGATTAAAATCTGTAATTGTTTGCGCCCATTTTGGCATACTTTCAATAGGTGTAAATAAACCACTCATTAAAATAAATATGACCATAAAAAACCAAGCAATAAACATGGCTTGTTGCTGTGTATCTGTATAGTTTGAAATGAATAAACCAATACCCAAAACTACCAGAATATAAATTGATGTGTAAAAATACATCAACAATAAACTACCAACCATGGGTACATTAAAAATAAGTTTTGCAATGATTAATCCAACACTTAAAATAGCCAATCCAATTACCCAAAAAGGAAATAACTTACCAATTATAAACTGACTTTTTTTAATGGGTGTTACATTAATTTGCTCTAAAGTTCCTATTTCTTTTTCTCTGACAATATTCATTCCAGAAAGAAAAAGGGTAATCATAGTAACCAACAAAACTAAAATTCCTGGAACCATATAGGTTTTGTAATTCAGCGTATTATTATACCAAAAAGACGGAATTGTAGTAATATTTACTGGTTGTATTTTTTGCATGTCTGAAACCTGCATTACATCTACTTTTAGCTTTTTATTAAAGCTTTGAATAATCTGTGTAACATAAACATTTTCTAAACCCGCCGCTGCGCCATCAATTGCATTTATGGTAACTCCTAAAGTTGCTTTTTTCTCTTTTTGAAAATCTCTCTCAAAATAAGTTGGAATTTCTAAAATTACATCTACTTCACCATTTAACATTGCCTGACTTGCTAATTTTTCTGAAGGAAAATCTGTTAAAACATTAAAATAAGTGGATGCATTAAATTTTTCAACCAAAGCTCTTGATGTTGATGAATGATCATAATCAACAAAACCAAATTTTATGTTTTTAACATCAAAAGTTGCTGCATTTGATAAAATTATCAGCTGAATTAATGGCAGTACAAAAATAATTGGCAACATACCTTTGTTTCTAAAGATTTGCTTAAATTCTTTTTGTATGATATATAGGATTGTTTTCATATTTTTCTGCTTACTGAGAACTGTTTTATTCTAATCTTATTTTATATTTTTTGACACTTAATCCTATAAAAAACACGGTCATTCCTAATAAAATTAGGGTTTCTTTCCATACATATTGCAAACCAACTCCTTTTAACATAATGCCTTTAATAATGATGATAAACCATTTTGCGGGAATAATATTACTGATAATTTGCAATGGTAAAGGCATGCTAGAAATTGGAAAAATAAATCCGGATAGCAAAATTACAGGCAACATTAATCCCATTAAAGAAATCATCATTGCGGTTTGCTGTGTTGCAGAAACGGTTGATATTAAAATACCTAATGCCAATGCTGTTATAATAAATAAAACACTTTCTAATCCTAATAAAAATAAACTTCCTTGAACGGGCATTTTAAAGATAAAAATGCTCAATACAATTATAATTATTGCATTAATTATAGACAGAAAAATATAAGGAAACACTTTACCAACAATTACTTGAAAAGGTTTTAAAGGTGAAACCAATAAAATTTCCATGGTTCCTAATTCTTTTTCTTTGGTAATGGAAATAGAAGTCATCATGGCAGATACAAGCATTAAAATAATAGTCATAACTCCCGGAACAAACATATATACACTTTTTAATTCCGGGTTATAAACCATATGAGTTTGCGGTATAATTTGATATGCTTGAACAACACCACTATTTTGTTCTTTTAAATAATTTTGAAGAATTGCATTTACATAATTGCTGATTGTATTAGCTGTATTAGGATCTGTGGCATCTGAAATTACCTGAATTTTGGAATTATTTTCTTTGATAAGGTTTTTACTAAAATTTTTTTCAAAATTTAAAACCGCTTTTACTTTACCTTTCTTAAAAACAGCCTCTATATCTGCTTCTTTTTCAATAAATTGATGAATGCTAAAATATTTTGACGCAGCTATTTTATTAATAATTTCTTTGGTAGTTGCATCTTTAGAATGATCTAAAATAGCAATATCTACATTGTTAATTTCGTTGGTTATTGCAAAACCAAATAACATAATTTGTGCAATGGGCATTCCAAAGAGGATAAACAATGAGCGTTTATCTCTAAAAATATGATAAAATTCTTTTTTTATAAAGCCTATAAACCTGTTCATATTATATTTTTTTCTTCTGTGGATATATCTCCCGCTGATTTCACAGATTAGCGCAGCTTTATTTTATCAATATGCATGATTTTTCTGCGAACATCTGCGTTATCTTCGGGACACTTTTTATAATCCATTTACTTTTCTAAAAATTCCTTTTGTGATATTGTCTTCATTAAAATTGACTAATATTCCTAATTTTAAACCTGATAGTTTTAAATAAGTAAGTACTTGTTTATGATGTACTTTTGCTAATTTTTCTACAGATTTTATTTCTATTATTACCTTATCATTTACTAATAAATCTAATCTATAACCATTATCGAGATTAATGTCATCATAAAATATTGGTAATATTACTTGCCTTTTAGCGGATAAGCCTTCTTTTTCTAATTCATAGGATAAAACAGTTTCGTAAACTGATTCTAACAAACCTGGACCTAATTCATTATAGACTTTAAAAATTGCTCCTCTAATTATATAAGATATTTCATTTTCTGTTTTTTCTTCCATAGTTTTTTTTTAGTTCTCGCTGATTACATGGATTACCGCAGATTTTTTTCAATAACATTGTTTTTTTCTGCGCAAATCTGCGTTTTCTGTGGTCAACATTTTTTATATTCCTTTTTTCTCCTGCTGATTTCGCTGATAACCGCAGATTTTTTAATTACACCTTAAATTCTTATTTCTGCGTAAATCTGCGTTTTCTGTGGTCAACGTTTTTTATATTCTTTTTTCTCCCGCTGATTTGGCTGATAACCGCAGATTTTTTAATTACACTTTAAATTCTTATTTCTGCGTAAATCTGTGAAATCTGTGGTCAACGTTTTTTATATTCTTTTTTCTCCCGCTGATTTGGCTGATAACCGCAGATTTTTTAATTACACTTT
>NZ_JBPOGL010000054.1:0-11555 GCF_051251875.1 Polaribacter sp.
GCGGTATCTCAGAGAACCACTTTTCATTTTTTGAAAAGTGTGTGAATCGCTTATGCCGCTTTTGGGCGGTATCTCAGGGAACCACTTTTCATTTTTTGAAAAGTGTGTGAATCGCTTATGCCGCTTTTGGGCGGTATCTCAGAGAACCACTTTTCATTTTTTTGAAAAGTGTGTGAATCGCTTATCCCGCTTTATATCGGGATCTCAGAGAACCACTTTTCATTTTTAAGAAAATGGATTGAATTGCTTATGCCGTTTTTGTTGGTGTCTCAATTACTTTCCATAATAATAAACCTTCTTCTATTTTTAAAAGTAGCAGGAGGTTTTATTTTAAAAAACAATTTTATTTTCCACTGAAATTTCAGAACCCTCTAATAACATTACAGAGTTAGGTGTTTGTTGGTCTAAAAGCTGAAAATTATCACCATAAGTGTCTTTAAAAGAAACATCAATATGATAATTTTTTATAGGATAATATTCCCATTTTGGATGTTTTACTTCGTATTCTGTGGTTTTCTTATCATTAATTTTAGAATAGCCCCAATAATGTTCTGCAATAAATTCTATAATAGAGTTTTCTTTAATTGGTTTAGGTTTTGTTTCAGACGCTACAGCAATTGCATTCCATATATTGTTTATTTTCCATTGATAAGAAACTTTGAGTTTATTAGTCTCAAAATTCCACAAATGTTTCATGGGTAAGGTTTGATAATGTTCTTTGTAAATGGTATTTGCTACAAAAGTAAGTGCAGGTTTTGGTACAATTTCTTTGATAAAAACAACACCTCTTTTTACTTTATTCTGTACTTTTCTTTTCACATAAAACCGAAGGTTTACTTCTTCAAAATTTGTATGTAAAGGAATTTTTAAACCTAATAACTTTGTGTTTAAAAACATAAAACCAATTAAACTAACATAACATTTTCCTTCAAAAAAATCTAAGGTAGTTCCTGGGGGAACATACTCTTGTAACACATTGGGGTTTATTTCATAGTTAACCATGATTAATTTTCTCCATTCTGCTTTTAAAAAACTCATAATTATTAATGTAAATAAATGATAAAAAATACAGCAGTCATGTAAACCCAAAATATAGTAAAAAGGACATGCATTGTTGTTTCAAAAACTTTTCCTTTCCAAAGTTTTGGTGAATATACAAAGAGTTGAAAAAACAATCTGATACTCCAAAATATTGCTAAGCCTAAAGAAGTTTTTTTACCAAGATTGGTTTCTATCAATTCAATTGAAGACGTAAAACAGAGTAAACCCATCATAAAAACGGTGAAAGCTATAAAAAAAGTATGTGTAGTCATCATTTGCCTGTTGATTAAGCTCAAAGATTTCAGTTCTTTTTTCCAATGAAAATAATTTGGAAATCCAATGTGAATAATCGCTAAAAACATTAATAAAGCACCTATAATTTTTAGTTGTAAGATCATAATTTAAAATTTAATTGTGAATATTAAATATGGACATAAAAGGGGTGAATTTTTTTTCGGAACAGGATGTAAATCTAGCTTCTTTAAAAGCCTTTAACCACGTATTTTTAGAGAAAAAGTGTGTAAAACCTACAGAAAAGGCAAAGAAATTTGGTAAGTCTCGTAAATGTTCTACCATTATTACTTTTCCATTTGGCTTACAAATTCTATTACATTCAGATAAGAAAGCTACTTTTTCTTTGTGCTTTCTAATTTCATGAGCTGCTGATAAAAGAAAAATAATGTCTACAGAATTATCTTCTAACGGAATGTTGTTTGTTTTTATTTGCTGTGTATTTGGGTACAGATTACTTACTTTTCTAGCTCTTACAATTGCGGGTTCTGTATGTTTTTCTGAATTGTAAAAATCAAAAACTTGTAAATGAGATTCAGGAAATTTATTTTTTATAGAAAAACTTGTTTCATCAAAACCGGCATTTATATTTACAAAAGTATTCGCTTTAGAATCGGAAATATTAAACTGATCTAACCATTTAAAATGATAATATCCAGAAAAATCATACACATAAGCAGATATTATTAAAGGCATAACAAGTCCGTAAATAAATGCGGCAGTAATACTCCAAATAAGTGTTTTTGATAGATTAAAATATATGCATATAGACAGAATGCCTACTAAAACGATACTACCAATAACGTAAAAATGCCTGTTAAAACTTAAAATATTTAAAACTCCTTGAAATTTTCTTCTTTTTATTTCCATAATTCTATCGTTCCTTTTTTCCAGTGATACGGAATGTTTTCAATAATAAAAGCATTTGCTAATTCATAATTTTTTAGATTTAAATCTTTTAAAAACTTAAAATGATATTCTTCAACTTTTAAAGGTTTGGGTTTCCAATTAGTACGAACTCCTTCAATAATTAATACTTCTTTTTTTAGGTCATTATAAGTAAAGGTAAAAGGCAGTGGACCAGCAAACCTTCTGGCTTCTTTCCAATTTAAAAATGGAGAATTTATGGGTAATTGAATGTCATCAGTTGTTGTATCAACTTTAATGTTAAAATTAGATTTTTTTGAAGTTATTTCCTTAAAATTTTCTTCTTTTTTAATGTTGATGTCTGTTGTGTTGTACTTATAATGTGTAAAAATATTTCCTCTAAAAGTCATTTTTTTAGAATCTGTATCTGATTTTAAAATATACAAACCGCGTAATCTTTTTCCTTTGTTATTCGTGTATTTTACAAAAACTCTGTAACCAATCAGAAAAAAATCATTGCCCATAAATGTAGGAAGTCCTTTTGGTCTTAAATCTTTTGTTTGCACCATGGCAATGGCAATAAATGCCCATTTATCTTTAAAAGTGTCTAAGGATAAACATGGCGGAATTAAATTTTTTAATTGTTCTTTGGGTACTGCAAATGTAAATACTGTTGAACTTTCAAAATAAGCTTCTACCGAAAAAGGGTGGTTTTTTAGAGATTTAAACATTTCTTTTTTCTTTTAAAATGAATTCTTGATAATAAATAACAGCACAGAAACAGATGGCAAATACACTATTTAAACTTCCAAAAAGTAAGAGGTCTTTGGCAAAAATAAATTCAAGAATATTCATGCTAAGAATCATTGTAATTTGTGTGATACTGTTCAATTTTGATTTAATTTTGGATACAATCCATACGGCCATCATAATTTCTAAAATTCCTATGATAAAAATGATTTCTTTCGCATAATCTTCACTTAAAATTTTTGACACAATTTCTTGATGTCTTGGAACTTGATTTAAAACTTTGCAGTATAAACCGTTTGTAAGCCAAACAAAAACGATGAATATGTGGAGTACTTTTTGTGTCATATTTAAAGAGTTTTAGTCATTTTACCTAAGTTGATTTTCTCTGCTTTTGTAAACTTAATTTCTCTTACCATCTTCATATCTTCCCACAAATATTGACTTCCTTTCAATCTTTTTGTCTTTCGAACTCTTCTTTGAAAAGCCCTATATTCTTTTTCTGTTGGGGGTCTTTTATCACCTAAAACGCCATATAATTTTATAGCAGGATATACTTCAAACTTCATTCTAAATAAAGATTTTAACCAAAACCATTTGTTGCTGTTTACCGCTAAAACACAAATGTTTTTATTGGTGTTGGCATTGGTATTTAACTTTGTAGTAAATTTTTCAAAATAAAAACCAGTTTGATTTTCATTTAAAAATAAAGAGCCAATAGGAGTAATTGTTGGCTGATGCTCTTTATTTACAGATGCAATAGAAACGTGCATATTGGCAGCAAAAGATGTCTTAAAATGCGTTCTAATTTTTGACCAGTTTTCTTTGATATTTATTTTCATAGTTTCAGAAATAATTGAAAGTTTGTGTGCAAATTTTTTTACTTTTTCATCATTTTTGTAAAGTTAGATAACAACCAGTGTTCATCTGCTTTTATTGCTGTTTCTAACATAGAATTTACTTTTGTAGTTACGGAAGATAAATCACCCAAAACCTTTTTAAATTGCATTCCTTCTTCTGTAGTATCCTCTACTTTTTGTAAATCTTCTAACACTTTTAAAACAGGTTCAATTTCTCTTTTCTTACGCTCTTTTGTAATTTGTTTAAACAATTCCCAAATATCTTTGTCGGCCACAAAAAACTCTTTTCTTTCTCCTACTACAAATTCTTTGGTAACAATTCCCCAATCTATTAAAGCTCTAACATTCATGTTTACATTTCCTCGAGAAATTTGTAAAGTATCCATAATATCTTCAGCAGAAAGAGGTTTGGTAGAAACTAATAACAATGCATGCACCTGTGCCATTGTTTTGTTAATTCCCCAAGAAGTTGCTAAACTTCCCCAAGTTTGAATGTATTTTATTTTTGCTTCGTCTAATTTCATATTGCAAATATACATTATTTTTCTAAACTTTCAATAATTATTGAAATATAAATAATATTTAAGTTTTGACTTTATTTTATACCTTTCCTTCAAATTATAAAAAACATGAAATTATTAGGTATAGGTTCTAGAATTCAGCATTCGGAATTTGGTTTTGGCGTAGTTACAAACGTAGATCATAAGAATTACTGGGTTACTTTTCAGGAAAACGGATTAGAAACCATTCCGTTAGATAGCGAATTTGAAGTAATAGAAGCAGTTGTAGATGAGTTAGATACTGTAAGTTTTTATGAAGTAGAAAGTACTTTAAGAAATTTATTAAAACAATACAGCGATATTTCTGAAGTAGTTCACATGGCAGATAAATGGAAAGGAGGCACATTAATTTTAGCCCCAAAAGACACTAATTTAAGTTCAAAAGAAATTCCGATTGATGGCTTTTTTCATAAAATAGTTATGGTAAGAGATCGCATAAGAGTCATGGAACAAAAAATTAATGCTAGTAAAACGTTGGTAGATCAAGATAAAATAGATTTACAACAATACATTACTAGAATTTATGGTAGTTTAACAACATTTAATGTTCTTTTTAAGCTAAAATCCGATCATTTTGTGGGCTCAAAATCTAATTAAAGTAACCTAATTATTTTTTTGTCCGTATTGTTTAGCACTTCAGTATAAAGAGATAAAATGATTGTTTTAATGTCAAAATTTAATTTATCAGGAAGTGTTCAGAATTAAAGTGATATTTTTGCAATGTGTATAATAAAAGAGTAGTATTAGAGGAGGAAGACTATTATGTAAATGAGCAAGGTTACCGAGTTTTTACAGAAAAATTTCATTTAAAAAGAGGTTATTGTTGTAAAAGTGGTTGTAAACATTGTCCGTTTGGGTATGATAAAAATACAGATAGTTTTAAATAAATAGTGACTTTTTAGATTATGTAAGGTCTAAAAGGTAAGAGTTTAAAAATAATAGAATGATAAAAAAGTTATTAGTATTAGTAATGGTAATTCAGTTAGCAGGATGTGCAGAATTACAAAATATTGTAAGTCAATTACCAAACGGAGGTGTTTTGTCTCAAGAGCAAATTGGTAACGGTTTAAGAGAAGCTTTAGATAATGGAGTTAAAAATCAAGTAACAAAATTAACTGCAGAAAACGGTTTTTTTAAAAATGATTTGGTTAAAATTTTATTGCCAGAAGAATTGCAAGCCGTAGATAAAGGTTTACGTCAAATAGGATTGAGCAATTTAGCAGATGAAGGAATTAAAGTTTTAAATAGAGCTGCAGAAGATGCTGTAAAAACAGCAACACCAATTTTTGTAAATGCGGTAAAAGAAATTACGTTTGCTGATGCTAAAAATATTTTATTAGGAGAAAAAAATGCAGCAACCACGTATTTACAAGGAAAAACAACAAGTAGTTTATACAGCAGTTTTAGTCCCGTAATTCAAAATTCTTTTGCCAAAGTAGGCGCAGATAAAATTTGGTCTAATTTAATTACCAAATACAATACAATTCCGTTTGTTAAAAAAGTAGATACAGATTTAACAGGTTATGTAACAGACCAAGCGTTAAAAGGTGTTTTTACAATGATTGAAGTTGAAGAAAAAGGAATTAGAGAAAAAGTAGGCTTGAGAAGTAGCGCATTGTTAAAACAAGTTTTTGCATTGCAAGATTAAGGTTTACTAAAAATAGTTATAAAAAAATCTCTTTGTTTTTAAAACAAAGAGATTTTTTTATTTAGCAAAGCTCTATAAAATAATACTTCTTTTATGTAGTGTTTTAAAATAATCAAAAGCTTTTAGTAATCTACTTCCGTACCAAGAAAATAGTTCTCCATCAACAAAAATAACTTTTGCGTTGTGTGTGTATTTTTCTAACTCTGCGGCATGTTCTTTCTTAAAAGGATACGGTTCTGAAGATAAAAAGATGATATTAAGCTGAGTATTTAATTTCATTTCTTCCAAATTAATTTCAGGATATCTCTCTATATGCTGGTATATATTTTCAAACTTATTTAATTGTAATAAATGATTAATAAAAGTAGAATTGCCAGCTGCCATCCATGGATTTCGCCATATAAAATATGCAACTTTTTTTAGTTCTTTGTTTTTGATAAAAACTTTAAAACCAGATAGCTCAGTATTTATTTTTTCAATAATTTCTAACGCTTTACTTTCCACTGAAAATAAAGTTCCATACATTTTAATGAGTTCTAAGGTATCATCAATAGTATAAATATCAGAAACATGAGTAGGCGCAATTTCTTCGCAGACTTTTACAATTTCTTTAGAATTTTCTTCTTTATTACAAAGAATAATATCCGGGTTTAAAGCTTTTAAGGCATCAACATGTATGCTTTTTGTACCGCCAACAATTGTTTTAGTTTGTTTTAAATATTCCGGATGAACACAAAATTTTGTGATACCCACAATAAAATCTTCCAAGCCTAAATCTATCAACAATTCGGTTAAGCTAGGAACAAGACAAATAATCCGTTTAGGAGTTTTTTCTATTTCTAAAACTCTACTTATTTGATCTTGAAACAATGCCAAACTATTGTGCTAAAATTTCCTCCATTTGATCTTGTAATTCTAATGCTTTTATGGCGGCTATTTCAGCAAAATTCTCAGTATTTGAAGCATAAATAATTCCTCTTGAAGAATTAATTAGTAAGCCAATAGTTGAAGACAAACCATATTTGCAGACATCTTGTAAATTACCACCTTGTGCACCAACACCTGGAACTAATAAAAAGGAATTTGGTACAATTTTTCTAATTTCTTTAAAATATTCGGCTTTTGTAGCACCAACAACATACATTAAGTTTTCAGCATTTTTCCATCCTTTAGAAGTTTCTAAAACCTCTTTGTACAATTCTCTGCCGTTTACTTCTTTTGTCTGAAAATCGAAAGCACCTTCATTAGAAGTTAGCGCTAACATAATGGTGTGTTTGTTTTTAAAAGCTAAAAAAGGTTCAATAGAATCTTTGCCCATATAAGGCGCAACGGTAACAGAATCAAAGGCTAAATCTTCAAAAAAAGCTTTGGCATACATGGTTGAGGTATTGCCAATATCGCCACGTTTTGCATCTGCAATTGTGTAGATTTCTGGGTGATTTGTATTTAAATATTGAATTGTTTTTTCTAGAGCTTTCCAACCTTTAATTCCATAGGCTTCATAAAAAGCGGTGTTGGGTTTGTAGGCAACACACAGGTGATGTGTAGCATCAATAATTGCTTTGTTAAATGCAAAAATAGGATCTTCTTCTTTTAAAAGATGCGATGGAATTTTGTTTAAATCCACATCTAATCCTATACATAAAAATGATTTTTTCTTTTTAATTTGGGCAATAAGTTCTTGTGTTGTCATCTGTTTTCTAAAAGTTATGCAAAAATAGGTATTTTTGTTTTTAAATAAAGAGAATATATGTAAGTATTGGTTTGTTAAGAAGACAAAAAAACAAAAATAAATTAATGTTCAAAAAAATAATAGTTTTAGTTTTAGTATCGTTTTTAGCAAGTTGTAATTTCGAAAAACCAACTGAGTTTTCTGAAAAAGCCTACAATGAAAAAGTATATAATTTACAAGATCAAGAAACTAGTTTTAAAGAGGTGCTTCAACAATATAAAGGTAAAAAAATTTTAATTGATGTTTGGGCGTCTTGGTGTAGAGACTGTATTAAAGGAATGCCAAAAGTAAAGGATTTACAAGAAAGATTTCCAGAAGTAGTGTATTTGTTTTTATCGGTTGATGAAAAAAAAGGTTCTTGGAAAAGAGGCGTTCAGCGTTATAACGTTAGAGGAGAACATTATAATGTACCCAAAGGAATGAAACATGGAGATTTGGTTAATTTTTTAAATGTTAGTTGGATTCCTAGATATGTGGTGGTAGATGAAACAGGTAAAATAGTACTGTTTAAAGCCACAGATGCTTCGGATAAAAAAGTGATAGAAGCGCTAAAATAATAATATATTTTGGCTTTAATTTAGACTTCATTTTTAGCGGTAATTAGGTGTTTCTGGTGTCTTTTTTTATCAAAAGTAACACGCTAATTTTTATTTAAAACCCGTAAGAATATTTATATAAAACGTTATCGTAATTATTTGTCTTTCTTTATGTTTTTTGTCTTTCCATTTCTTAAATTTACATCCAAATAAAAAAAACATTAATAAGAGCCTTTTAGGTGATAAAATAACAATTATGAGATCAAAAATAGTAGCAGGAAACTGGAAAATGAATAATGATAAGAAAGAAAGTAAAAAACTAATCAAAGATTTAAAAAAGGCAATTAAAAAAGAGAAATTAGAAAATACTCGTGTAATTGTTGCTCCTACTTTTGTAAACTTATCTGCATCTATAAAATCTGCGAAAGATTCTAAAATAGAAGTTGTTGCACAAAATATGCATCAAGCTAAAAATGGCGCTTATACTGGTGAGATTTCTGCTGATATGTTAAAAGCAATAGATATTAAAACAGTTATTTTAGGTCATTCTGAAAGAAGAACTTATTTTAATGAAACAGATGAATCATTAGCGGCAAAAGTTGATGCAATTTTAGCCAATGATTTAGAAACAATTTTTTGTTTTGGTGAATTGTTAGAAGATAGAAAATCTGAAAATCATTTTGCTGTTGTAGAAAGCCAAATTTCTAATGCATTATTTCATTTAGAAGCAGGCGCTTGGAAAAGCATTATTTTAGCATATGAGCCAGTTTGGGCAATTGGTACAGGAGAAACTGCAAGCGCAGAACAAGCGCAAGAAATGCATGCTTTTATAAGAAGTATTGTTGCTAAAAAATACAATAATGAAGTTGCTGATGCTGTTTCTATTTTATATGGTGGAAGTGTAAAACCAGCCAATGCAGAAGAAATTTTCTCTAAACCAGATGTAGACGGTGGTTTAATTGGTGGTGCAGCATTAAATGTTGATGATTTTACAGGAATTATTAAAGCTATTTAAGCATCGTAATTAAAGATATTTACAATAAATTTGCATCGAGATTTTAAAAATCTTGATGCATTTTTTTTACAAGAAGTTTATGGACAATATTTATATAGAATACAATTTTACAGTAACGCCAAAAGAACCTGCTACAGAAATTTTAATTGCAGAATTAGGGAATGTAGGTTTTGAGAGTTTTGTTGAAAATGAAAATGGAGTTACTGGTTATATTCAAAAAGAAGATTGGAATGCTGCCATTTTAGATGATATTTTTGTGTTAAATTCAGATGAGTTTTCTATAGAATATAATAAGAATGAAGTAGAACAAACCAATTGGAATGCAGAATGGGAAAAGAATTTTACGCCAATTCAAGTAGAAGATGTTGTAAGTATTCGTGCACCATTTCATGAAAATCCTAATTTAAAATATGATATTGTTATTGAACCAAAAATGAGTTTTGGTACAGGACATCATGAAACTACACACATGATGGTACAACATTTATTACAATTAGATTTAGAAGGAAAAAAAACCTTAGACATGGGTTGTGGAACCGGAATTTTAGCAATTTTTGCTGAAATGAAAGGAGCGAATCCTATAGATGCTATTGATATTGATAATTGGTGTTATGAAAACTCTTTAGAAAATGTAGCGAGAAATAATTGCAAACATATTTCGGTTTTTGAAGGAGACGCATCCTTGTTAGTGAATAAAAAGTACGATGTAATTATTGCCAACATCAACAGAAATATTTTGTTAATGGACATGCAAACGTATGCAAATTGTTTACATGAGAAGGGCGTTTTATTATTAAGCGGTTTTTATGAAGAAGACATCCCAGTTATAGATGCTGAAGTTTCTAAATACAACTTAAAATTAGAGAATTTTATTCAAAGAAATAATTGGGTTGCATTAAAATACAATAAATTGTAAATTTGCTAAATGAGTACCAAAGAAAAAATCCAGGAAGATGTTGATGTTTTAGAGCAAGAAACATTTCAGCATGAAATAGTTTTACACAATGATGATGTAAATACATTTGACTTTGTTATAGATTCTCTTGTATCTGTTTGCGAACATACATTTGAACAAGCAGAGCAATGTGCAATTTTAGTACATTATAAAGGTAAGTGTTCTGTTAAATCTGGAGATTATAAAGACTTAGAGCCAAGATGTTCTAAACTATTACAATTGGGGTTATCTGCAGAATTGGTATAATCAATACCTTTTTTTCTAAGCAAGGCCTTTTATTTTCTTTATAAAATCATTCCAAAGAAAAATAGGATATATAAAAGTCAAGATAATATTTTGACAGTAAAATAAAAGTAGTGAAAAACATAAAATGTGTCTAAGATTGAGATTGTTGATTTCAAAAAAATAATTATTTATGAAAAATGTACTAGATTATTACGAGTTTTCATCTTTTAGAAAAGATCAATCTGATGCTTTTAATGGAAACGAAATCTCTTTTACAGAAATAAATAAAACCCATTTCTTAATTTTTGAAAAAAATAATGCTACTTTAAATTTGTATGTTTCTAGATACGAGCAAAGAAATGATATTGGCGTAAAACCCCCGGTAATACTAGAGTTGGTGATGGCTAATTACGATAAAGGTGTTCCAGAACACAGAATTGCACTTCGAAAATACCTAGGATAAATTTTCCTTTTTTTTATTTATTATTATTTTTTTCAAATTTATGTGACTTCCTAAAAGATGTAGTGTCATATAAGTGTTAGTAATATAAAATAGTACATTTTAGTTGTGGTGTTTTAGATACTTAAAAAAATAGTAATGGGTTTAATAAAACCTATTTATAGAAAAATTAAATGAACATAGCGTTTTAAAAATATTTACAATAGTAGTAGTAGTTAGTTTTATACTAAGTTTGGTTAGACGAAAAGGCCTTGAATTTATTCAAGGTCTTTTCTATTTAAAGAAAAGTTAAGAACACTCTTTACAAGTACCCGTTAAAACACAATTTACATTTTCAACCAAATATGTATCCGGAACGGAAAAAAGAACATCCATCTGGTAGGCATTCTATGGTTTCACATTGTAAAAAGATGTAGTAAATCTACCTCCGAACAAATAAAATATTTAATGCTATTAGCTTTAAATGAAGAAAAGTGTGAAAATAGCGTACAAATAAAAAAACCAGTAATTTCCAAAGCGTTGGAAAGTACTGGTTTTGTTGGTGACCATGGCAGGATTCAAACCTGCAACCTCTTGAGCCGTAATCAAGTGCGCTATTCAGTTGCGCCACATGGCCGT
>NZ_JBPOGL010000055.1:0-9642 GCF_051251875.1 Polaribacter sp.
TTTCGGGGTTTGATTTTATCTAAAATACAACTTATTTAATTGATATGCAAGTACTTATTTATTTCTGAAAGTGCCTATTTAATATCTATTGAACACCCTAAAAACAGAAAACCCTATAAACATAATGTTTATAAGGTTTTTAAGTGGTACCTCCAGGAATCGAACCAGGGACACAAGGATTTTCAGTCCTTTGCTCTACCAACTGAGCTAAGGTACCATTGCCTTAGCGGTGGCAAATATAATATGTTTTTTTACATCTCCTAACATTTTTTTAAAAAAATGTGTTGTATTTTTGAAACTTCCTAAAAATTGTATCCATGAACCTAATTATTGATGTTGGTAATACAAATGTAAAAGCCGCTGTATTTAAGCAAGATACACTTGTAAAAAGCTTTGTTTTTGATAAAAAAATCATAATATCTGAAATAAAAAAAATATTAAAAAAACATGCAATTTCTTCTGCAATTATAGCTAGTGTTGCCTCTATTACCCATCATAAACTCCAAAAACTCCAAAAACTACTTCCATTATTGGTTGTTTCATCAAATATAAATGTCCCTTTTATCAATCTTTATAAAACGCCCAACACTTTAGGGGTAGACAGAATAGGATTAGTTGTAGCTGCTTTAAAAAAATATCCAAAACAAAATGTACTTATTATAGACGCAGGTTCTTGTGTTACGTTTGATTTTATAAATAAAAAAGGAGAATATTTAGGAGGAGCCATATCACCAGGAATAAATATGCGTTATAAAGCATTGCACACTTTTACTGCAAACTTACCCTATTTAAATAAAGAAATTCCGGAAAGTGCTATTGGAAAAACCACCCACGAAAGCATTCATGCAGGTATTATACAAGGTGTTATAAATGAGTTAGAAGGCTCAATTTTAACATATAAAGAAAAATTTAAGGATTTAACAGTGGTTTTAACAGGTGGAGATACAAATTTCTTGTCAAAACAATTAAAAAGTGGCATATTTGCCAATCAAAATTTCCTCCTTCTTGGATTAAACGAATTATTGATATTTAACAAAGACAAATGATAAGAAAGATTTTAGTAGTTTTTTTACTGATAGCTTCTGCAACCATATCGGCACAAAGAACAAGTTCATCACCCTATTCGTTTTTTGGTATTGGAGACAAATTTAACCAAACTACAATAGAACAAAGTAGTATGGGAGGTATTGGTGTAGCTTTTAGCCACTACAAATATTTAAATTTCACAAATCCTGCAGCATATTCAGATTTAAAATATACCACGTATGGCTTTGGTGTGTTAAGTAGTAACCTATCTATTAAAAACGGAGATATTACACAAAATTCTAACTCTACCACTTTAAGTTATGTTTCTTTGGCTTTTCCTATTGGAAAAAAAGCAGGAATGGCTTTTGGATTGCAGCCACTTTCTTCTGTAGGTTATTCTTTATCTAATACAGTTTATGACACTTCTAATACACCTATAGAAATTTCTTTGTTTTCAGGTTCTGGTGGAATCAATAAATTGTATGCAAGTTTTGGAATAAAAATTCTAAAAGAATTGTCTTTAGGGATAGAAGGAACTTATAGTTTTGGTAATATTGAAAATAGCATTCTCAACCAAAGAGCAGATGTTACCCTAGCTACAAAATACAAAGATGTTTCTAATGTAAGAGGTAACTCTTTAAAAATTGGATCTCAATATAAAAAAGAATTAAAGAATAAATTAATAGTAAATGCAGGAGCAGCTATTACTCTTGGCAACGTTTTTAAAGTTACAGGCGACGATTATTTATACTCGCTAACGCTAAGCAGTGCAGGGTCAGAAATACCAAGAGATACAATTTCTACAAATTCTATGATCGGAAATTATAATATTCCTTTAAAATCTGTTTTTGGTGCTGGAGTAGGTAAATTTGATAAATGGTATTTTGGTGTAGAATATGAAACTCAAGACGCTATAAACACTTCTGGGTTTACACAGGCCTCTAATATTGCGTATAATTATGAAAACTCAAGTAGAATTTCTGCAGGAGGATTTTACTTACCAAAAATAAACTCAATATCAAACTACTGGCATAGAGTTACGTATAGAGCCGGAGTACGATTTGAAAAAACTGGCTTATTAGTTGATGGCTCTGGTAACAATACAAATTTTACACCAATTGATGACTTTGGCATATCTTTTGGTTTAGGTTTACCACTAAAACGATTGTCCACTATAAATTTGGGCTTCGAATATGGTAAAAGAGGAACAAATACTAATAATTTAATTCAAGAAAATTATTTTAATTTTAGATTAAGTTTATCTTTGACGGATACAGGTTGGTTTCAAAAGAGAAAAATTGATTAACAAAAACACACAAAAAATGAAAAAATTTACGTTTTTATTAGCTGCTATGCTGCTTTTAGCATCAGCAAAAACAAATGCCCAAGATGACGCAAAAAGAGATTGTACAATAAAGTATAATCTTTTTAAAGGAGATTATCAATCCAAAAAATATGATGATGCATATACTAATTGGATACACTTAATGGACAATTGTAAAGATTTATCTGTAAACATTTACAAATTTGGAGCAGATTTAGCAGAAAAAATAAGAAAAGACCCTGCGTTAGCAAAAAGAGTATACGAACAAAGGTTACAGTATTTTCCTAAAGATAACCCTGCAAAAGTTCATAGTGATTATGCAGATTATTTGTTAGATAATAAACTAGGTACTGATGCAGAAGTTTTTGCACTTTTAGAAAAAGCATATAGTATAGACCCAACTAAAATGGGCGTTAAAAATTTATATGTATACTTTCAAGGTATTACAGATAGAAATAAAGACGCAAACCCTCAAAAAGTTTTTGATACTTATGATGATGTATTAGAAAATGTAAATTTAAAACTAGAAGGATACGCTAAAAAATTATATGCAATTACAGAAGGAGATACTGCAAAAGTATTAGACAAAAGAGATGCATACTTAGTTAGAGCATATACGGTAAATTCTAAAGCTTTAGGAACCGTAGAAGGAGGCTTAGATGCAATTATTTCTGGAATTGCTACATGTGAAAGATTAGTTCCATTATACCAAAGAGATTTTGAAAAAAATAAATCTAACTCAGTATGGTTAAAAAGAGCGGTTTCTAGAATGTATAACAAAGGTTGTCAATCAGAATCTTTATATGAAACATTGGCAAGAGCTTATGCAGAGGCAGCACCATCTCCAGATTCTTATACTTTCTTAGCAGGAATTTTGGAAAAAAATGGAGACCCAACTGGAGCATCTCAGATGAGAGACAAAGCTTTTTCTTTAGAAACAGATCCTATAAAGAAAGCTAAATACAAATTAAAGTTTGCGCAAACCGCTAAAGATAATGGTCAAAGCAGCAAAGCTAGAAGTTTAGCAAGAGAAGCAATTAGCCTTAACCCAACTTACGGAAAAGCATATTTATTTATTGCAAGACTTTATCAAAGTAGTGTAAATTCTTGTGGAAATGACGAGTTTGAAAAAAGAATGGTATACGTTGCTGCCTTAAACATGGCGCAAAGAGCTTCATCTGTAGACCCAGGTGTTTCTTCAGAAGCAAGAAGTTATATCAATAGCTATAGAGGAAATATACCTAGTCAGAAAGTAATATTTACTGCAGGTATAACTCCAGGAAGTAGATATACTATTAAATGTTGGATTGGAGAAACTGTTACCGTTCCTTCAAATTAATTTTGTGAAAAAATACAATCATATAATATCAAAAAGCATTACTGTTATCTTTATAACAGTAATGCTTTTTTCTTGCTCTAACAACACACAACAAGTTAGAGACTTCTTAGCAACAAAAAACTTACCTATCGGCATTGCCAAAAACGCCTATCATGTGTATAAAGATTCTGGAAGAATTACTTCAAAATTAATAACTCCTTTATTAAACGACTTTAGCAATAGAAAAGAGCATCCTTATAATGAGTTTCCTAAAGGAATTAAAATCATTAATTTTGATAATAATGGATTAGATTCTATAACTATAACAGGTAATTATGCGCTTTCTTACTCTAAAACTTTAGTTTCAGAAATTAAAGGAAATGTTGTGGTTTTAAATCATACAGATCATTCTAAATTAGAAACAGAAAAATTACTTTGGGATCAAAATACTCATTATTTTTTCTCTGAAAAAGCTTTTACCTTAACAACTCCAAAAGACACTATTTATGGAATTGGATTTGAATGTAAAGAGGATTTAAGCAAGCATTTGGCTAAAAAAACAACCGGAAAATTAGAAACAACAGAAAAATAAAACAATGAACAAAATTTGGAAATTTTTTCAATATGGATACTTAATAATTGCAATAATCTGTTTAGTAGAAGCAATTATTAGATGGAATACAGACAGAAATAGAGCATATATATTTCTTGGCTTTTCTATTTTTATTACCTTAGTGTTTTTCCTAAAAAGATATTTTAGAAAAAAAGTAGAAAAAAGAAATAGTCAACAAGAACTCTAAAAAAACAACAAATTTAAAAGATTATCTATATTTCTGAATGGAAATTGAGCTCATAATAATCATCATTTCAATTATACTTTCCGCATTTTTTTCGGGAATGGAAATTGCATTTGTCTCTGCTAATAAACTACACATAGAATTAGAAAAAAAAAGAGAAGGATACATTGCCCAAATTTTAAATAAAATTACCCAAAAATCATCAAAATTTATTACAACCATGTTGGTTGGTAATAATATCTCTTTGGTGGTTTACAGTTATTACATGGGTAAACTTTTGATAAGAATACTACCTTTAGAGGGTTATAATGAGTTTTCCATATTACTGGTACAAACTATAATTTCTACCATTATTATTCTAATTTCGGCAGAGTTTTTACCCAAAACCATCTTTAGAATCTATGCCAATGATGTACTAAAAATATTTGCTGTACCTGCCTATATTTTCTTTGTCATGTTTCATTATTTTTCAGAATTTATTACATCGATCTCAGATTTTTTCTTGCGTGTGTTTTTTAAAACAAATGCAGATGAACAACAAACAGAATTTAGCAAAGAAGAATTAGGCCATTATATTACAGAGCAGTTAGAAACTGGTAATGATGATGAAGAATTAGACTCTGAAATTCAAATTTTTCAAAATGCTTTAGAATTTCACAACGTAAAAGCCAGGGAAGTAATGGTGCCCAGAACAGAAATTGTTGCCGTAGAACTTCATGAAACCGTACATAATTTAAAAAATATATTTATACAATCTGGTTTATCTAAAGTACTAGTTTATAAATCTTCTTTAGATGATGTTCTAGGTTATGTAAATGCCTTTGAGTTATTTAAAAAGCCAAAAACCATTAAATCTATTTTATTACCTGTAGAACTTGTACCAGAATCTATGATGATTAATGACATTTTAAACAGTTTAATGAAAAAAAGAAAAAGTGTTTCTGTAGTTGTTGATGAATATGGAGGTACTTCTGGAATGATAACTGTAGAAGACATTGTAGAAGAATTATTCGGAGAAATTGAAGACGAACACGATTTACAAGATTTTTTAGAAGAAAAAATTAATGATACTTCTTTTCGTTTTTCTGCAAGATTAGAAGTAGACTATTTAAACGAAGAATACGATTTAAACATTCCAAAATCTGAAGCTTATGAAACCCTTGGCGGATTTATAATAGAACATATAGAAAATATACCCGAACAAAATGAAATAGTTGAAATTGAGGATTTTGTGATTAAAATACTAAAAATGAGTAGCGCAAAAATAGAAGAAGTCTATTTTAAAATAGTAGATGCAGAAGACTAAAATAAGGGTAATTCTTTTCCAATTTTCATCAACAAAAACACATCTAATTAATAACTAAAAAATGGGTTGCAATATTAAAAGCCAAATTGTATCTTCGCCCACTGAATAAAAATAAATAACTCATGGCAGTTTTATCAAAAATTAGAGAACGTTCAATGTTCTTAATCATTATCATTGGTTTGGCACTTTTTGCCTTTGTATTAGATCCTTCTACTTTAGGAGATTTTTTCAATTCTAGCAAAGTAAACCAAATAGGAGAAATTAATGGTGATGCTATTTCTAGGCAAGAATTTGCCACTGAAGTAGAAGCATATAAACAACAAGTTGGTAGTAGAGTTTCTGAAATGCAAGCATCTAATACCGTTTGGGACAATATTGTTCGAAAAAAAATCTATCAAAATCAATTATCAGAAGCAGGAATAACTGTGGGTGAAGCTGATGTTTGGAACGAAATTGTAAATGCACCTTCTGTAAAAGAAAATCCTCAATTTTTAAATGAAGTAGGAATGTTTGATGAAACAAAATTCAAACAATTCTTAGCAGATACCAAAGAAAACAATGCTCAGTTATGGGCAGCTTGGTCTAACTACATGAATCAGATTAGAGATAATTCTGAAAGAAATACTTATAACAATTTAGTTTCTGCAGGTTTAGGAGCTTCTTTAAAAGAAGGAGAAACTGAATATTTTATAGAAAACACTAAATTAACCTCTCAATTTGTTTATGTACCTTATACTTCTATCTCAGACAGCTTAGTTACTATTTCTAAGTCTGAAATTGAAAGTTATATAAAAGAAAATCCAGCTGATTTTAAAGTAGAGGCTTCTAGAGATATTTCTTATGTACAATTTAACATTGCTGCAACACCGGCAGATGAAGAAGTTATAAAAGCAGATGTTGCTAGTTTCATTGAAGATTTTAAAAAAGCAACCAACAATAAAGTTTTTTTAGATGATAATGATTCTGATACTCCTTTAGATACTAACTTTAAATTTAACAATAACATTAACCAAACAATAGCTTCTCAATTATTTGAAAGCAATAAAGGTGATGTTTTTGGACCTTATAAAGACCAAGGCTATTTTAAAATTTCGAAAATCACAGAAATTTCAAAAATGCCAGACTCTGTAAAAGCGAGTCATATTTTGGTTCCTTTTATAGGTGCGCAAAGAGTAGCTCCGGATGTTACTAGAACAGAAGAGCAAGCTGAAAAATTAGCAGACAGCATCTTAACACTTGTTAAAAGAAATAAAAATAAATTTGCTGGTTTAGCAAAAGAATTTTCTTCGGATGTTTCTAATTCTAGTAAAGGTGGTGATTTAGACTGGTTTAATTATGCTAGAATGACACCTGCTTTTAGAGATTTTACTTTTACCAATAAAACAGGAAGTATTGATGTTGTAAAAACACCATTCGGTTTTCATATTATAAAGATAGACGATCAAAAAAACACTCAGAAAGTAGTAAAATTAGCAACTTTAAGTAAAGAAATTATTGCTTCAGAAGCTACTGAAAATGCAGTTTTTCAAAAATCTGAACAATTTGCTTTAGCAGTTTCTAAAGATAAAAAATTCTATGAAGTTGCAAAAGAAAGCAGCTATATTACAAAACCAGTTGTAGGTTTAAAAGCATTAGACGAAAATGTACCTGGTTTAGGAAACCAAAGACAAATAATTACTTGGGCTTTTGGAACAGACACAAATACTGGAGATTTTAAACGTTTCGATTTAGAAGGAAGTCATGTTGTTGCTTTTGTAACTGCAAATACTCAAAAAGGATTATTATCAGCAACAAAAGCTGCAAATACAGTAAAACCTATTTTAATGAACAAAAAGAAAGCTTCATTGCTATCTTCTAAATTAAATGGAGCAACATTACAAGAAATAGCTACTGCTAATAATACTACTGTTAGAAATGCAAATGGAGTTACACTAAGCAGCCCTACTTTAGTTGGTGCTGGTTCAGAACCAAAAATTGTGGGAGCAATGTACAATGCACCTTTAAATAAATTGATTTCTAATATAGCTGGTAACCGAGGTGTATATGCATTTACGGTAACTACCAAAGAACTGCCAACTGCATTACCAAATTATGACACGGCCAGAAAAAAGATTTCTGAAGCAAGAAAAAGACAAACTTTTAAAATTTACGAAGCTATTAAAAGCGCTTCTGATATAGAAGACAATAGAGCTAGTATGTATACTGCAAACTAAATATACTTTAGCTTTTTAATATAAAAAAGGTCTGTATGAAAATTTCATACAGACCTTTTTCTATTAAAATACATTTTTTTACTTAGTAAGCTCTGTAAATAGGGTTTCTAAATTCTTATTATGCCTATTTAAACCTAGTATTTTTAAACCATTTTCTTGTGCAAAATCAAATATAATTGGGCGCATGTCTTGTTTGCTATCAAAAGTAATAAACCATGTAGTATCATAATTATTTTTATAAGAAACTACATTTGGTAACCTTCGTATAAATTGCTCTTCTATCCTATAATCAAAAGTAACTTCAATATTCTGATGATTCTTTTCTTTTAATTCTCCTAAATTTTTATCAATTAAAATTTCACCCTTTTTGATAATAATTACCCTACTGCAAATAGCTTCTACTTCTTGCATGATGTGTGTAGAAAATAACACAGTTTTTTCTTTTCCCAACTCTCTTATTAAAGCCCTAATTTCTATCAGCTGATTGGGGTCTAACCCCGTAGTAGGTTCGTCTAAAATTAAAACTTCCGGATTATGTATAATAGCAGCCGCTAGCCCAACTCTTTGCTGATAACCTTTAGAAAGTTGATGTATTTTTTTATGCGCCTCTGTTTGTAAACCTACTTTTATAAGACAGTTTTCAATTTCACTTTTATCAACCTTAAAAATAGCCGCTTGAAATTGCAAATACTCCCGCACATACATTTCTTTATATAAAGGATTGTGCTCTGGTAAATACCCAATATTTTTTTTTGCTTCTATAGGATTGCTTAAAACATCTATATTACTTACAAAAACGGCTCCATTAGTCGGTCTAATAAATCCTGTTAAGATTTTCATTAAAGTAGACTTCCCTGCCCCATTAGGTCCTAAAAAGCCAATTATTTCGCCCTTAACAGCCGAAAAAGAAACATCATCTAATGCTTTTTGAGTTTTATAATACTTTGATACGGATGTAACTTTAATAGACATTTTACAAAAATAGTTTGAATTATTTTGATAACGAAACAGTTTCATTTATAGTTTCTGAAAAGCAAAAATAATTATTTTAAAAAAATTTAAATAAAATAAAAAAAACATTTGTGTAATCCACAAAAGGTATTATATTTGCACCGCTCTAAAGAATTAGATGTTTTAAAAACATCAAAAAGCAGAGTTATTAAAAAGTTCAAATTAAAAAATACGACTGCGAAAGTAGCTCAGGGGTAGAGCATCACCTTGCCAAGGTGGGGGTCGCGGGTTCAAATCCCGTCTTTCGCTCTATTCAATTACCATGCTGAAGTGGTGGAATTGGTAGACACGCTGGACTTAAAATCCAGTGGTCAGTAATGGCCGTGCGGGTTCAAGTCCCGCCTTCAGTACAAAAACCGTAACATTTATTTGTTACGGTTTTTTTTTGGATCAAGTACAAAAGTTGTAGAGTTTCACAATTAAGTGCAAAAAGCTTAGGTACAAATATTATGTCTAGACTAAGACAAAAAAATATTTAGAAAAGTCTCATTCTTTCTTAAATTTTCGTAAAAAATCATAACATCCATACAGGATTTAATGAATTTGATTAAAAAAACTCAAGATTAAAATGGATCATTCGCAATTGTTGTGTTTAGGCAAAAATTGTTGTTAATCTAAATAGGAAAAATTCTACATTTTTAACACCT
>NZ_JBPOGL010000056.1:0-9207 GCF_051251875.1 Polaribacter sp.
AATCCACAGACTATTGAGAATTTTTGTAATATTATTTATCAAAATTATGAATTGGCACTGTGTAAATTTTAATCTGTGGATAAATCCACAGACTATTGAGAATTTTTGTAATATTATTTATCAAAATTATGAATTGGCACTGTGTAAATTTTAATCTGTTGATAAATCCACAGACTATTGAGAATTTTTGTAATATTATTTATCAAAATTATGAATTGGCACAGGTTTCAACCTGTGTTTAATTATTGAATATTATATTGGCTTTAGCCAAATTATTGCAAACAAAATGCTAAATTAAACTTTTAAAATTTCTGATTTTAAATCTTTAAAGTCTAAAAATTATAAAGTTTGTAAGGTAAAAAGAAAACTAAAAAAAACTATGAATCATAACTCAACGTTTCCTATAAAACAGAATGAATTAGACATGCTCAGAGATGAAGCTTCTGGTTATTTAAAAAGTATTCAATGGGAACAAAGTGACAGAGCAAAAAATAAAGACAAAGACGCAAAAGACGAATCGATTTTATTGTATTTGTCAAGAGCAAACGCAGGAAGTAATGTAGAAGTTACTTCAGTTTCTAAAACTATTTTAGCGTTAAAAAAACGCTTATTGCCAGATTCTATTGCAATTCCGGTCTATTTAAATCAGACCTTGTACGCCGTACAAGAAGGCCTCACTTTGGGTATTTGGATTAAAGATAATTATTATGATTCTTCAGGATTGTCAAGTTTACACGAGCGTAAATCTGCATTAGATTCTCAAGGAAAACGTGAGTTTGAAAGTAAAATGCAAACTGCAACAGCGTTTCAATTATTTGCAGCCTCTTATAAAATTTTACACGATTTAAAACCACATGCTTCAGATGATTTATCTGTAATGAAGCAAAAATTTGCGGGTATTCCAGAAGTTTCGCTTTTATCACCATTAAAAGGAATTGCCTGTACTTTGTTTTATTTCGATAAATATTTAGGACATCCAGAAATAGTAAAATCAGACAAAGATGTTATCGATTTTACCGTTGTTTTTTTTGAAGCTTTCATTGATGAAATTCAACTGAGAAAAAGCAGTTTGGAGTACACAGAAACCATTGTAGATAGAACGTACAAATTAGAAAATTCTGATTTTTCCGTTTCAGGCTGGGACAATGTGTTTTCTGGAACAGCAAAAAGTATAGCTTTTAATAGAATTCAGTTTGAGCAAATTGTAGGGAATAAAGACGCCAAACATTTTGCACGTAGATTAACAGAAAGAATGTTGAGTTACGATTTTGATGCAAAGAAAAATCCGTTTCAAGAATTGGGTGGTTTTATGCCTGTTTTTATGGGGTATGGAATCCCCGGAACGGGAAAAAGTATGTTAATTGCAGCCATTGCAACTCGCTTAAAAGAACATTCAGACAATTTAGACATTCCGTTTTTATTTCATCCAATGCCAGACACATTAATCTCTACTTTTCAAGGAGGATCTGCAGAAAAAATGGTAGAATGGATGAAGCCCATGCAAGACCCAACAAAATTAATTTTTGCGCCCATTGATGATGCAGAAAATAATTTACAAGAAAGAACAACACAAGGCGTTTCGGCTGGTGTAAAAGAAGTAATTGGAGTTTTCTTACGGTATACAGAAGGCGCTTATGCGGTAAATTACGGGAATTCTTCTATAGGATTATTTACCAATTTGCCAGAAATGTTAGACAAAGCGGTAATTTCTCGTGTACAAGGTAGATTTAAAATTGATGGAGCAAGAACGGAACACGATTTTTTAGATCAAGATTATATTTGGTGGAAGAAATTTGAAAAAACAATGCCCGATTTTGTGAATATGCAAAATCCGTCTAATTATGAGTTTTTAAAGGACCAAGGATTGACAAAAAGTATGGGCGAAATTTTGAGTTCTATAGAAAAACCATCCGAAGAAAGAGTTTTAGAAGCCTATGATAAAGCAGAAAAAAATCATAGATCTAATGAGCATTTATTCTTTGCCATTTTATACAAAGAAATTCAGAAAATATTTCCGTTTTTTTCATCAAGAGATGTACGAAATATTCAGTCGGCAATTTCATTAAGATTAACAGATTTCGATTTAGAACCAGATTGGTTTTCGAATCCTGAAATTTACTTTAAGCAGAAATATGAAACCAAGTTTAATATGTTGCAAGAGTTGATGAAAAGCAATATGAAAGGACTTAATTTTTCTGAAATAAGAAGGCAAGAAGTAGTCCGTTATTTAGACAATGTTGCCACCATTGCAGACACAGATTTTAAGAGAAAAGTAGACGCAAGAGTTAATCAAATGAATGTAGATTTAGAAGCAAGAAAAACTTTTGAGAATGAGTAATATCAGAATTAAGAATAGTAAGAAAACATTATTATCAGATAATTATTACACCTTAAATAAATTCAATTTTGATTATCAAATGTCAGACGGAAGTTGGGTGCATCAAATGAGAGAAGTGTATGAACGTGGGCATGGAGCGGGAATTTTGTTATACAATACCACCAAAAAAACGGTAGTTTTAATAAAACAATTTAGGTTGCCTACTTTTTTACATGATAATAAAGATGGCTTTCTAATTGAAATTCCTGCTGGTTTATTAGATTTAGACAATCCTGAGCAATGCGTAATAAGAGAAACAGAAGAAGAAGTAGGAATTCGTTTAAAATCTGTTAAAAAAGTATATGAAGGTTATTCATCACCAGGAGTTTTAACAGAGAAAATGCACTTTTTTGTGGGTGAATATACAGACGATATGAAGGTGAGTGAAGGCGGAGGTTTAGACAGTGAAACAGAAGATATAGAAGTTTTAGAAATTCCGTTTACGGAAGCTTTAAGAATGTTAAATGAAGGCGAAATTGTAGATACAAGAACCATTGTGTTGTTGCAATACGCACAAATCCATAAATTAATTGAATAAAAAAAACACCTGTATTTACTTAAAAAATCTAAACAAACACTATAAGTCTTTTGTGAAGTTATAGGGAATAATAATATAGTAAACAATACCATGCAAAAACTACAACAAGCCAATTTATATAGAAGTGAACTTATTACTGTAAGTGGTAAATTGGTAGAGCGCTATAATAAGTGTCTGGTAAAACTTGGTTTTACAAAAACAAAATTATCTTCATTTTCTATTGATGGTGTTGGTTGGAGTCCGGAAATTGCTGAAGAAAAAGAGGAAACACATTATTTAAACAATGGTGAAGCAAATAGTCATGCAATTTTAATTACACCGTTTCAGAAAGGATTGCCAGTGTACAATCCGTTTTATTCTTTTGACAAAGAAATGATGAAAGAGGTGTTTGCAAAACATCAACAAAATATAAGAGACATTACTAGAGACTCTGCAATTTGTATAGAGTTTGATCAAAAAATAGATGTTTTTTACGAGCCTTTGGATGTTCTAAAATACAAAGATGTAATTATTAAATTTCATTTAATTGATAATCTAGACAAGCAAAAAGAAGCACAGCTGGCGTTAATTGAAACATTTAAGCAAGGAAATAATTTTGTAGATGAAAATTTGCATCAACAATTAATAGCATCAGCAAAAAAATATGGAGATTTAAGAACCAGAAATTTACAATTGGCACCCATTGTATTTACAACAGATTCGTTTTATACTAAGGCTTTTGGAGGTGTTTATGTGTTAAGAGATTTTATAGAAACCATTTTAGTTTTTGAGAAATTTGAAACCTACAAAGAAGCTATAAATGATACGGTTTATGAAGGATTAATGTATCATGTTTCTCATCCAGAATTGGTGGCTAAATTAACAAGTCATTTAATTATTGAATATAATTTAGAAAAGGAAGTTGGTACAAAACGATACAACAGAATAAAAAAATACATGTTGGCCAATTCTTTAAAAAAGGTGACCCATCCTTTAAAAGACATTTTACAAAATCCAATTTTATTTAAAAGTTATTTGAATAAAATTGATGCCCAAACTCGAAAAAAGGTAATGGGAGTAGAACGTTTTTTAGAAAAATACGCCATTAATAAACAAATAAAAATTAAGGATATTGTAGATGAAAAACTGTTTTTTTCTTTGCACAGTCCTCATTCATCACTAAAAGCACAACATCAAGATTTAATTTGGAAACTTTTGGTAAATATTGCATCAAAAGATATGTTGTTTCTGTATTGGTATGATAAAGAAGAATTTTATAAGCAATATGAAGCTTTAGATGATTCTATGAAGGAATGGGTAATTGAAACAATTTCTGAAGAATTAGGCTAGTTAAAAATTGAAATTTTGAAGAAAGAAGTTGCCGAATCGTGATTTAAAATTTTGTATATTTATAAAAAGAAGCGAGACTTCAATTTTGGATACTTTTCATAAGTTTGTAGCATTAAGACAGTACCAAAATAAGGTTTTTAAGGTTGATAAAAAAACCGGAATAGGAAATTAAAAATTAAAAAATTATGACATTAGAACTTATTATTTTTATCGCCTCAATTTTATTTGGTGTTGTTATTTACTGGAGAGAATCTCAAGGAAATAGAATGTATCGTTTTTTTAATAAAATAATGAATTCTAAGGAATTACAAATGAAAGCAACCGACAAAAGGGGCTTTGTGTTTCTGCAATCTTTTTTATTAAGAGCCGTTTTTATTACAAGCTTTTTTTTAATTATAATAGTAATAACACGCTTTTTAATTCCTATAGATTTGGCTACTATTTCTTTGTTTGCTTCTATGATTTGTGGAACTTTAATAGGAACTTATGTGGCAGGTTTTATTTTTAAATCATCAGAAATTATAGAAGAACAATCAGATAATTTAGAAGATTTGGTACATGAAACTATAGAAAAAGGTAAAGATTTTATTGAAGATTTTCAAACAAAAGAAACCGAAAAAATGGAGTCGCCAAAAGAAGCATCTAAAGTGCAAGAAAAAAGTGCAAGAGAGCGTTTAAAAGATAAAGGGTTATTATAAGTATTTGTTATTACAAAGGGTGTTTAAAAGAAAGAACACGTTACATTGAAACTAAAAATAAACAGATTGCCATAACTTTTTAATAAAAAGTCTCGCAATTACAAGGTATTATTATGTTAAAGAATTATTGGAAAAAAGGAGGAAAGCAAAAGAAAAGAGTTATCATGTTTTTTATAATATTGATAGCATTATTGTTTTTTCTTCGAGATGATTATCAACCTGCATTATTATTTGTAAGAAAATTTATTTTCATTATTTTATTAGGATTTATTGTGCTCTATTTTGGATTGAGAAAATTCAGAAAATCTACAAGTATAGGAAGCAGAATAGGAGTTTTATTTCTATTATCTCTATTTTTTGGATTGCTTTATTTTGCTGGTTGGCACTTTAAAATGTACGATTATATAAAAACGTATAATGTTTTTAATAATTTAAATAAAATAGAAATTAATGAGCTTCCGTTAACACAAAATGAAAGAATACAGCCATTACGTAATATTTTTTCTATGGCAAATGAGTCTGTAGGAGAAACAAAAGATGTTTCATTGCCACATTTGGTAAGAGTAGATTCTATTAATAAATGGACCATGGCAATACAACCAACAGAAAAATATTATTGGCAAGGTTTAAAAGACAATACAGAAGAAGTTTTTGCAGTTTCTAGTACAACGCCTTTCCCTAGGTTTTCTAATGAAAATAGAATTTCTGTTACTTTTTCTATTGGCGAATCTCTAAAATTTAGCAGAAACACATACAATGCAGTTGTACAAAGATTTAACCCTTGGATGCTTTTAAATTACGAGCCAAGTGATACTTTTTATATGAAAAATGACAAAGGCGCTTGGGTAGAAGTGGTGAGTTTAATAAAATGGAAAGGTTTCTTTTTTCCGTATCCAACTTTTGGTGGTGTTATGGTAATAGAAAATGGAGAACATACTTTTAAAGATTATTTAGAAAGAATTACCATCGGAAAAGGAATTTTTATTCCTTCTGAAAAAATGAAGAATTACAGTTATTTAACCAGACAAAATACACTTTCAGAAAAAGTATCTCAATTACAAGCAGAATCATTAAAGTTTTTAGCAGGATTTTCAGATCCACTTCCCTGGAATATGAAAAGTGCCGTTAAAATTCCTGAAGCTCCGAAAGATCAAAATGCTCAACCTTATGTAACAGATTTTGATTTTTCAGACACAAAAATAGATGCATATAGCGGCTTATATCATTGGTTTGGTTTAGAACCTGTAGGATCTGAAAGAACCAGTTTAAGTTACAGTGTTTTTATTCCTTCAGACGGTACAGATAAATTGTATTATTATGATCATGCTTCTAAAAAACAAGGGTATGCTGGCGTTTCTGCCATGCCTTTAAAGGTAAAAGAATCTAAAAAAGAGTACGATTGGAGTGCAAATTCTCCGGTAGAATTTAGACCGTATATTAAAAATATTGCGGGTAGAAAACGTATGTTTTTCTTAGGAACTGTTTCTACCATTAGCGATAATAATCCCAATCAATTTGATGGTTCTGCAACACCAGATTTGGCGTTGGTAGATAGTGAATATAGAGATGTAGTTTGGATAAATGCGAAAAAACCAAGCACTTGGGAAGAAGAAGTGTATAAACAATTAAATGAAGCTTGGCGTGCAAGTGAGAACATCAATATTTATTTTAAAAACGAGAAAACGATTTTAGAAAAGAATAGAGAAATTCTAGATTCCATAAAATTATTGTCAAAGAAAGAAGCAGAACTTAAGAAAATAGAAAAGCTTCAAAAGCAAATAGATTCTATTAAAAAGAATCAGTAGTTTTTTTTGTCGCTATTTCTTGCTTGGAGTTTGTCTTGAAGGCAGTGGAAAGGCACTCGCTTTTTTTAGTGTGTTCTCCATTCAATTTTCTTTCCTTCGTCAGAAAAATCACTCGAACAGACACTAAAAAAAGAGCTCAAACAATTGCTGCAATTTGGGCTAGACTTGTTTTTTGCGGATGTAAAATCGAATTACAGAATAAATATATAAAGACTCTTCAGATTCCAAAAGCCTGAAGGGTTTGCTTTTTTAATCAGAAACAAAAAAATAAAATATTCCGTAGAAGTATTTTCCTTGGAAAATAAAAATATTTGTTGTAACTTTGTTTAGAATTTAAAATTATTCAAAATGAAAACCACAAAAATTATATATTATATTTCTACAAGTTTGTTAACATTAATAATGCTTTTTTCTGCCGGAATGTATATTTTTAATCATGAAGCAGTAGCAACAATGTTTACAAATTTTGGGTATCCAACCTATATTATTTATCCGTACGCTATCGCAAAATTATTAGGTCTAGTGGCTTTGTGGTTTGTAGCTAACAAAACGATAAAGGAGTGGGCGTATGCTGGTTTTTTCTTTGCATTTATATTTGCTTTTTTTGCACATATAATGATCAATGATGGAGAACAAGCCGCATCTATAGCAGCAATGTTCTTTTTAATTACCTCCTATATTACAAATAAGAAAATTAGCAATGTCAGACGTTAAAAAATCTCAAGTAGTTTTAAAAAATAAAAACTATTTAACAGAGGTAAAAACAAGAAATCATTTTTTAACAATGGATCAATCCGTTGCTTCTGGAGGTGATGATAGTGGAGCAACTCCTGTAGAATTTTTATTAACAGCAATTGGTGGTTGTGTTGCTATGACATTAAGAACCTATGCAGAAAGAAGAGGTTGGGAACTTGGAGAAATCTCAGTAAATGTTGGTCAACATCAAGATGAAAACGGCAATTACTTAACGGAAGAAATATCTTTTGAAAAGGAAATTACAGAAGAACAAAGAAAGAAGTTGTTGGTGTTTGCAGGGAAATGTCCGGTAGCAAAAATGGTAAAAGGAGAAACTAAAATAGTAAGTAGTATTCAGTAATTCAGTTTGCAGTGGGTAGTATAACAGTTTACTGTGACCATTACATAAATAAACATTTTTAAAATATGAAAAAAATATTAGCTTTTGCAGGAAGTACAAGTTCTACTTCTATCAATAAAAAATTAGCAACATTTGCAGCAGAAAATTTAGAAAACACCTCTTTTGATGTTGTAGATTTAAGAGATTTTACACTGCCAATTTTTAGTGAAGATGAAGAGAAAAATGGTTTTCCAGAAGATGCCAAGAAGTTTAATTCTTTATTAGATAATTATAACGGTTTTATTTTGTCTTTAGCAGAACACAATGGTTCTTATGCAGCGGCCTTTAAAAATATGTTTGATTGGAGCTCAAGAATAAAAACCAACGTTTTTAGAGATAAACCTTTGCTATTAATGGCAACATCACCAGGTGGAATGGGCGGTAGGTTTGTTTTAGCAGCGGGTGAACAAAGATTCTCCAGACAAGGAGCAAGTAGCTTAATTACCTTTTCTTTACCAAGTTTTTATGATAATTTTAAAGAAAGTAAAATTGTAAACAAGGAATTATTGGCTTCTTTAAAAGAGCAAGTAAAGGCGTTTGAAATAGCAGTAAATCAATAAAAAAATGAAAATAGTTTTATACGGAAAACAAGGTCATGCGTATACTGTTGCTTTTAAAAATTTTTTAAATTCAACAGATGTGCCATATACATACAAAGATATATCTAAAGATGTTGTAGCTAGAGAACACAGCAAAGAACTGTATGAAGGCGTAGCTAAATTTCCAACTTTGTTTGTAGATGATAAAGTGTATTTAACACCAACAACAGAAGAATTTAATAAAATAATGCAAGATTTGAACTTAAGAGCCTAAGTTTTTATTTTTGGAAGAAAGTGGAAAGAATGAAGTATAAAGAACAGGGAATTAAGTATAAAGTATAAAGAATGAAGTATAAAGAACAAAGAATTAAGTATAAAGTATAAAGAATTAAGTAAATAGAAGAATTAAAACGCAATTAATAATAACAATGTCAGGCTGAGCTTGTCGAAGTGTATTTGTTTGAATGTGAAGATTTTAGTTAAGATTAAAAAAGGACTTATAAGTTTCAAAACACAATTAATATTAACAATGTCAGGCAGAGCTTTTCGAAGTCTATTTGTTGGCATGATGAGATCTGAATTAATAATAGAAATGACTTATAAGTTTCAAAACACAATTAATAATAACAATGTCAGACAGAGTTTGTCGTAGTTTATTTGATTGAATGAGAAGGTTTTAATCAATATTAAAAAAGGACTTATAAGTTTTAAAACACAATTAATAATAACAATGTCAGACAGAGCTTGTCGAAGTCTATTTGTTTGAATGAGAAGATTTGAATTAAG
>NZ_JBPOGL010000057.1:0-8367 GCF_051251875.1 Polaribacter sp.
CTTTTTACAAGCCAGTTCGGCTTGTAGTCTCGGTAATTTCTCTTTTTTCCAGCTGCTGCTTAAAATACCGTAATGGCAACAACGTGTAATAAAAATCACTACTTCTCGCCTACTTACGAAAGTCCTCGCGGACTTTCTACTTGGTTAATTATTTATTAAATTAGGTATTTAATCACGCAACAAAGCATATTCAAACACGTTGTGTGTAATTTTCGTGCAACATTTTGCTTTTATACCTACTATTAGGTATTGATTTGATAAAATGAGATAATTAAATTTGAAAATAAACTGAAAATTATGAAATATCTAATAACATCATTACTTTTTTCTCTAACATTTGTTTGTAAAGCACAATCTATTGAGAAAGCAAAAATTGACAAAAATGAACCGAAAAGACATCACGTAAGATTCAAAAAGGTTAAAGACTCAAATACAGGAAAAGAAATAAACAAACCTGAAACAAATAAAAAAATAAAGGCAATTTATGTAGTTTCTTACCCAGAAAATGGTTGTCATTACAAAAAACCTAAAGCTGTTATTTTAGAAGGAGATATGACAATTGATGAATTAAGAAAATTAGTCAAAAATAAGGAAAATGGTTCAAAACACAAATTAAACACATTTAACTATCTGAATGAAAAAAATCCGTATGGACTAATTTATAGCAAAGAATGTAAGGATGGAAACAGAAAGTATTTTTTTGGCACGTATACTACTTTAGATTACACTCAAAAAAAATGTCAAGAAAAAAATAAACAAAAAGGATATAAATGTGAAGAAATAATATCAATTAACTAAAAATTACAATTATGAAAAACAAACTTTTAACACTAGCTTTTGCGTTAATAATTAGCATAGTTAATGCACAATGTCCAGATGCAAAATCGAATGAATACAAAAATAAAGCTGAACAATATGGTGATACATCTTATTCATTGCTAGCAACATATTTTCTCTACAAATGTGAATGCAAAAATGGCACTGAAAACCCTGAACAAATAAAACAATATATCGATGCTTTAGTTGACCAATATAACAACATCAAAGATGCAAGTCAAAATTCAAATGGTATTGAAATTGAAGGTCAACATAAAGTACAATGGATAACCATTAGTAAAGAGCCTAAATGTACAAAATCAAATAACTCATTAAACAATAAGGATTCTTCAAATAATAGTTCAATTGGTTCTAATACATCCAACTCAAATACAAAATCTAATTTGAACCAAGCTTTAAATCAATCAACAGATATTGTTAACGATTTAATACAAGGAAATGAAAACCAAGCTGGTAACAAATCAGTAATAATGGGTTTAGAGGGAGTTATTGAAGGTAATAGTGAAAAAGTTGTTGGAGGATTAGCATTAGGACTTGTAAGTTTATTTTCAAAATCGAAAGCAAGAAATAATAAACCATTAACAGTTGAGGAAATAGAGCGTATTCAAAGGTTAGATAAGAATAGATATAATACAATATTAAAACAAGGTATTAAGGATTCATTTAATAAAGGAGGTATTACAATGGTAAGTGACACATCATTAGTAAAAGTAGTTGGAGATAAAAAAGTTTTTATGACTTTTAGACCTATTACAGACCACACAAAAATTTTTGTGAATTCTAGATATGTTTATAATACTATAAGTAAAGAACTAGAAGAAGAAAACATTTACAAAGAACACTATTCTAATTCTAAAGCTAAATTGGTTAAAATAAATAATTACAAAAAAGGATTTAGTAGACTTGTTGTAAATGATATTTATGAAAATAGTTTAAAAGTTACTGACCTCATATCCGATGAAATTTTATTTGACAAAAACAATAGCAAAGAGGAAATTATATATGATGCAAAAGAAAGAGAAATAGGGAAACGCATTATTTACAATAACAAAGTCTATAAGGAAAAGTTTTACAATAATGATATTTTGTTTAAAATTAAAACATACAACAAAGGAATAATTGAAACTGAAGTTGACGTTGTATTTGTTGGAGGTGCCAAAATACCTACTACAATTATTGATTATGACAATCGTGGTCAAAAACTTAAAAAATTATATAATTCGTATGATGATTTATTGAAAAGTAATTGTAAAATAACCTATTATAACAATGGGACACCTGAAAAAACAGTAACTTATAAAAATGGTTTTATTTCAAAAGAGATTTCGCACTAAAAAAACTACACACCATATAACCTTTATTGCTTGTTTTAGCTCACTTGGGAAATTCCTCCGGAATTTCGCCGTTCGTGTTTTATTTACTAAATTAGTTATTTAAAACACGCAACTAATCATACAAAACAACGTTGTGCATAATTTTGACCCGTCCTGAAATAAGGCTACATAATTTAAGACAAATAGATGAATAAAATTGAAACAAGATTAAAGGAATTAGGAATACAATTGCCAGAGGTTCCAAAACCAGTTGCAAATTATATTCCTGCAAAACGGACAGGAAATCTGATTTATGTGGCAGGACAGATTCCTGTTGAAAACGGAATTGTAAAAAAAGGAAAACTTGGAAAGGATTTAAATTTAGAAGAAAGTAAATATGCGACTAAACTTTGTGCAATAGGCTGTTTAGCTGCAATTAAAACCATTTGCTAACTTGATAAAGTAACTAGTATTGTTGCAATGCACGGATTAGTAAATTCTACTTCGGAAAATACTGAACAAGCTGATGCTATGAATGGTGCTTCTGATTTTGTTGTTGACGTATTCGGAGAAATCGGAAAACACACACGTACAGCAGTTGGAGTTAGTGTACCTCATAATATTGCAGCTTCAGTTTATATGGTAGCCGAAATTAAAGAATAAAAAATTACAACCAACAAAGTTCTGTAGTAAAAAACAAGTGAAATCTCATGAACTTTTCATATTCACAACCACCTTGTTTGTCACGCCGTAGGAGTCTCACGCAAGTTTGAGTTAATAGTAAGGAAAAACTCCCATGTTACAGTAGTAAGGTTGTTTTTAAAATATGTTGATAAAAATAGGCTCATTTTTATTCAACCTCTCGTTTTCAAAACCATCTTGTTTGTCACTCCGTAGGAGTCTCACACAAGATTGAGTTAATAGTAAGGAAAAACTCCCATGTTACAGTAGTAAGGTTGTTGATAAAGTATGTTGATAAAAATAGACTCATTTTTATTCAACCTCTTGTTTTCAAAACCACCTTGTTTGTCACTCCGTAGGAGTCTCACACAAGTTTGAGTTAATAGTAAGGAAAAACTCCCATGTTACAGTAGTAAGGTTGTTTTTAAAATATGTTGATAAAAATAGACTCATTTTTATTCAACCTCTCGTTTTTACAACCACCTTGTTTGTCACTCCGTAGGAGTCTCACACAAGTTTGAGTTAATAGTAAGGAAAAACTCCCATGCTACACTAGTAAGGTAATTTTTAAAATATGTTGATAAAAATAGACACTTTTTTCCTGAAACTCTCGTTTTCAAAACCATCTTGTTTGTCACTCCGTAGAAGTCTCACACAAGATTGAGTTAATAGTAAGGAAAAACTCCCATGTTACAGTAGTAAGGTTGTTGATAAAGTATGTTGATAAAAATAGACTCATTTTTATTCAACCTCTCGTTTTCAAAACCATCTTTTTTGTCACTCCGTAGGAGTCTCACACAAGTTTGAGTAAATAGTTAGGAAAAACTCCCATATTACACTAGCAAGGTTGTTTTTAAAATATGTTGATAAAAATAGACACCTTTATATTAAACCTTTCGTTTTTATAAACCACCCTGTTTGTCACTCCGTAGGAGTCTCACACAAGTTTGAGTTAATAGTAAGGAAAAACTCCCATGTTATAGTGGCAAGGTTGTTTTTAAAATATGTTGATAAAAATAGGCTCATTTTTATTCAACCTCTCGTTTTTACAACCACCTTGTTTGTCACTCCGTAGGAGTCTCACGCAAGATTGAGTTAATAGTAAGCAAGACTCTTCGGAGTGACAAACTGTATGGAAAAACAATAACTTTTAAAAGCATTTACCCATTACAAACAACATTGAGCAATATAACTTGAAACAAACCAACATAATGCTTGTCCAATTAAAATCGGATTTGAAAAAATAACGAAAACGAAATAATGTGTAATTTTCATTGCTTTGGCTAGTTTTTATTTGCTTACTTTAGTTCTTTAAACACAAAAGTAATCGGGTTTATGTTGTTTATAGTAGCAAGGTTGTTTTTAAAATATGTTTATAAAAATAGACAGCTTTTCTTGAACCTTTCTTTTTTACATCCATCTTGTTTGTCACTCCGTAGGAGTCTCACGCAAGATTGAGTTAATAGTAAGGAAGACTCTTCGGAGTGACAAACTGTAAGGAAAAACAATAACTTTTAAAAGCATTTACCCATTACAAACAACATAGAGCAATATAACTTGATACAAACCCATAGTGTGCAAGCTGAAAAAAAATAAAAACTAAATGACAAACAAAATTATTGACATTAATGAAGCTACCATAAAACAGTATGTAGCATCCTTACGTCCAGAAAATCTTGACATCAGGAAACAAGTAGATGTTGGATATTCTTATGACGGAAAAGTGGTAATTCTGTTTGAAATTAGACCAGATTGGATGGATGAAAAAGAGGTTCAACATTACGATTTTGCAAAAATTAGGTAATACAAATCTAGAAAAGAATGGAATTTATATTGGATGCGAGCAAGCGGTGCTTGGGAGCTTTACAAACCGTTTCCTAAATCTACCTATTTAGACAAAATCATAGAAATTATTAAAGAAGATAAAAACGCTTGCTTTTTTGGATAATAAAAAACAAAATATCGTACAGAAAATAGCACAAGAGTTAGATGCCGGCTTTGACTGTTATTATAATTCTAAGACAGCAGAAGTTATTGGAATTCCGAGTTTCTCAGATTTTTTTGACGATGAAGATTTTAAAGAGGCTTTTTCTGACAGTTTAGAAAAAATAAAAAAACATTCATCAGATTTTATAAAATTTAAAGCTTTAGAAAGTTTTGAATCGTTTGAAATTATGGAGGGTTTTGTTGAACAAGTACCTGACAAAAACCTGAAAGCAGCATTAGAAAATATTTTGAAACGTAAAAAACCATTTCAGAATTTTAAGCACAAAATAGACTTTTCTGATTTCAGACAAAATTGGTTTGATTATAAACAAATTGCCTTAGAAAAAATTGTAGAGAATAGATTACAATAAGAAAAAACTAAGCACCACAGAGCAACATTAATTGATAGTTTTAACCTGTCCTTTAACAAGTGCAAGACATGTTTACCAAAAATATAAGCACATTTTCTATTTGGTTTTTATTCATTAAATTTAGTGCTTACAACAGACAACAAACCAGAATAAAACTCGTAGGTAAAACGATGAAAAACGCTCTCAAAAGTAAAAATAAATTAAATGATTTGTAAAAATTGTGAACAGAATTTTAATGGTAATTATTGCAGTAATTGCGGACAAAACTCCAACATTAGAAAAGTTGATTACAAATACTTGTTAAATGAAATTCCAAATAGTATTTTTCAAATAAATCGTGGTTTTTTATTTACGCTAAAAGAATTATTCACAAGACCAGGACATAGTATAAGAGCTTTTTTAGAAGGCAAAAGAAAAAATCATGTTAAACCTTTGGCTTTTATACTACTTACTTCCACTTTATATGTAGTTGCTCATTATTTTTTAGGAAACCAAACATTTGTTGATGATGCAATTTCTGGTTTTACATCTAAATCTGAAGTAGAAAACAGTGACTTAATAAATTGGATTTCTAAAAACCAAACCTACGCCATATTAATTTTAGTTCCCTTTTTTTCGTTTGCGTCCTATTTATCCTTTTTAAAATCGAACTATAATTACTTTGAACACCTTGTCCTAAACATTTATATAACCGGACAACAAATGTTTATCTATTTTGGTTTTAGTTTTTTTTTCGATAGAAATAGCTATTTAATAATGTTACCACTTTTGTTGGGAATGCTATTTAATTTTTGGGCGTATATACAATTCTTCAACAAGAAAAATACTTTTAAGAACATTGTACTTATTATATTTACCTATATCATTTTCATAATAGAAATTATTTTCGGAATGATACTAGCGAGTATTATTCTAAAAATGTTGGAATAAATAAGACTGCCAATACCATTACTTTCTAAATTCTTATAAACACTATTACTAAATCTTTAAAATTTTATAGGCAACCCCAAACATTATAAACAAAAAGCAATATATTTATAGGTATATAACCCGTTGTAGCCAATTAAAAAAAAGAGATACATATGAAAAGAATTACATTAATATTATTTACTATTTGTTCATTAAACGCAATTGGTCAAGAAAAACTGAAAATTGAAATTGATAATCCAGAACCGAGAGTTGGACAAAGCGTTACTTTTTCAATAAATGTTGACTTTTTGACCGATTACTTCAAAAAAGAATTAGGGAAAAATGTCGACTTCACTCGCTCAACCTCTATTTTCGGAAGGCAATCAGATGATTTTGAAAGAGTAATTATTTTCGAAAAAGCAAAAACATATGAAATTGGGCCTTTTGACTTCGAATTTAATGGGAAAAAATATACAACTGAAACTATTGAAGTAAATGTTCTTCCAAAATTACCAATGGAAAACGGACTTTGGTTAAGAATAACAGAATCTGAAGGTCAACAATATCTCATTCTTGAACAATTAATAAGTAACGAATCAAACAAAACAGAAAATGAAAATGGTGGTTATTCCCATACTATTGGTGGTGTAAAACCAGAAGGAAATGAATTCGCTGAATTAAATGAGGAATTAACAAAAGGAATTGAATTAAGTAATTACAGTTCAGCCAATAACACGTTGAATCCTGAAGGTGCTGGATTGTTTGATGTTGGATTTTCATATTCAATCAAAAAGTATAAAATAGAATTTGAGGAAAATTTTAATGGGGTGTATATAATATCGGAAAAGGATTTTATTAATTTACCTGAAAAGTTCGATATCGGAAAAATAAAAATTAAAAAATAACTGGCTACAACACCTTGTATAAAAAATTGCTATATATAGCTAAACTAAAGCTTATTGCTCTTTTGTAAACTTCTGAATTTCCGCTGGAAATTCCTCGTTCACAAAATCGCAACTTTCCATACAAAACAACGTTGGCATTCATTAAAAACATTACTCCACTATGAAAATTTTAAGAACAAATAATATTTCATGTTCTGAAAACTGGGACAAAATGACTTCTGTTGATAAAGGAAAGTTTTGCTTAAATTGTAATAAAAAAATACTTGATTTTGAAAGATTAACTAATACTGAAATTATAAACGAAATCAAAAAATCTGAGAAACCTATATGTGCTAGAATTCCTAAATATAAAACGGATATTCCATTAGTAAATGAAAAAATTTTACCAAAGTACTCTAAATTAGCCGTAAAAATCATCATTACAAGTTCTTTAATCTTTACAAATAATATTAATACTTTAGCTAATACTAACAATTTTAATAGCGAGTTAAGTATTGTAAATTCTAACACCTTATTTAAAGGAAAATTTCTACGAGAAAAAGATAACTCACCAATAGTTAATGTTAAAATTCAATTAATTACACTTAACAAAATATTTTACACTTATACTAACTCTAAAGGAGAGTTCTCGCTAAATATTTCGTCTGAAAATTTAAACGATGAGAATGTTTTTCGGATTTCTTACGATGAAGTTCCAAAAAGTATTCCTCCAAAATTAGAATTCTTTTCAACTCCAGATTTTATTATAAAGAAAGAAAATATAAATAATGAAAAAATAGTGATAGCTGAAAATGAAATGTTTTATTTGGGAATGTCTGATATGATTTTAATTGGCGAAAAAAATGGAGTAATACCTTTAGTGTACTATAAAGGGAAAGAAATTTCATATGAGGAATATGAAAAAAACAAGAATAAAGGACTATACAAATACGACAATTATTTTGGACAAAAAAGAGCAGAAGTAATCTGCGGAAAAAAAGCTAAAAACGGATTAATTTTATTATTCTAATGAAAACGAAATGCCTAACACCAGTAACCGTTGCACAACCCATTAAAAAAATAAAAAACCTTCTTTTTTAAGCCCTTTTTAAGGGCTTTTTAATTTTTAAGAACTGCCATTTTTCTATATTTAAATTGGCTTATAACTATTAATATGGACTTTACATCGAGCTTTTTGTTCAAAAATAGTATGGCCAAGGCTTTTGCCTTACATTTTACATTTTTTGTAACGAATTTTAAATACTTTTTCAGGTTATAGGCCATCGCAGAAAGATCTTGTTGGGGTTTCTTGTTTTGACCCCTATAAAACAAGAGTAATCTTTTAAATTTCGATTATTAATTACGCGGTTAATTTTTTCATCTTGA
>NZ_JBPOGL010000058.1:0-8311 GCF_051251875.1 Polaribacter sp.
TATATTCTTTTTTTCTCCTGCCGATTTCGCTGATAACCGCTGATTTTTTAATTACATTTTAAATTCTTATTTCTGCGTAAATCTGTGAAATCTGCGGGAACATTCTTTATCCTCTTGCTAATTTTAAAAACACATCATTCATATGATCAACCTTAAACTGTTCTTTTAATTTTTTCGGAGTATCTAAAGCTTCAATTTTTCCGTTCACCATAATAGAAACTCGGTCGCAATATTCTGCTTCATCCATATAGTGTGTGGTTACAAAAACCGTGGTTCCTTGGTGTGCAGCTTTGTAAATCAATTCCCAAAACTGACGCCTAGTAATTGGATCTACGCCTCCTGTGGGTTCATCTAAAAAAACAATTTTAGGATCGTGAAGCAAAGAAACGGAAAAAGACAACTTTTGTTTCCAACCTAATGGTAGTGAACCTACCAATTTCTTTGCAACACTTTCTAATCCTAATTCTGTTATTAAAATTGCCGACTTTTCTTTTATTTGTTTTCTTGAGAGTCCATAAATGCCACCAAAAAAAGTAATATTTTCTTTTACCGTTAAATCATCGTACAAAGCAAATTTCTGACTCATATAACCGATATTTTTTTTGATATCTTCTGCTTCTGTGTGCACATCAAAACCTGCAACATTTGCTTTACCAGAACTTGGATTAGAAATACCAATCAACATTTTCATAGCCGTTGTTTTTCCTGCACCATTTGCGCCTAAAAAGCCAAATATTTCCCCTTTTTCAACCTCAAAAGTTATTTTGTTCACCGCGGTAAAATCTCCAAATATTTTGGTTAATTCTTCGACTTGTATAACTTTATTATTTTCCATTTTATATTTTTGTTTCATCGAGCGCGGTTGAGATGTTTTAATACTTATCTACTTAGCTCAAACTAACATTTATTTTGCTAATTCCATAAAAGTGTCTTCTATGGTGGCGGCCGTTTTTTCTATTAGAATATTCTTTAAGTTTTTCGATTCTAAATAGGTTTTTAATTCCTTCGGATTAAAATCTGATCTGGTATCTGTGTAATGCACAAACTCTCCAAAAGGATATGCACTATGGTTAAAATCATAAGTTTTTAAACTATTCATAAGCTGATACATGTTATTTGAAGAAACGTTATAAATAGGTTTTGGATACTTTTTTACAATAGCTTCTGGCGTATCAATTTCTAAAATTTTTCCATCCTGAATTAAGGCTATTCTATCACACAAAGCAGCCTCATCCATATATGGAGTAGAAACCAATATGGTAATGTTTTTTTGCTGTAAGCGTTTTAACATTTCCCAAAATTCTTTTCTAGAAACGGGATCAACGCCGGTTGTTGGTTCATCTAAAAACAACACTTTTGGTTTGTGAATTAAAGCACAACATAAAGCTAATTTTTGCTTCATTCCACCAGATAATTTTCCTGCTCTACGATTCTTAAATGGTGCTATTTGAACATAAATATCTTTTATTAAATCGTAATTTTCTTCAATGGTTGTTCCGAAAATAGTCGCGAAAAAATCTAAGTTTTCCTCCACGGTTAAATCGTGGTATAAAGAAAATTTTCCAGGCATATAACCTACACTTTTCCGAATACTTTTATAGTCTTTAACTACATCAAAACCCGCAACAGTGGCAATACCTTCGTTAGCAATTAAAAGCGTTGTTAAAATTCTAAACAACGTGGTTTTTCCTGCTCCGTCTGGGCCAATTAATCCAAATAATTCTCCGGCTTTTACATCAAAAGAAATACCTTCTAAGGCTTTTACTTTTTTATATGATTTTGATATGTTACTAATTGTTATAGCCATTTATTCTTGTGTTAACCACATTTCTGCAGGCATTCCTATTTTTAAACTTCCATCATTCACAACATCTAATTTTACCGCGTATACCAAAGCAACTCGTTCTTCTTTGGTTTGAATAATTTTAGGCGTAAATTCTGCTTCAGAAGCAATCCAACTTACCGTTGCTGGAAAAGATTTCATATCTTCAGAAGAATCAACTTTTACGGTTACTTTTTGTCCGATTTTAATATTTTCTAATTGCGTTTCACTGATGTAAATGCGCAATTTCATGACACTTAAATCTGCAATTTTATACAAAGGTTTTCCAAAAACAGTAATTTCATTTTCCTCTGCATATTTGCTTAAAACCGTTCCGTTTACAGGATTTATTATTTTACTTTTTTTAATTTGATCGTCAATTTGTTTTAATTGAACATCCATACTTTTCAGTTCGTTTACAACGGGTGCGTTCTGTATTTCTACGCTTCTAACCTGACTTTTAATAATATCAATTTCACCGGTAACATCATCTAATTGCTTTTGCGTTCCTGCGTTGTCTTTCATTAAATTTTCTATTCTATTCTTATTGATATTGGCTGTTTTTAATCTTGATTTTAACACAGAAATTTGTGATAAAACTCCTTTAGATTTAGAGCTAATTACAGATTTTGAAACTATTAATTGTTCTCGTTTTAAAGCCAATTGTACAGTATCTATAAAACCAATAAATTGATTTTTTTTAAGCAAATCTCCTTCATCAATAGAAAACTGCATTAATTTTCCGTTATTTTCTGCTGAAATAGTTACTTCTGTTGCTTCAAAGTTGCCATAACCGTCTGCCTTTCCATTGTCTTTTCCACAAGAAAACAAGGTTGCAGCAATAATGCTAACTATTAATATGTGCGTGTATTTTTTCATTTTTTTTTATTTTTGCTCCCGCTGATTTCACTGATTTTCGCAGATTTTTAAATATTTACATTTTTCTAAGTGCATCTGCGAAATCTGCAGGAGATTTTATTCTCCTTTTATAGTATTGTAATTCGCTTTTGCTAATTGTACTTGTATTTTGTGTCTTACTAAAGTGTTTTCTGCTTCAAATAAATTGGTGAATTCTGTAATGTAAATAGATGATGTGATGACGCCGTTTTTAAGCTGAGAGTCTAAGGTTTTTAATACTTTTTTACGAAGATTGATAATAGCCACATCAGAAGTTAAAAAAGCCAATATCTTTTCTATTTCCTTTTGTTGTTTGTCTAAGGCAATGTTGGTGTTTAACTTAAAAACTTCGGTTTCATTTTCTATGATATCTTTATGAATGGCAATGGTTTGTTGTTGTTTTTTGTTGGTATTCCAATCAAAAATATTCCAATGTAATTGAATGCCCACAGTGTAAAAAGTATGAAATGAATTGTCTAATAAATTTAAACCAGGATTACCATATCCGCCAGTTGCAAAACCATTTAGTTTTGGCGAATTTTGTTTAGAAATTAAATCTTCTTGCGTTGTAATTTCTTCTTTTTTTAGTTGAAATAAATCTAATTCGGGTCTTTTTATTTCATTATTTAATTGTGCAGTAATTAACGGAATTTCTAATTTTGTATCAGCTTTAAAAGGTTTTCCTGTGAAACTAGAAAGTGTTTCTAATAATGATAATTTTCTAGTGTTAACCTCTATAAATTGTTGTGCTATTTTTAACAATTCTGCTTCTAAAATACTGTCTGATGACGGTAATAACACGCCGTTTTTTATACCCGATTTTACTTCTTTTAACTTTGTTTCTAATTGCTTTTTTTTAGCTTCTAATAAATTAAAAGTTTCTTGGTTTAATAAAATGGAAAAATAAAGTTGATTAATTTGCGCTTTTAATTGATAAATACTGGTTTCAATATTTTTCTTTTTTGTCTTTAATTCTGCGGCCTTTACTTTTAAATTCGCAGCAGTAGCACCTCCATTATAAATTAATTGATTTACAGATAATGTTGCTCTGTACTGGTCTTTGTTGATGGGCGTTATACCAGTCATAGCCAATGGAAACTCCAGCACTTCTGATTGATACGTTACTTGCGCATCTAAATTAATTTGTGGTAAAGTTGCCTTGGTAATAATGGTTTTATCTAATTGATTTTGTTGTTCTAACAACTGATGTTGTTTTACCAAAGGATAATTGGTTTCTACTAAATGATAACATTCGGTTAGTGTTAAACTTTCTTGTGCAAATACACCAAAGTTTAGGATTGTTAGCATTAAAATAAATCCTATTTTTTTCATCTTATATTTTTATAGAATTAATAATAAAATTTGCAACTTCTGTTTTACGGGCTTCAATAAGTTGTTGAAAAGTTTCATCTTCAACTGCTATTAAATTCTGAATTAAAGGTTTGGCGATAAAAGGAAAGACATTTAAGGCCAAAATATTGATAAATAATTGTTCTGCATGTATACTTCTTATAAAGCCCTTTTCAACTTCAATAGCTACTTGTTTTTTGAATTTATCTAGATTTGGAAGGGCGTTATTTTCTTTCATTTTTAAAATGAAATCTGGATTTCTATTCAGTTCTTGAATGATAAAATTGGGCAAATACGGATGTTCTGCAATAAATGTAATGTAGTTTGATGAAAAGTTTTTTACTTTTTCTTCTATAGAAGAATCATCATTTAAAATGGTATTTAATTGAGGAGCTAATAATGAAAAAGCATTTTTAAAAACGGCTTCAAAAAGTAATTGTTTACTTCTGTAATAATAATGAAGCATAGCTTTGTTTATGCCTGCTTCATTTGCAATTTCTTGCATACGAGCACCGTCCATTCCTTTTGCCTGAAAAATGCGTTTTGCTGCTTCTAAAATTAGACTTTCTGTGTTTTCGTTTTTCTTATTTTTCATTACCAACTATATAGTTTAACCATTTGGTTAACAAATGTACAAAAAATAATCAAACTCTTTAAATGTTTGATTATTTTTCGGTCTTGTATATGGTTTGTTGCGTGGTTTAAGCAACTAATTTAGTAAATAATTACGGACATAAAATTCGCGAGGATTTTCGTAAACATGTCCTGAGCTTTGTTGAAGGATAGGCAAGAAGCTAGCAATAAATTATATACGGTGCCTTAAGTAGTGCTTTTTTCATTCAGCTTGGTTTTTCCAAGGTTTGTTATTTAGTTCAAATGTGAGCGTTTGCTAGAAATACTCTTTTGTAATTTTTGGCGAAGCATTGGCTGGTGTGAATTGCAAATGTGTATGGCTTTTAGCGTTGGCTATTCCGTTCAGCTATTAATGATTTCAACTCTTCCTTACTCGGAAGTACTGTTTCATATTTACTCGCAAAAATCTGCTCGTTATTTTCAGGCAAAGTATATTCTACAACTGATTGACTCTTGTCTCTACACAAAACTATTCCGATTGTTTTGTTTTCCTCATCTAATCTTATTTCTCGGTCATAATAATTCACATACATCTGCATTTGTCCGAGGTCTTGATGCTTTATCTCTCCAATTTTCAGGTCTATTAATACGAAGCATTTTAAAAATCGGTTGTAGAAAACTAAATCAATTCTAAAATGTTTGTCATCAAATGATATTCTCTTTTGTCTCGCAACAAAGGTAAATCCGTTGCCAAGTTCCAGTAAAAAATGCTCCAGCTTGTCAATTATTTCTTGCTCTAATTCACTTTCGGAATAATTAGAATGTTCTGGAAGTCCAATGAATTCTAAGATGTAAGGGTCTTTTATAGAACCTTTCGGTTTTTCTAGAATATGACCTTTTTCTGAAAGTTCTTTTACCTTGTCCTTGTTCCTACTTAATGCTAATCTTGTGTATAATGCTGAATCAAATTGACGTTGCAATTCTCTAACGCTCCAATTATTTTTAAAAGATTCTATTTCATAAAAACTACGCTCGTTTTTATCTTCAATCCGCATAAGTTTTAAATAATGAGACTAACTTAATATAATATTTTCATTTTCTGATTTCCGAGACAGCGTTTCGGATTTCTCATAAGCCAAGTAGAACTTACTCATATTCTCTAAATTATCTACCGAAAACCCTTTTCCAAACTCTTTTTTAAGAACAGATGAAAGCCCTTTTAAAATTTCTTTTCCATAATCAGCTCGTTCTTTACCATCTTGTTCTTCTTCAACTATCATTTTACCAATTTCAAAGTAGGTAACAACCATAGTATGGTTTACAGAACGAACAACTTTGTTTTTTGCAGATTGTAATAAACTTAAAATCTGAGAATGAAATTTGTTATTTGATGGTTTATTAGTCATAATTATCCTAAAAAGTGTTGAGTTCTCGTTTTTTCTACGATTGAAATTAAGTCTTCAAGAATATTTTCGTAATTAGATTTGTCTGTCGACATTATTTTATTTTCTAAAATTCAAAGATAATGTTAAAATTTGATTGATTTTTCTGAAGTTTGTTTTTTATGTTGGGTAACGTGTTTGTGTATGAAAAGTTGCGGTTTTGTTCGCGAGGATTTTCCACCAGAAAATCTGAAGTGAGCAAAAAAGCAGCTGCCTTTGGTGAAGCAATAAATTTAGCAATTTTTTTTACACGGTGTGCTGTTGCACAACTACTTGTTAAAGATACAGAAATTTTGTATATTTAGTAATGCAAGGCAAGAAAAACTATCAAGAAAAGCTGTTCAATATTTTTCAGTTGAGTGAGCGTGTTTTCCCCATAAGAGACATATTCTGCCGACTTCATCAACACAATATTATCGGCGAGCCGAATACTTAGTTATTGCCATTAGTACTTTCTTTTCGATTTTAAATGTCAAGTGACAATTTCAAACTTCCACCTAATCCTTCTCGAATTATTCTCATTAATGTTGAAAGTCTAATATCACTTGCATTATTTTCTATTCTCGAAATATAATTTTTCGTTGTTCCAACTTTTTCTGCGAGTTGTTGTTGAGTAAGATGCTGTTTTTTTCTAGCTTCTTGTATTAAAACTCCAATTCTAAAAGTTTCGAATTCTTCTTCAAATTTTTCCCTAGTTTCTGTTCCTGTTTCTCCATATTGTTCGTTTAAATGGTCGTCAAATGAAGTTAGTCTTTTATCTGTTATCATAACCTAATATGCCGTAGTTATAGTGGTGCGCGCCACTTTTTAAGTTATTATTTTTGTTCGTAATATTCTTTTTTTAAACGTTCTGCTCTTTTAATTTCTTTTTTCGGTGTTTTCTGTGTCTTTTTCTGAAACCCACTTAATAAAACTATTAAATTTCCATTGTCAAAAAAACAGAATATTCTAAATATTCCATTTCCTGCTGAAACTCGTACTTCCCAAATTCCGTCAGTATTTGTTAGATGTTTTAAGAATTTTTCAGGAACAATTCTTGTTCGTTTTAAAATCAAAAGTGTCCAATCAATTTTCTTTCGAACGACAAGTGATTGTTTTTTGTAAAAATCATTAAAGTGATTTTCGTAAAATCCTATTTCCCTGTTAAATTCGTTCAACTTTATTAATCGTTTAATTCGATACAAAGTTACCTAAAAAGGCAACATTTTCCAAATTAAAAAGAATTTTTAATTTTCAGGCGATTTTTGTATTAATGGCAACGGATTTGTGTATGAAAAGTTGCGGTTTTGTTCGCGAGGATTTTCCGCCGGAAAATCTGAAGTGAGCAAAAAAGCAACTGCCTTTGGTAAAGCAATAAATTTAGCAATTTTTTTTACACGGTGTGCTGTTGCACAACTACTTGTTAAAGATACAGAAATTTTGTATATTTAGTAATGCAAGGCAAGAAAAACTATCAAGAAAAGCTGCTCAATAATTTCCAGTTGAGTGAGCGTGTTTTCCCCATAAGAGACATATTCTGCCAACTTCGTCAACACAATATTCAGCTCTGGCCTATCGGCGAGCCGAATACTTAGTTATTGGCAATAGTATTTTTATTAACAATTTTTATTTACCATAAAATTTCCTGTAATAGTAAATGTTCTGTTTCTTCATTTTGTTATTTAAAGCAAATAAATGAGCTAAAGGTTTGATAAATAGTAAAAAAGAAAATAAGAGTAGTATTGGACCAAACGATTTTATATTTAAAACAGCAATAACCAAAATAAATACTGCAAGAAAATAATTAGCTCGATAGAGCAGTGATCTGAATTCTTTTTTATTACTTTTCATTAAATTTCGAATATCATCATCTTCCTCTGTTAAGAACAATTTATATTCACTACCTGTTAGATATTTTCTCAAAACTTTATTTTTATTGAGACTAATTTTTTCTATATATTGTTTTATATTCATAATTAAAATTCTATTGTTCCGCCATTTAGAAGGTTATCGATTTGTTTATCTGAAATTTCAATTTCCGCGTTAGGATTGTGAAATTCGTTAATTTTATTCGCTAAACTATTTAAAGTTAAGTTTTTAGAGTTATTCTTTAATTCTAAAAAATCTGCTTTATTATTTTTAATTTTTATTTGTAACTCATTAAGTTCTTCAGTGTTTTGACCCCTATAAAACAAGAGTAATCTTTTAAATTTCGATTATTAATTACGCGGTTAATTTTTTCATCTTG
>NZ_JBPOGL010000059.1:0-8137 GCF_051251875.1 Polaribacter sp.
AGAGACATATTCTGCCAACTTCGTCAACACAATATTCAGCTCTTGCCTATCGGCGAGCCGAATACTTAGTTATTGTAAACAGTTTTTTAATTCAAATATGTGATTATAGCTTGATTATTTTCAGAAGCTTTTTTATAAAACTCTTTAAATTCTTTGAAACTGTCAATTAGAAATTCGTGAGATTCTGATTCAGTCCAAATTTCAGGGTAAATTCCAAATTCGTTCATTTCAGAACCATTTATTTTACTTTTTAAAATTTCATCTGTTATTTTTTCCAATTCAGAATATGTCTCTTTCACTTGATTCGGATTTAGAAATTGAGCTGGTCCATATCCAAGGTCTTGTTCTTCATCAATAATTTGAAAACTGAAAAGAGCTCTTTGTAATACATTCGGTTCGTTTTCAAGTCCTCCTATTATTTCTCCAGTCAGAATGTAGTTAATTCCGTCCCAAGATTTATCCAAATCAAGAAACCATTCAGCTTTATAACTTTCGTCCGCATAAATTTTATTTTCAAGAGTTTCAGACTTATTCAAAAAGCCATTTAATTCCTCTTGAGATACTCTGATAACATTTCCAATCATTCCCATATTTCAGTTTTGTTTTAGGTTGGTTTTAATTGTTTACAACGTGTTAAATGCCTATAAATATATTGCTTTTTGTTTACAATCCTTGGGATATCTCTATAAAGTTTAGCGGAAGAGTGGAAGCGTGCACAAACAGCTTTTAGAGTGTTGTTATCGTAGTTTTTTTGAATGTTAGTGGCTGTGTTAAGGGGCTAGGCGAGTAGCAGCAACAAATTATACAGGGTGTTGTGCATCATTTTTCTTTTGGTCTATCAAGGTTCTTAGGCTTGTTATGGGGTGTAATTCGGTCATTTTTGAGATGTCAAATTTTACCCAATCGATCCATTCTAAGCCCATGGTAACATCATATTCTCCTAGTAAACCGTCTAAAAGAATGTAGATGGCATTTTGTGTTTGAATTTGAAAATCATAGTCTATAATGTTTAGTTCAATGCCTATTTTGCCATAAACGCCATCTTGAAATCTAAAGAATATTTCATCATATCCTATTTTTACATCTCCGTATTGAATTTCAAAATCGTCTCCAGACACTCGTTGTCGGAATGCATTTAATTTCCAATGGGCTATGTTAGGAGCTGCATTCACAAGGTTTTTTACTATTGGAAAAAGTTCTTTACTTCCATCAGCAGAGACGGTGAATTCTCTATTCTTATTTTCTTGCACAGGACTGAACTCAAAAACTAAGTCTGCATGTACTTTTTTAAGTTCTGTAGACAGTTCTTGAAATATTCTTGTTCTTATGTCAATATTTTCAAATTCGGTAGCATAGGTTTCATTGTTTTTAGAAAACCAGTTCCAAAATTGTACTTCTTTTGATTGCTTGTTGAAAAAGGAAAATGCCATTGAATCTCTGCGAATTGGGTTGCTTATTAGGGTGCTTTTCATGCGGTTGCTGCCATGTTGTACCCCTTGTTTTGTGGCTATAAATATATTGTTTTTTGTTCCCATTTATGGGGAACGGCGTATTTTTATATGGGCAAAGGGGAATTTTTATTTTCAATTAGTTGTCAATTCTCCATGGGGGATTTAAGCGATGTTTACCCGCATAAAATAATATTAATTGATTTCCATCTAGATCTTTGAGTCTAGCTTCTCTCCAGAGCCATTTTTGATCTGTTGGTTTTTGGTCGAATTTAATTCCTTTTTTTATTAGGTTATTCACATGTTCATCCAAATGTTCACATTCAAAATAGATGGATATTCCTTCGCCTTTTGTCAAATTTTCAGTTTGATGAATTGAAAACGTTGCGTTTCCGTCTGGACATTCAAATCGTGCATAATGAGGTAATGCCTTTACAATTAGTTTTAGTCCCATTTTCTCATAAAAGGCTATTGATTTCTCGACATCTAAAGATGGAATGGTTACTTGGTTTAGGTTCATTTTTTATCTCTAAATTTCTATTTTGGCATTGAATGCAAAACGTGTTTGTATATGGTTTGTTAGTGTGGTTAAGCAACTAATTTAGTGAATAATTACAGACAAAGAAAATCCGCGAGGATTTTCGTAAGCCTGTCCTGAGCCTGTCGAAGGCTTGTCCTGAGCTTGACGAAGGAAAATCAATAAATTATACGGTGTTGATAACTGGCTTTATTTTTTCCAATTTTGAAGTCGGTCGAGATATAAATAACTTTCTACAAATTCTCTATGTGCTACACTGGTCATTTTCTGCACTAAATTCAATGCAGTAATATAACTTGCTAAATTCCCATTTGATGAACTGAATTTTCCGTCCTCTACAAAAGTGACAAAACTATCGTTTTGCACTTTTAGATTCGGATATTCCTTTTGCAATTCTTTTCCGCCACCAATCCACGTTACAATTTTATGTCCATCAGCAATTCCCGATTTTCCGATTAATTGCGCTCCAGCACAATTGCTCACCATATATTTAGTTTCCTTATTTTTCTCTTTTATGAAATTTACGATTTTTTTGTTGTGAACTTGCCCGTACATATCGTAAGCACTTGGAACGAATAAAGCTGTAAGTTTCGGACAATTCTCAAAGGTATAATCCGGCAGGAAATGCATTCCTTCTTCGGTTGTTATTGCGCGTTCGGTTTCGGCAATTGAAACAAGATTAAAAAGCTGTTTTCCATCTTCTGTCGGTTTTGCAAAAACGTCAGATGTTGCAATTACTTCGCTTTGTAAAACTCCGTTATACATTAAAAGTGCGATTGTTGGCAATGCTGGGTTGAACGGTTTTAGGTGTTTTGTTCCCGTATCTGCATTCTGTTCCGTTGTTTCAATTTCAGAATTTTCAGCTTTTGATTTGTCGTTATGACAACTTGTGAAAATAATTGCAAAAATCAATGTTAAAAATCTAATTTTTCTTATCATTTTTAATTATTCTTTTTTGTATACGTTATTTTGTTTTAGGAAAGTTGCGTTGTTTAAGCAGTGAATTTACTAAATAAAACACGAATAGAAAGTTTGCGAGAACTTTTGTAAGCCTGTCTTGAGCTTGTCGAAATGCTTGCTCGATGTAAAGTCCATATTCATAGTTATAAGCCAATTTAAATATAGAAAAATGGCAGTTCTTAAAAATTAAAAAGCCCTTAAAAAGGGCTTAAAAAAGAAGTTTTTTTATTTTTTTAATGGGTTGTGCAACGGTTACTGGTGTTAGGCACTGGAGCTTTTTAATTTCATGTTTTTATATGTATCTAATAAATAATTTAAATCAAATTTTTCTAATTCAAAATCTTCTTCAAGATGCATGGAAAAACTAAATTTTTTTGTTTTAGAATTTGAATCAGTTTCTTTTATTTTATTAAGAATTTCAATTAAACTATATTTTTTGTTTTTTACTATTTGGATTAACATATCCCAGCTAACAATATCGATAAAAAATAAATTTTCATATGGAATAATCTTGAGTTCATCTTCGTTTCGAATTTTTAACGTTTCAGTTTTGAGAAACTGCTCCCAAATATCATCTGAATTTCCTAAAAACAATTTTTTATATGTAATAATGATTCCGTAATATAATTCATTTTCGTTAAGCTTATTCGCTACATTAACCATTTGTTTAGCATATGCTTTGACTAAATTTTTTCTAAACTCATTAGCTAATACTTCATCATTAGGGTTTACGCTCGCATAAGGTTTAATTTCAATTGCTTTAACTTCTATTAAGATATTATTATCTATTACAAAATCCACTAAGTTATTTTTTAAACCAATTTTATTTTCTAACTGTTTTTCTGTGATATAATTAAATTTAACTTCATCAAGTCCAAGTTTCACATATTTCTCCATTCGCGCACCAAATTCTGTAGTAAAATTATCGTCGTTGTTTTTTAAATATTCATATATGAAATGTGTGAAATTATGTTTTAATACATTTTTATGAGGAACAATATAATTATTTTGAAAGATTAAGAATGGTCGTCTCGTAAATATAGACTGTTCAAAGGTTTGTAAATTATAGCTTTTTAAAACTCTCTTATCAATTTCTAATATCTTATCAATGTTTTCACCTGAAAAACTTAAAAGATTAATATAGTTATTAATATCATTTTTGTCAAATAACTCTACAAGATGATTATAATCTTCTCGAGACAAATATCCATTATTCAAGAATCGAATTTTGCAATCATAACCAAGTTCAAGACTTTTAAAAGTAAAAAGCCAAATTACAAATGAAATATTTATAAAAATATTTAAATCAATTTTTGTTAAATTTTTAAAAGATTCATTTATGTCATATTTGTTTTTTAATTCATAGAATAATATTGATTGTCGAGCAAATGTGTCCCAGTAAACTGAATTTTGATAAATAAATTGTTGATGAGCCATCATTATGAACGGCTTTTGAAAATCTAATGAATTACTTAAATTAAATTGATTATTTGACATCTCAAGATTTTCAATTTGAGTCATCAGTTTTCTAATGTCATCTGTAGTTGCAATTTTAGCTTTATACTTCTTGGGATAGAATTCATAATTCCACTTTAAGAGAAGTAATAAATGCCATATAGGTAGGCGGTAATTTTTATCAATTTCTGTTCTTCGTAATTGCAGTATGATTTCTGTTGTAACGGATTCAAGTGTGAAGGTTTTTAATTTGTTTCTTATTGGCTTGAATTCCATTTTTTCTTAGCTTGTGTGTAACGTGTTTATATATGATTTGTTGCGTGTTTCAAGCAACTAATTTAGTAAATAATTACCGACCAAGAAAGTCCGAGAGGACTTTCGTAAGTAGGCGCGAAGCCAGCAATAAATTATATTTGGTGTTATTGTGGAGAGTTTTTTATTTTTCTTTCAATCTGTTCGTTCATTTCTAAAGCTGATAATTCGATTTCTTTTTCAATTTGTTCCAAATTATCTCCAATCTTTTCAATTTTAGGACCAAGTTTATGAGTTAGACTTACTTTCCAAACACAATTTGAAATTTCGTCAATTTCCTTTTTCCATTTTTCAAGTTTTTCTTTCATAACATTTTCTTAATTTAATAATGTACCCAATAAGAGTCCGTTTCTTCTTTATCGTCAACCATTCTAATTCGGATGTCAAATAATTCAGTCAAGATTTTTTCTTTAGTTGAGTTGTCAAATTCTTCAAATTCCAATTCCTCAATATGTTCTGAAATTTTGTCTCCATTATGCCATTTTTCCGCCACAATTTTTTCAATCAGAATGTTCAATTCGGGTGAAGGATTTTCCTTTTCAGATTTATACCAAATAAATTCCTGTCTTTCTTCTGCGTTATTTCCGTCATAGATTGCAATTCCGCTTATTGAATCAATCGTTTCATTAGTCAATTCAATTTTCTCAACTCCATATAATTTCAGATATGATTTTAAAAAATTCAGTCTTTTAGATTCTTTCATTTCGGTTTTTTCTCAAATTAACCACAATGTTGTTTTGTATGGAAAGTTGCGATTTTGTGAACGAGGAATTTCCAGCGGAAATTCAGAAGTTTGCAAAAAAGTAACAAGCTTTAGTTTAAACCAAATAAAGCAATTTTTTATACAAGGTTTTGGCAATAGTATTTATTTTTTTATAATTGGATTAAATGGAATTCCGAATAATCCTTTTTCTAATTCTAATTCAATTTCTTGATTTTTATATACTAAATTAAAATCCTTTTCATTTAATTTCAAGTTGTCAATTCCATTTTCATAAATTTTGTTCGGAATTATTCCCCAAACAGTATTGTTTAAATCCCAGTAATTAGGTTTAAAAGTTACAATAAATTTTTTAGTAATTATTTCATTACTGGATAGTCTGTTTGTTTTTAGTCCGATCATTAAAACAAAGTCAGAAATTACAGGGTAAATAATAATACACATCATTCCAATGTAAAAAATGTGTCCTATTTTCGACCATATTTTTACACCGTATTCAATTTTGTCAAATATTCCAAAAAAAGTAACTAATATGGTTAAAATAATAGAAATTGGCATAATTAATTTCTTAAAATCAGTTATGTCACTTTTTAAATATAACAAAGATTCCCATTGTAAAAAGTAGAAACTATTCAATAATAATATTCCAGCAACTACAATTCCAATTATAATTCTCATTCGTTTTTTCATATTATTGCCAACTAGTTATAAACCTATAAATATATTGCTTTTTGATGAACATATTTGGGATGTTCCCAATAAGTTTTAGTAGCTGTTTAAGAATGCGTAAACACCCTATTTTAGCCCTTTTATGGCATTCCTTTAGAATTGATATCGGCTTAAGAAAAGAAGTAGTAAAGCGGGAGTACTTGCTTTATATTTTAGTATGAAAAGCACCTCTTATAAAGTTATGAACGCGCTATTCAGGTCTTTTAAAACACGTGAATTATTGAAGTGTATAAAAACAGAAACCGCCTCTAAAGACGGTTTTTATGTATAGATCTATTATATTTATTATGGACTTGTGAAACGATTAGCGGTGTTACAAACAGTTATTTCTTTATTATTTTTAGTGTTTCCTTTGTTTTGCCGTTCCATATTCTTAAAATATAAACCCCTTTTGTTAAAAAAAATAAAGGAATATCTAGATTATAGTCCAAATTTAGGTTACTAATAGATTTTAATTTTTTACCATCAATAGAATATATTTCAATATCTATTTTTTCACTACTAAAATTTTTATTTATTATTGTTATACTTTCTGCCACTGGATTTGGATATATTAAATAGTTCTTTGAATTATTTATTAAATCATCAGTTCCAAGACTGCTATCAATTATGTATCTAGCTATTGCAAAATCATATGTGTTTCCATTTTCCTTTGTGTACCCTGCAAAGAGTATTTTGTTATTTGATTGAAATGCTAAAGAAAAACCGAAGTCACGAGAATTATTATTTAAATCTGTTGTTGTAATCCCATTATTCCCAAAAGTATTGTCTAAAATACCATTATTAGTATATCTTAACAAAATCAAATCTCGTTGTAAAGTTGTAACGTTTATAAAATAACCTCCAAGAATTATTTTTCCATCAGTTTGTATTAAAGAAGTAAAACTAAAGTCATAATCAGAATAGTTTGTAAATGTTGTTCCATTTGTACCAAACGATTCATCTATACTACCATCAGTATTATATCTTGTTAGGGCAATATTATCGTAACCTTGATTGTCTTCAGAACTACCGTTAATAATTATTTTTCCGTCGGGTTGTATATTTATGGCATAGCCTCCGTCATTTTTACCGCTTTCAAATGAAGTAAAAATTATTCCTGTAGAATTAAAAGTATTATCTAAACTACCGTCAGAATTATGTCTTATTAATGCTTTATCATAAACATCGCCATCACCTATATCATTTTTTCCGCTAGTCCCAGCAATTAAGATTTTACCGTCTGATTGCAATTTTAGGTCTCTTAAAGAATCCACAGACCCTAAATCTGTAGTAGTAATTCCATTAGTCCCAAAGGAAGTTATTACAGTTCCTGTTTCGGATATTTTTATGATCCCATAGTTAGAAGAAATTTCACATCCTATAAAAATTTTATTGTCAGGTAAAATAGCAACTTTTTTTCCAAAATCATCAGCACCACTATCATATGTAAAAAGTCCATTAATTGCATAAGTAGTATCTAAAGTTCCATTTGAATTAAATCTCGCAACAATAATATCTTTATTTGAATTAGTAGTGTGTCCAACTGTAATTATTTTCCCATCGGACTGTAATAATGAAAATGATGCTTCCTCATCAAAACCATTAATATCTAAAACAGCAATTCCATTAGTTCCAAATGAGCTGTCTAATATTCCATTAGAGTCATATTGTACTAAAGCAAAATCACTATTTCCATTTGCATTTGTTGTATATCCAGTCACCAAAATTGTACCATCATCTTTGACTAAAACAGATTTACCTCCATCATTTATTAGATTATTTGATACCTCCGTAATTGCTATTCCATTAGTTCCAAAAGTAGGGTCTAAAATTCCAACTTGGGAGTAAACTGAATTTAGAATGATTAATTGTAAAACAAATAGTAACTTAATTTTCATGTGCTGCTTGTATTATACTGATATAGGTTGACCTTTTTTTAGGTTAATTTTTCAATTTTTACCGAAAGTTATTTCCGATTTTTTTTCTTTGGCC